>CAZNFI010000190.1:0-5381 GCA_964572185.1 uncultured Pseudomonadales bacterium
CCTCGCTTTCGGCGGCTAGGGCGGCCAACGGCATCAGCGTAACGAGCAGGGGCAGGGCGAGACAATGGAGCAGGCACAGCGTCGAAAGCCCTGCCGCGTACAGGTCAAGACGGGCATTCGCAGGCTGCGCTGAACTAAGTGGGCTTGGGGATCGATTCATGGCATTCATGTAGTGATATGTTATAACGTACTGGCCCTCCCCTCAACGCTCCGGTCACCAGCCCTGAAGCGAGCGTTCTTGCCACGCAGCAGTTACCATGTTCTAAAAATCCACATCGGTGCGTTCGTCACCGCTGGGCAGGAAGCACATAGGACGACATGGCTGGCCTGATGACGAGGGAGGAGCTCCGCTACCAGGTGGATGAGCGTGCGCCGATGCCGACCACCATCGGCATCGGCCTGCAGCATGCCGTGCTGTCATTGAGCAGCATGATGCTGATGCCAACGGTCGCCTTTCGCGCCGGTGGCGCATCGGACGCCGCCGTCGTCTGGGCGGTCTTCGCATCCATGACCATCTGCGGTGCCATCATCGCCTTGCATGCGCGCCCGGTCGGACGCTTTGGCGCGGGCTATGTGCTCGCCATCGGCCCAACCGGCGCCGCCATCGCGGTCACCGCCGACGCGTTGAACGCCGGCGGCCCCGCCATGCTGGCGTTGCTGGTGCTCATGGCATCGGCCGTCCAGTTTGCGTTTGCCCTGCGCATGTCGCTGCTGCGCCGCCTGTTGACGCCAACCGTCTCCGGCACCGCAATGATGCTGATTCCGGTCACCATTTTCCCAGTCATGTTCGACATGCTCGACGAGGCGCCGCCCGAGGCGCCAGAGGTTGCCGCTCCGCTTTGCGCCGCCATCACGTTTCTGGTGGTGGGCGGGATCATGCTCAAGGGCACGGCTGGCCTGCGCAACTGGGCACCGGTCTGCGGCATCGTCCTCGGCTCCATCGCGGCCGCCTTCTATGGTCTGTACGACTTTGAACGGGTGGCCCAAGCGGCTTGGTTCGGCGCGCCAACGCAGTGGCCAACGCACTACGCCGAGATTACCGAAGGGCTGGACCTCGAAGCTTTCGTGGGGCTCGCCCCGGCGTTCATTCTGCTGTTCCTGATCTGCGCCATTCGATCAATGAGCAGCTCACTGGCCATACAGACGGTGTCCTGGCGCACCCGCCGCGCCCCGGACTTCCGCCCCGTGCAGGGGGTGGTCGCCGGTGACGCCCTGTCCAACCTGGCCGCGGGACTGGCGGGCACCATGCCCAATGGGGCCAACTCCGGCACCATCGCGCGCACCCAACTGTCCGGCGTCGCATCGCGCCCGGTGGGCTTAGTGTACGGCGCCGCCGTGCTCCTGTTGGCGTTCTGCCCCAAGGTGGTGGCGCTGGTGCTGGCCGTGCCCGCACCCGTCTTCGCCGGCTATGTGACCATCATGATCGCCAGTGTGTTCACGGTCGGCTTGAAGATGGCCGTCTCCGAGGGCGTGGACTCAAGACAGGGCCTGATCATTGGATTGGCGTTCTGGATCGGCGCCGGTTGCCAGTACGGCTTCATCTTCCCGGAGTTCATCGCCGCCTTTGCCGGCGGGATGTTGAAAAGCGCGCTGACGACGGGCGGCTTGGTGGCCATTCTGCTGACGTCGTTCCTGCTGGTGACCGCGCCCCGCAAGCAGCGCTTTGAGACGGAGTTGGCGCTGTCCGCCCTGCCCCGCTTGCGCGGGTTCGTGCAAGCCTTGGCCCAGCGGCGCCACCTGCCTGACGCCATGGTTGAACGTCTCGACGCCGTCTGCGAGGAGGCCCTGCTGACGCTGTTGGGCGACGCGGAGTCCCTCGTCGAGCAACACCGCCGGCTGCGCGTTCTGGCCTTCGTCGAGGCCGATGCCGTGGTGCTCGAATTCGCTGCCGCCGGTGGCCAGGAGAACATTGAGGACCGCCTCGCCGTGCTCAGCGAAACCGCCACCGGCGATTCCGTCGAGCGCGACCTGTCGCTGCGGCTGCTGCGTCACCTAGCCAGCGACGTGCGCCACCGGCAGTACTACGACGTGGACATCGTGAGCCTTCGGGTCGAGCGAGCCGCAAGCCGTGACTAGGGGCATGCCGCGGCTGGCAGCCATCATGCTCGGGGGCTGGCTTGTGGCATTGACGAGCGTCGCCAACTCGGCGGAAGCGCCGTTCTACCAAAACAAGCGCATCACCTTTCTGATCAACTTCACGGCGGGCGGCCCGACCGACATCGAGGGGCGGATCGTCGCCAGGCATCTCGGCAAGCACATCCCCGGCAACCCCAGAATCGTCGTGCGCAACATGGCGGGCGCCGGCGGCATCGCCGGCACCAACTACATGGGCGAGGTCGCCAAGCCCGATGGGCTGACGGTCGCGTTCTTCGGCCCGCCGCTAACCCAGCAACTGCTGCAGGACTCCGGGCTGCGCGTGGACCTGTCGGAATTCGTCTGGCTCGGCGGCATCGGCCAGCCGGTGGTGTGCTTCATTCGCAAGGATGCCGGAGGCGGCATCGAGGACGCGCAGAGCCTGCCTGGTCTCGACGAGTTCAAGGCGGCCGGCATCCGCCCCACCACCTCCCTAGATCTCCGGTTGCGCATGGCGCTCGATCTCCTCGGGGCGAAGTACCGCTATGTGTCCGGTTACAGGGGAACCGCCAACTTGGTCGCTGGAATCATGCAGAACGAGGTCCAATACTCCTGCGGCACCATCCTCACCTTTCACCAGATCATCGAACCGAATCTGATCCGGCCGGGCGTGGCGGCCACGCTTTGGTACTTTCCGGTGACCGATGCCGACGGCGAACAGGTGCCGGATCCCCGGCTCAAGGGCATTCCAACCTTCATCGATGTTTACGAAAGCCTGAAGGGCAGCAAGCCCGAGGGCCCGCTCTACGAGGCGATGCGGTTGATCAACAACTATTCGGTCGCCATGCAGCGCGCATCCTTCGTCCCCGCCGGAACGCCCAGCGAAGCGGTCGGGGCGCTTCGCCGGGCATGGGAAGCGCTGCCCGAGGACGAAGGCTTCGTCGCGGAGTACACCCGATTGGTCAAGGCGCCGCCGGACTTGGTTCAGGCCACCGCCGTGCAGGCGCACGTGGCGGCGGTGCGCGGGATCGCGCCCGACACGGTCGCTGTCATCAAGCAGTTCTTGGGCGGCCCCTAGTCGATGCGCCGCGCCGACGATGCCGCTACGCTGCGGCGCGAAGCCGCCTGAGCGCCGGCCCCCTAGGTTGCCATGTTTGATGCGGTACTGAACGGACTGGCAGCGGTCGCCGCTTGGCCGGCCATCGGCTACCTTTTCCTCGGCGTGCTGCTCGGGCTCTGGTTCGGCGCCGTGCCGGGCTTGTCGGGGCTGGTAGGCATGGCCATCCTCGTGCCCTTCACCTTTGCGATGGAGCCGGCGTCGGCGCTCGCCTTTCTGCTTGGCACCTTCGCGGTGACCACCACCAGCGATACGATTGCTTCGGTGCTGCTCGGCATACCCGGCACCGCCGCATCCCAGGCGACAATACTCGACGGCTACCCGATGGCCATGAAGGGCGAGGCCTCGCGCGCCCTCGGAGCGGCGTTTACAGCCTCCGCCATCGGCGGGCTGCTCGGCGCGGTGGTGCTGGGCCTGTCGATACCCTTGGTCCAGCCGCTCATCCTCTCCTTCACCCAGGCCGAGTTCTTCATGCTGACGCTGCTCGGTCTGGCCATGGTGGGCGCGCTCTCGGGCAACTCGGTGCTCCTCGGCCTGATCGCCGCGCTGATCGGGCTCGGGCTTTCCTACGTCGGCTACAGCGAGAACGGCGCCCTGCCGCGCTATTGGCTGGGCGCAACCTACCTGCTGGAGGGGCTGCCCCTGATTCCGGTCGTGCTGGGACTGTTTGCGCTGCCCGAGCTGATCGACCTCGCAGCACGGGGCGGCACCCTGTCCAGCGTGCCCAAGGAGCGCGTCTCCAGCGGCATCGCCACCGGCATTGCCGATGCGCTGCGCAACTGGTGGCTGATGCTGCGCACGACGGCAATCGGTGCCTACGTGGGCATGCTGCCGGGCCTTGGCGGTTCGATCGTCGACTGGGTCGCCTACGGCCACGCGGTCCAGAGTTCGAAGGACAACGAGGGGTTCGGAAAGGGCGACGTGCGCGGCGTGATCGCGCCGGAGACCGCCAACAACGCCATGAAGGGCGGCGCGTTGATTCCGACCATCGCCTTCGGCATCCCCGGCAGCGCTGCCATGGCCATCCTGATGGGCGCGCTGTTGATTCAAGGGATGACGCCGGGGCCCGACATGCTGACCACCCGCCTCGACTTCACCTTCTCGCTGGTGTGGATGCTGGCGATCGCCAATGTTGCCGGCGCGCTGCTCCTGCTGCTGCTCGCCCGGCACATCGCCAAGGTGACCTTCATTCGCGGCCACCTGCTGGTGCCGGTGATCGTCGTGTTCGTGTTCATGGGTTCGTGGCTTGCAAACAACAGCATCGGCGACTGGGTTGTGCTGCTGGTGTTCGGGAGCGTCGGCTACCTGATGAAGCGCGGCGGCGTGCCGCGCCCGCCGATGGTGCTGGGACTGGTGATCGGACCGATCATGGAGAACGCGCTGTTCATCACCAACTCCGTGCACGACGGGCTCGAATGGCTGGCGCGCCCCATCTGCCTAGTCATCGCCGTGCTGATCGCCGCCTCGATCGTCTTCGCATTCCTGCGCCAACGGCGGATGCGGACTCAGACCAAGGCGCCCGTCCAGGAGCGCGGTGCGGTCGATCCCACGGCGTCCCTGCTCGTCGCTGGGCTGCTGCTGGCCGCTTCGATCTGGGGGCTAGCGCCGACCTTCGCTTGGCCGGCCGACGTTGGCCAGATTCCGATGCTGACCTTCATCCTGGCCGTCGGCCTCTCCCTGATTGGTGTGTGGCACAGCGTTCGGGCCATCGGGCAAGCTCGCACCGACGGCAGCGACCTCTTTCCCAGCCAATCCGAGTGGGGCCATGCCGGCCATCTCCTGGTGTGGTGGCTGGGCCTCGTTGGCGTCACCGTCGCGGCCGGACAACTCATCGCGCTGCCCGCATTTGCAGCGCTCTACGTCATCGTCAAGGGTCGCCAAGGCTGGTGGACCGGGGCGCTCTACGCGGCGGGGGCGTGGGTGCTTCTCTACGGGGTGTTTGAGCACATCGTGGGGGTGCTATGGTATCCGTCGCTTCTTTTCCACTAGCCCCTTATGACCCAGATCAACGTGCCCGTGTGCATCATTGGATGTGGCCCGATCGGCCTCACCGGCGCCTTGCTGCTTTCGAGGTTCGGCATCAATTCCCTGCTGATCGAGCGGCGCAGCGAGGTCAACACCCACCCGCGCTCCCGATTCGTGGACACCAACACCATGGAGTTGATGCGCTTCCTGGGCCTGGAAAAGGCGG
>CAZNFI010000191.1:0-5309 GCA_964572185.1 uncultured Pseudomonadales bacterium
CAGGCAATGGCCAACGACTACGTACAGCAGGTGCCGTTCGACAGCGGCCGCACCCTGCCCATGGTCAGCGTTCCGGTACAGTTCGGCCGCGAAGCCTCGCGCAGCCGGCCGGCGCCGGACCTCGGGCAACACACTGACGAGGTGATGATGGAGATCGGCCTCGACATGGACCAGATCCTGCAGGCCAAATACGCGGGTATCCTGCTGTAGTCCCCACCGTCCAGCCGTTGTGGAGGACGCGGCGTGGCGTTTCCCAGGCCTTGGGTCTATCATCTAAACAGGTTAACGCTTTAGGGGGTTCAAATGGGCCGCCGCCGACGCTTGAACGAAGCGGTGTCCGCAGCGCGGGAGTACGATCCTTACACCTCGCAGTGGCTCGAGCACGAATTCGAAACCTACGCCCTGCTGCGTGAGGAACTGCCCATTGCCCGGGTGGAAACGCGCGGCCGCCTTGAACGCGGCGATACCGGAGGGTCGTGGCTGCTCACCCGGTACGACGATTCCTGCGCGGTACTCGGCGATACCGGCACCTATTCCAGCCAGGCCAGCAGTTACCCGCAGCGGCCGTGGATACCACAGGCCATCGATCCGCCGGCGCACACGGCCTATCGGCGCATCCTGAACAAGTGGTTCACGCCGGATGCGATGACGGCCATGGAGCCGCATCTCGAGCAGTTTGCCGGTGAGCTTCTGGACAGGATGCTGGAGAAAGACGAATTCGACTACGTTGCGGACTTCGCCGACCCGTTTCCCACCATCATCTTCTGTGAGTTGTTCGGATTCCCGCTGCAGGACTACGAGCAGCTCATGGACTGGAAGAACACCCTCATGCATTCCAGCGACGGGCACTCGAGGGGGCGCGAACTGGCGTTGGCCCAGGCGGACGAGCTTGGTATCGAACTCGATGCCGACGGCGAGATTCCCGCCGACAGGCTGACGGAGATCTACGGCAATACCGGCATGTCGCTCTACGAGTATTTCGGCGAGCTTCTTGAGAAACGGCGCAATGAGCCGGGGCAGGACATGATCAGCCGGCTGCTCGCCTCGGAATATGACGGCGAACGCCCGCTGACGCAGGAGGAGTTGCTCGACACGCTGTTTCTCATGTTCATGGCGGGCCTCGACACGGTGGCCTCGGCCCTGAGCCTGATCGTCAAGGGATTTGCGGAGCAGCCGGAGAAACGCCGTGAGTTCATCGGGCTTATGGACGATCAGCGGCGGTTGATGCTGGCCATTGAGGAATTGGTGCGCTATCACTCCATCGTGCTGCTGCCGCGCCGCGTGACCCGGGAGGTCGAATTCGAAGGGGTGCGCTTTCACGTGGAAGACCAGGTGAACTGCCCGACCATGGCCGCCAATCGGGACCCGGAGCAGTTCGCCAATCCCGATGAGATGATATTCGACCGGGTGCCCAACCGGCACATGGGCTTCGGCCATGGTCCGCACCGTTGCCTGGGCCTGCACCTGGCGCGGCGGGAACTGCGCATTGCCCTGGTGCTGTTGCACCGGCGGCTGCCGGACTACGAGCTGCATCCGGACAGGAAGCCCGAGCTGTTCGGCGGCATGAAGGGGGCAAGCTCCCTGTGGCTGCGCAAGGCTTGACGGCGTGCAGGTCAGGATCGATGCCGAGCGGTGCCAGGGCCACGGCATGTGCAACATGGTGTGCCCCACTGTATTCAAGTACGACGACGACGGATTCGGCTATGTGGTGCCAGGGTTGGAACGGGTGCCCGCGAACCTTGTCGAGGATGTGAAGCTGGCGGAGATTCAATGCCCGGAGCGTGCAATCGCCGTCGAACGGTGATTGCACCGCGATGCTTCGCAAACTGCGCTGGGGGAAAGCGATTTGCCTAACACCGATGACCTGACCGGCTGGGTTGTGGAACCCGCGGACGACGGCTTCCACGACCAGGGCGAGGGTACCGACCATCCCTGGTGGATGGAGACCTTCTGGACCTCGTTCAATGTTCCCGAGCGCAGAATGGGCGGCTGGCTGTACAACCAGGTGCTGCTCAATCAGGGCGACAACGGGCTGTGCAACGGCGGCGCCTGGGTGTGGGACGACAGCGCCGCGCCGGCGCTCTACGAACGGCGCGAAAGCGGGCTGGCGCTGCCCGCGGGCCCGCGTGACCTTTGCGACATCGCACTGCCGAACGGCAATCGCATCAAGGTGCTGGAACCGCTGACCCGATACCACATGACCTATTCGGACCCCGGGCAATTCGAAGCGGACCTGCAGTTCGCCGCGGCCATGGAGCCCAATCCGCACCCGGCAGGGTGTGCGCCGTTCTGGCGCGGCCGGCATTGGGACCAGGCCATGCACGTCACCGGCGAGATCGCCCTGCATGGTGAGGTGATTTCAATCGATTGCCTTTCCGTGCGCGACCGTAGCTGGAGCCCCCGCAGGCCGAGCGTTTCACAGCAGGCCAACGACTCCTCCGGCGGCAGGCAGCCCCAGCGCAGGCCGGCGGCGCCGAGTGGCGAGCACTCCGACCTGTCGAAGCCGCTGCGCAAGCCGTTCACCATCGGCTATATCTTCGGCACCGCCTCCCCGCGTGATGCCTTTCTGGTCTATACCATGGTGATCGAGGGCGAGGAGGACCGGGGCGACTTCACCAACACCGGCTACCTCATTCGCGACGGCCAGTGGGCACACCTGGTGGAAGGCCGGCGCGAGTGCCTGGTGGACCCCGACACCGGCTGGATCTGGCGCATCGAATATGAGGGCGTCGATACCCTGGGCCGCCGTCTGCATGCGGTGGGTGAACAGGTGAGCAATCACGGCACGGCGACCGGCCTGTTTCGCTGGCGGTGGGATGGAATCGAAGGCTGGGGCGAAAACCAGGGCGGAATCGCGCCGTCCTACGCCCGGGTGCCCAGAGGCTGACGGGGCGATGCACCGGCCCGACCAGACAACAGCGAACGGGTGCGCACTTGACCCATTCGACGGCCTGGTCGGCGTGGAAGAGTTCTAACGAGGCGTTGCCTCATACCAATGAGAAGGCGGCCCCCGGCGTGACAGTCAACTCACTTGAAAACCTGATCCGCGAATCTGGCGTATAGACCGGCGCCGCATTTGCGAAACGACATGGAGTGGAACCGATGACCTGGAACTACGAACTGTATATCGATGGAAAGTGGACCAGCGGAACGGCGAACCGTGCTATCACCGTGATCGATCCGGCCAACGAGGAAGTCATCGGCAAGGTGCCGGATTCGTCGCCGGAAGATGCCCGCGCGGCAATCGCGGCGGCGCGCAAGGCTTTCGACGAAGGCCCCTGGCCGTACATGAAGCCAAAGGAACGCGGTGCGGTGCTGCGGCGCATGGCCGACGCGCTGACCGCCCGGCACGACACCCTGCGCGAAATCATCGTCGCCGAGGCGGGCGCCGTCGGGCCCATCGTCGACATGATCCAGTGCGGCGGCTCCATCGACATTGGCTATTTCAATGCCGACCGCGCCCAGGACCTGGTGCACTGGGTGGAAACCTCCCCCCCGACCGGCGGGCCGGGCGGCATGGGCGGCAATGCCCTGGTGCGCGAACCGGTGGGCGTGGTGGGCGCCATCACCCCGTTCAACTTCCCGTTCATGCTGAACATGGTGAAGACCTTTCCGGCCATGGCCGTGGGTTGCAGCGTGGTGTTGAAGCCGCACCCGTGGACGCCGCTGAATGCCTTCGAGATCGCCAGGGCCGCCGAAGAGGCGGAACTGCCGCCGGGCGTGCTCAACGTTATTACCGGTCACGCCGAGGTGGGCGATGAAATCACCGGCAGCCCCGATGTCGACATGGTGACCTTCACCGGCTCCACGGCCACCGGGCGCCGCATCATGTCCCGCTGTGGCGACCAGATAAAGCGCGTACAACTCGAACTCGGCGGCAAGAGCGCCCAGGTGGTGCTCGATGACGTCTCCGAAGACGTGGCGCGCGGCATCGGCTTCGGCGCCGTGCTGACCCACTGCGGCCAGGGTTGCGTGCTGCAGACGCGCCTGCTCATGCCCGAGCACCTGATGGACGCCTACCTCGAAGGAGTGCATGCGATCAAGGACAACATCATCATCGGCGACACCCGGGACCCGGCCACGGTGCTCGGCCCGCTCATTAGCGAACAGCAGCGCGACAAGGTGCAGGGTTACGTGGAATCCGGGCTGGAGCAGGGCGCCGAGCTGATCACCGGCGGCAAGCGCCCCGAACACATGGAAAAGGGCTTCTTCTTCGAACCCACGGTGTTGGTGGGCAGCAATGACATGCGTATCGCCCAGGAGGAGATCTTCGGCCCCGTGCTCACGGTGATCCCATACTCCGGCAAGGACGAGGACGCCGTGCGCATCGCCAACGACACCATCTACGGACTCGGCGGCGGCGTCATGGCGGCCAACACGGCCCGCGCCTTCAACGTGGCGCGCCGGGTGCGCGCCGGCAGCATGACCGCCACCGGCGTCGGCCAAGTGCCAGCGGGTGACCCCGGGCCCGGCGATGGCCAGGGTCCCGGCTGGGGGCAACCCATTGCCGGCATCGCCCAAAGCGGCGCGTTCGGCGGCTTCAAGCAAAGCGGCATCGGCCGCGAGTGGGGCCGCCACGGCCTCGAGGACTTCACCGAGGTGAAGTCCATCACCTGGACGTAACCTTTGCTCAGTACGCGAACTCGCGCTGGGTTGCCGACTCGACAGGGGCCAAGCCGTATTCCGTAACGAGCGCGCCGCAAGCCCACTCGGTGCCCGGTTGCGACGACGACCCGGAAAGGTGTTGAACGCGAACTCCTGGCTTCACAATCTGACGGGACAGCCTCGGCGGAACCGCTCTGCGGGTATATCGCGCAGCGGTCAGAGATGTTCCCGCAGGCGGCCGGCAAGAGGCGCCGCGTCGGCGAGCGAGCGCAGCAGGTCGTTGAGGTGCGTGCAGGTGCTCGTGCCGAAGAGCTGCTGTCGGACGAAGGCTCTGAGCTCCGGTAGTTTCTGGCCTGCCAGCCGCCCGGCGCTGGCGGCGGCTGCCGGGCATTCCACCCAGGGCAGCACCCGCGCCTCGGCCCGGCAATCGACAATCTCGAGGCTTTCAGCGTCGGCGCTGGCACTCAGGGTGTATTCGTGGAGAACGGTTTCCGTGCCGTCGGGCCCGACGTGCGTGTCGCGAAACATGGCATCTATGGCGAGTCGATCGGGCTTGCTGACATCGACCCGCCGCCTGCGCCGCATCGCGCCGATTCTCAGTTTGGGAATGGCGTGCCAGGACAGCGGATCGCCGGCCAACTCGATGGCCGGTGCGGCCGGGCCGACCGGTATGGGAATCTGTCCCTCGCGGTCGATGGCCTGCA
>CAZNFI010000192.1:0-5251 GCA_964572185.1 uncultured Pseudomonadales bacterium
TCAGACGACCACTCCGCCATCGCCTCGGCAAGCGTTCGGCAGTGCGGGCGCGGGGAACCCGTCCCGTCAAGCATCTCGTCAAAGAAGGCGGGGTCGAGATCGTATTGATCGAACGGCGAGGCACCGCCGGGCTTCGAATCAGCATCGGCTGCGCCGCCTTCCTTGCGCACATCCATCGCCGCAATATCGCGTCGGCAACCCCCCCTGTCAATGGTGTGGCCAATGGCCATTGGGGCGATAGGCACGCTTTCGGTGCACGAAGAAAGGGCACCGTCCATTTCGGTGCGCCACATCAGTGCCCTCGCTGTCGTGGGAAGGCCTGCCGTCCCGCTTGGCCACAAAGAAAATCCTTTTGTTTCAGTGTGTTGAAAAACTGGCACGTCTCTTGCTGTATGGGCTGGCGACGTTGGGCTGATCCGATGCACCCCCATCGAGCGGCCACGAAATCGCAGCCAGAGGTAAAACCGATGACCAATCAAATAGCGAGGGCCGCCTGCGCAGCCCTAACCGCCGCCTTGATCTTTGCGGCAGCGCCGGCCAGTGCCGGCGGAACCATCGAGTTTGGAGAGAACATGCAAGTCTCCATCGGCGCGGGCCTGCGCACCGCCTTTACGAGCGTGGAAGACGCTGCGCCGGACGGGTCGGACTCTTCATCCAACTTCAACGTGCAGAGCCTGCGCCTGTACCTGAACGGACAGATTCACGAGAAGGTGAAGTTCACCTTCAACACGGAGTGCGAAAGCTGCGTGTTTGGACAGGATGCCGAGGACAAGATCGGCGCCGCTGGTGACATCGACATTCTCGACGGCATCGTGCAGCTTGAGTTGAGCCCGGCATTCAACCTGTGGATCGGGCGCATGCTGACCCCCGCCGACCGCATCGAACTGAACGGCCCCTACTACGGGTTGACTTGGAATCAGTACACCGTGCCGCTCCTGCCTTCGGATCAACTCGGCCAAGCCGGCCTGCTCGGTCGCGATGACGGCATCACCGCCTGGGGGGCGCTGGGCAAGTTCCAGTACGCCGTCGGCGCTTTCGACGGCGTGGACGGCGGCCCCAATCAGGGTGACAGCTTGCTGTACTCCGGCCGTGTTGCCTACAACTTTCTGAACCAGGAGGCCAATCCCGGCTACTACACGAGCAGCACGTACTTCGGTGGTCTTGGCGACGTGCTGACCATCGGGCTGTCCTACCAGTTTCAGAAGGATGGCACTGGAACGGCCACATCGCCCGGCGACTTCGAAGCGGTCATCGTCGATGCCCTGTTCGAGAAGGTGTTGGGCGATCAGGGCGTGCTAACCCTGGAGGGGGAGTACAAGCTGTTCAGCGCCGATGTCACCGCCGCCGCAATGGCCGACCCCACCTGCTTTTGCCTGTTCGACGGCGATGCTTTTTTCGTCACTGCCGCTTACCTGTTTCCCCAGGAAATCGGCATCGGCCGGCTACAGCCCTACTTCCGTTACACCGAGAACATGCCCGACTTTGACGGCATGGACGACAGCGACCTCAGTGAAGTGGGCGTGAACTACATCATCAGCGGGCACAACCTGCGCCTAAACGCCAACTTCACCACCGGCGATGCCAATCTCACCGGCTTCGCGGGCCCCAAGGTCGATGGCTTTTCCATCGGCGTGCAGATTCAAATTTAACAGACTGGAGATTCAACCATGCAAATAACACTCAACGCATTGCGCCGCCTGGCCAGCACGGCACTGCTCATCGCCGCCTGCGGTGCGGCATCGGCGGCCGAGGAACCCATCAAGGTGGGCGTGCTGCATTCCCTGTCCGGCACCATGGCGATCAGCGAAACCACGCTGAAGGACACGGTGCTGATGATGATCGACGAGCAGAACGCCGAAGGCGGCCTGCTCGGACGGCCACTGGAAGCCGTCGTTGTGGACCCCGCATCCAATTGGCCGCTGTTTGCCGAGAAGGCCCGTGAACTCATCGAAAAGGAAGAGGTCGACGTGGTGTTCGGCTGCTGGACCTCGGTATCGCGCAAGTCCGTGCTGCCGGTGTTCGAGGAGTTGAACGGCCTCCTCTTCTACCCGGTGCAGTACGAGGGCGAGGAATCGTCCAAGAACGTGTTCTACACGGGCGCCGCGCCAAACCAGCAGGCCATTCCCGCCGTGGACTACCTAATGAACGAGATCGGCGCCCAACGCTGGGTGCTGGCGGGAACCGACTACGTGTATCCGCGCACAACCAACAAGATCTTGGAAGCCTACCTAAAAGCCAGCGGCGTCGCCGATGAGGACATCATGATCAACTATACGCCGTTCGGTCATTCCGACTGGCAGTCGATCGTCGCCGACATCAAGAAGTTCGGCTCCGCCGGCAAGAAGACCGCCGTGGTCTCCACCATCAACGGCGATGCCAACGTGCCGTTCTACAAGGAACTCGGCAACCAGGGCGTTTCCGCCGAGGACATTCCGGTCATCGCCTTCTCGGTGGGCGAGGAGGAACTGTCCGGATTCGACACGAGCCCATTGATCGGGCACCTCGCCGCCTGGAACTACTTCATGAGCGTGGATGCCGATGTGAACTACGACTTCATCGACAGTTGGCTGGAGTTCATCGGCGATGACGACCGGGTCACCAACGACCCCATGGAAGCGCACTACATCGGCTTCAAGATGTGGGCCGAAGCCGTCAAAAAGGCCGGCACCACCGACGCGGATGCGGTTCAGGAGGCCATTATCGGCGTGACGGTGCCCAACCTCTCCGGCGGCTTGGCGACCATGATGCCCAATCATCACATCACCAAGCCGGTGCTCATCGGCGAGATCCAGTCCGACGGCCAGTTCGACATCGTTTGGCAGACGGCCGGCGCCGTGGTGGGCGATGCCTGGTCCGACTTTCTGCCCGGTTCCCGGGACATCACGGCCGATTGGATGAAACCCCTCGCCTGTGGAAACTACAACGTCAAGACAGGCACCTGCTCGGGACAGAATTACGAGTAACCTGGCAACCGATCACGCACTGAGCGGGCGGCTTGGGCCGCCCGCTTGCGTACGATGATGCAATCCGGCCTTGGTTTAGGCGTTGCGCAGGTTTGACGGCGAAGAGAATGTTAGGCTTTCGTCTCTGGACCGCAACCGGGCGAGCACACCCCATGCCCCGCATTCTCCGCTGGTTGGCGGCGCTGCTGCTCTGCCTGCCGTTGGGCGCTACAGCCGTCGATGAGAGCTTCGCAACCCGCGTCAATGCCCTGAACACGCCCTCCTTTGCGGCGAAGGAAGCGGCGGCCCGGCAGGTGGCTGCCACCGGACACGAGCGCGCCGCCACCATCCTGACAGCCATGCTGAATGGCGAACTGCACCGGCAGATCGCCACGGACCAGGTCGTGATCGCCGTACGGGTGGAACGCGCCTACGCGGTTCGCGATGCCGTGAGCGGCGCCGACCTCGGTTCAGCAACCCGCCGGGAAGTCCGTCGCATCGGCGTCAACAACAAGTTGCGGCGCTCCCTGCGCGGCCTGATCGCGGGACTGCGCCTCGACCACGCCGAGGCCGGCGAACGGGTGGCAGCGGCCCGCGCCATTGCTGATTCGGGCGATCCGGAATTGCGGCCGCTGCTCGATGCGCGCCGAGCCCGGGAGGACGACGCCGAGGTCATCGAGGCCATCGACACGGCCATGGTCGTCTTCGACCTCGATGCCGACGACGAGGCGGCGCGATTGGCCGCGATTCGAGCCTCGGCCAACAATCTCGACGGCAGCGTGCGCATCAAGCTGACGACCATCGCCGCTGACCAAGGCGTGGGGGAATCGCTGCGCGAGGCGGCCATGGAGTCGTTGCGCGAAATCGAGGACCGGGTGGCCCGCTACCAGATGGTGGAAACGGTCTTCTTCGGCTTGAGCCTCGGGTCGGTCCTGGTGTTGGCGGCGATCGGCCTGTCCATCACGTTCGGCGTCATGGGCGTTATCAACATGGCCCACGGCGAACTCATCATGCTCGGCGCCTACACCACTTACGTCGTACAGACTCTGATGCCCGGCGCCATCGAGCAATCGCTGTTCGTGGCGGTGCCAGCCGCATTTGCCGTCTCCGGACTGGTGGGCATCGCCATAGAGCGCGGCATCATCCGCTTTCTGTACGGGCGGCCGCTGGAAACCCTGCTCGCCACCTTCGGCGTCAGCCTCATCCTCCAGCAGGCGGTGCGCTCGATCTTCTCACCGCTGAACAGGGCAGTCGCCACACCGGACTGGATGAGCGGTTCGCTGCAGGTAGTCCAAGGACTGTCCATCACCTACAACCGGCTTTACATCCTGGTCTTCACCGGCCTCGTGTTCGCGGCCCTTTGGCTGGTGCTGCAGCGCACCCGGCTTGGCCTCGAGGTGCGGGCGGTGACGCAGAACCGACAGATGGCACAAGCGGTGGGGGTGCGCAGCGCACGGGTGGACATGCTCACCTTCGGCCTCGGCGCCGGCATTGCGGGCGTCGCCGGCGTGGCGCTCTCGCAACTCACCAACGTGGGCCCCAACCTAGGCCAGGGCTACATCGTCGACTCCTTCCTGGTTGTGGTGTTCGGTGGGGTTGGAAACCTGTGGGGAACGATGGTTGCGGGGCTGTCCCTAGGCGTGATCAACAAGCTGCTCGAACCGGCAGCCGGCGCGGTGGTCGCCAAGATACTGGTGCTGGTGTTCATCATCCTGTTCATTCAGAAATGGCCGCGGGGACTGTTCCCGCAACGCGGCCGGGCGGCGGAAAGCTAATGCTGCTAGCCCGCTTTCTCGATCATGAACGGGGCGGCTGGGTGCTGCTCGCCATTCTGGGGCTGGCAGCGGTTCTAGTGCCCGCGGCGAACCTGCTGGCTCCGGAGGACTCCGCCCTGCACCTGTCGAGCTATACGGTGGCCTTGCTCGGCAAGTACCTTTGCTTCGCGCTGCTGGCTGTCGCCCTGGACCTGGTGTGGGGCTATTGCGGCATTCTGAGCTTGGGGCACGGCGCCTTCTTTGCCCTAGGCGGCTATGCCATGGGCATGTACCTGATGCGCCAGATCGGGCCGCGCGGCGTGTACGGCGATCCAGTGCTGCCGGATTTCATGGTGTTCCTGAATTGGGACGCGCTGCCCTGGTACTGGGCCGGCTTCGACATGTTCTGGTTCGCGATGATCATGGTCGCACTGGTGCCGGGGCTGCTGGCCTTCGCGTTCGGCTGGCTGGCGTTCCGTTCCCGGGTCTCAGGCGTCTATCTGTCGATCATGACCCAGGCGCTCACCTATGCGCTGATGCTGGCCTTCTTCCGCA
>CAZNFI010000193.1:0-5246 GCA_964572185.1 uncultured Pseudomonadales bacterium
CACCAGCTTGGCCCGAATGGGCACGGGGCTCTCGTAGTTGTCCTCCAGGTACTCGACGAACTCGTAGGAACCGGCGGGAATCTCCTTGAGCACCGCCTTGGTGAGGGCCTCCGCCCGGTCGAGGCTCCCGTACATGGCGCTGCGCACGGTCGCCGGATCGTAGCGGCTGACCAGTTGCCCGAGCCGCTCCTCGGCCCGGTTCAGGCCGGCCACCGCGGCGCCCAAGTCGCCCCAGTTCATTTCCGGGCTGCGGCAGTTGCTGGAGATCATGGCCACCACGTCCTCGTTGAGCACCCCCTCCCGGTACAGCTTGGTGGAGCGGATGCGCAGCCCCTCCTGGAAGACCTCCCCGTTGGTCCCGTCGATGCTGCCCGGCACCTTGCCGCCGATATCGCTGCAGTGGATGAACGCCCAAGCGAAGCAGAGCAGTTCGCTGTCGGCGAAGATCGGCTTAAGGAAGTAGACGTCATTCAAGTGGGTGACCATGCCGGCGGTGGTGTAGGGATCGTTGGTGATGGCGACATCGCCGGGCGCCCAGTCGGCGAAGGCTTCGATGCCGGGCGCCATGGGGACGCCCACCAGCGCGGTGACGCCCGTGGCATCGACTACCGCGAACTGCTCGCCCTCCGGGGTCACCAGGGCGGTGCCGAAGTCCAGGGTTTCCTTGACGAAGGTGGTGTGCGCCGAACGCTGGATGATCCAGCCCATTTCATTGACGATGGCGCGGAACAGGTTGGCGAAGATCTCCCTGTTGATGGCAGCCGAAGTCATCTGCGATCCTTGGCGTTCATTGGCTTCACTCCCGGGTGACGATCAGGGCGCCGTTGCCGGCGAGGGTGAGAACCCATCCGTCGGGCACCAGCGTGGTGGTGTCCATCTGCTCGATGATGGCGGGGCCTTCGATGCGGCTGTTCGCCGCGATGCCTTCGCGGGTGAACACCCGCGCCTCCACCTGATCGCCGCGCAGCCGAATGGTGCGGGTGGTTGGCGCCGGGGAGCGCTCCGCCGCCGCCGCCACCGCCGGGGCCGGTGTCGGCAGGTAGCCGGTCAGGTGGGCGCGCAGTTCCTGGAGCCAGACCGCGGCGTCGTCGTGGCGGTGGCCGAAAGTTCGCTCATGGGCGTCGTGAAACGCCCGGCGAATCGCTTCGGCGTCGCCCTGCGCCAACCAATCCTCCTCGAGGGATACGGTCACGTCGTACCCTTGGCCTTCGTAGCGCATTTCCGCGGTGTACTCGACGATGGTGCGCTGCACCGCCAGGCTGGTGGCTTCCCGTTGCAGCCAAGCCACGGTTTGGCTGCGGATGGCATGGAATGCCTCGGCCAGCGTCGGTGCGTCCAGATCGGCGAGGTTACGGTACACGGGCTGCACGAAGTCGCCCTCCAAGTCGGCTTGGGCTGCGCCGAGGGCGCTCAACGTGCCCGGCACCGGCGGAATGAGCACGCAATTCACATAGGCCGCTTCCGCGACCAGCGCGGCCACCAGCGGCCCGGCGCCGCCGTAGGCCACCATGCGGAAACGGGACAGGTCCACGTCGCGACGCGCCAGGACGCTGGTGGATTCGGCCGCCAACATCGCGGTGGCGACCTGTATGGCGCCGTCCGCCACCTGCTCGGCCGACAAGCCGACTCTTCGGCCCACAGCCGCCAGGGCTTGGCGCCCCCGTTCGGATTGCAACTTCAAGCGGCCGCCGAGCGGGCGTTCGGGATTCAGCAGTCCGGCGATCAGAAAGGCATCCGTCATGGCGGCAACATTGCCGTCGCCCAAGCCGTAGCAGGCGGGCCCCGGATCCGCGCCGGTGCTCTTCGGGCCGATTTTCAAGGCGCCGGTGGCGTCGGCGTCGATGATCGAGCCGCCGCCCGCGCCGATGGCGGAAACGGCAACCGTGGGCACCAGAATGGGGAAGTCGGCAACCCGTTCCTGGGCGCTCAGCACCGGGCGTCCGCGTCGCACCACGCCGATGTCGGCGCTGGTGCCGCCCACGTCCAAGGTCATCAGATCCGCGGCTGGCCAACCGGCATCGGCGGCCGCCGCGGCCGCCCCGGCCACGCCTGCGGCCGGCCCGGACAGCAGCGCGGTCACCGGACGCTCGGCCATGGTGGCGAGCAGCTCCATGCCGCCGTTGGAGCGTGCGCCGCGCGCCGGCGTGCGCACGCCGCGCTCCGCCATGCCGCTGACCAGCAGCGCCACTTGGCGTTCCACCGCCGGGCGGATGTGGGCATTGACCAGAGCCAGGGTGGCGCGCTCGAATTCCCGGGCCTGGGGCCACACATCGGAGGACAGCTCCACTGCCAATCCCGGCAGCGCTTGTTCGATGGCGGTCCGGGCCGCTCGTTCATGGGCCGGATTCCTGTAGCTGTGCAGGAAGCAAACCACTAGGATTTCGCAACCCTGCGCCTGCAGGCGTCGCGCGGCGCTGACCGCCGATTCCGCATCCAAGGCTTCCACGGCTCGACCGTCGGCGTCGATGCGCTCCCGCACTTCGGCAACCCGCCGTCGCGGAACTAAGGGCAGCGGACGGCGGGAGTCGTAGCGGGCCGGCTGCGGGACGGTCAGGCGGGCGATCTCAAGAACGTCGCGAAACCCGGCGGTCACCAGCATTCCGAGTTTTGCACCGGATCGCTCAATCAGGCAGTTAACCGCCACCGTGTTGCTGTGGGTGTGGCTCATCGATGCCCAGGCCTCATCGGAGCAACCCGTCAAGCGCCGCAGCTCATCGACCCCCTGCAAAGTGCTCAAGCCCGGCTGGGCCGGGGTGCTCGCCACCTTGATGCAGCGCAGTTCGCCGTTCTCGCCGTAGAACGCCAAGTCCGTGAAGGTGCCGCCGACATCAACGCCGAGGCAGGGTTTGGCGCACATCGCTCAATGTAGGACGCTTAACACGACGCTAGGATAAGCGCTTTTTTTTTGTTGTGCTATTCTTTGGCGGGCTGCAGGACCGCCGAGAGGAGGCTGCTCGGTGATTCTGAGGAAACCACTGCATCGGGGGAGGACCAATGGTCATGGAACATTATCGCGCTACCAGCGCCGCAATTGCCGTCTTGCTGCTCGCGTCGGCCACAATTGCTAGCGCTGAAGAGGCGGCTCCGTCGGGCGCAGTCATCGAGGAAATAGTGGTGACCGCCCAGAAGCGGGCCCAGAGCCTTCAGGATGTGCATATCTCGATGAACGCCTTCACCCAAGAGGACCTTGACGACCTCGGCTGGACGGACATCACCCAAGTTGGCAACCAGTCGCCCAATTTGGACATCAAGTATGTTTGGGGCAACTCGATGCCGGTGTTCACCATCCGTGGCGTCGGCATGCAGAGCTTCCAAGCCAGCGACACGCCGAGCGTCGGCCTGTTTGTCGATGAGGTGTTTCAGACCTCGATGGCCGTCATGGGCGCCCACCTGTTCGATATCGAGCGCGTGGAAGTGATCAAAGGGCCGCAAGGGGACGTTTTCGGGCGCAACACCAATGGCGGCGCAGTCAGCTACTTCACCCGCAAGCCCAGCCGCGAGGCGAACGGCTACATACGCGGCAGCTATGGCAAGTGGGACCGGTACGAAGTGCAGGCCGCCTTTGGCGGTCCAATCAGCGACACGGTGTCCGGGCGCGTCAGCATGATGTCCATCCAGCAGGGCGACGGCTGGGTCTACAACCGGACCACCGGCAATGACGTGGGTGAGGTGGACATCCTCTCGGGCCGGGTGCAGCTGCTGTGGGAACCCGCCGATGACTTAAGCGTCAACCTCAAGCTGTTCGGCAGCCGGGACCGATCGCAGCCGGTTTACTTTCAGCACATCGGCTACCGCGACAAGAACAATGTGGGCCAGTTGTGCCAAGCCTACATGGAAGGACGGCTCGACCCGCACACCTGCGTCAGCTTCGATGGCTACAGCGACACCGACGGCGACCGCTACGCCGGCGACTACACCAACGACCTCTCGACCTTCATCAATGAGGACGAGACGCTGAAGAATGACAATATCGGCGGCACCGTGACGATCGAAAAGGACTTCGGCGACATCACGCTGCTGTCGGTCACCAGCTATCAGGAATACGACCGCTGGCAGCCCAAGGAGTCCGACGGCACGCCCACGCTGTACGTTGACTTTCTCTTCACCAGCGAAATCTGGGCGCTCTCCCAGGAGATTCGATTGACCTCCAACTACGACGGGCCCTTCAACTGGATACTCGGTGCCAATTACGGCCGCGATGAGGTGGCCGAGCTGCCTGGACGGATTGGCTACCTCGATGACTACATTGGCTTGCGGGCGCTTTTGACTTACGAGCAGGACCGCGAGAACGTCGCTGCATACGGCCAAATGACCTTTGACCTGAGCGAGCAATGGCGAATCAGCGCGGGGGGCCGCGTGTTGAACGACCAAGTCAAATTCCAGCAGATGGTCAGCCTGATTGTTCCGCCCTCGGGTCCTACCGTCGTCTCCAACCAGCTTCCGAGAACCATCGTCAATGCCGACGGCTCGGTTGAGGAGCTCGACGGCAAGCTGGACGACACCGCGTTCACTTGGCGGGTGGCCTTGGACTTCATTCCCAACGACAACGTCATGATCTACGGTAGCGTGGCGACCGGCTACAAGCCGGGCGGCTTCAATGGCGGCTTCAACCTCAATCCGTTGCAGTACCTGCCGTTCTATGAAGAGGAGGTTACCGCCTACGAGATTGGCCTAAAGTCCACCCTTGCCAATGGTCGAGCGGTTTTCAATGCGGCGGCGTTCACTTACGAATACGATGGCATGCAGGCGGCCACCGCAAGGGTGTACAACGGCGTCGTATTCACGTCGCTGGACAACTTGGCGCAGGCAGATGTGGACGGATTCGAAGCGGACTTGCACCTGCGGCCAGTGGAATCCCTGGACATCAAGCTTGGGGTCAGCGTCCTTGACACCAAGAACAACGATCCGAGGTCGAACTTCGACGGAGCGCTCGGCGATTCGCCGCGCAAGCTGGCCAACTCCCCGGAATTCACTTTCAACGCGGCCGCCACCTATACCATTCCATTGGCCAACGGCGGTTCCGTGCGGTTGTTTGGCGACTTCTACTACCAGGGCGACCACTTCAAGGAGGCGGTCAACATCGTGCCGCTGGAAATCAGCCAGGAGCAGTTGAACGCCCGCCTCACCTATGTTGCGCCGAGTGGCAACTGGGATATTGGCGCTTGGGCCAAGAACATCACCGATGAGGCTTGGGTGACCGACACGTTGAACGACCCCGTTGCCCTTGGCTGGGGTGTCTGGGTGTA
>CAZNFI010000194.1:0-5218 GCA_964572185.1 uncultured Pseudomonadales bacterium
GCACGCGGCGGGAGCACGGCCAGTGATTTCGCTGCTATTGACGGCCGCAGTAGTTAATCATGGATAGGTCGGGCTAGTGTGCTGTCCCGCAAACAAGTGTGATTATTCGTGGCCCTTTTGGCCCCCGGCCGCGTTGCTGCTGCTTGTGGAACCTGCCACACGGCGTCGCGCCCTGCCGGGAACCAAAATGGCCTGGCGACTAAAACCCGCTGATTTGCGGGACAGCACACTGGCGGGCTGACGAAAGACAGACCGAGATCAGAAGTCGGGACGCCGACGAGCGAATATGGATTCGAATACCGGTCATTTTGAACCAATGACCAGTACGGCAGTCACTTTCGTTGACATGGTCAGCATACGCCGCAGTCACTCGATGCTCACCCGGGAAGCGCTGCACCTTCTCGCCGGGCAGATCGGGCTTGCCCGCAAATGCCGGCGCATGTCCGAGCAGGAGCGGGCGTCACGCATCGGTGTGGCACGCAGCACGCTGCAGCTCATCGACATGTGCAACCCCTCCGTGGCCATCGGCCTTGTGCCTCGGGCCGCGGCGCGGGTACGCGTCGATCGGTTCCTTCCGGAGGCGACGCTCGCACCCCGACTGCAACCGGCCGGAGACAATGTTGCGCTGATGCCGGGGTCGATTCAGAGGTCGGCTGGAGAAACCGACGATGGCGCCTGACCGAACGACATCCCGCGAGGCGTATGTCTGGATCTGGCTCCCCGGCCGGCTCTCGCCGGTGTTGGCGGGCCGAATCCGCAAACAGGACGATCTGTATGTATTCTCGTACCATCGATCGTACCTGGCCAGCAAAGACGCGATTCCGATCTATGCGCCGGAATTGCCCCTCATGCCCGGGCCCATCGAGCCCGGGCCGGCACTTCGAATCGCCAATTCCCTGGGTGACGCCGCGCCGGGCGCCTGGAGCCGCTGGGTGATTGCCTACCGGCTGGCCGCCAGGCGTGGCGGCAACGTGGGCGAACTCGACGAATTGGCATACATGCTCCGGTCGGCATCCGACCGCTTCGGGGCGCTCGACTTCCAGCATTCGCCGAACACCTATGTGCCGCGTGAAGGTCAGGGCGAACCCTTGGAAAGCCTGTTGAGTGCGGCCGAGCAGGTCGGTCGCGGCCTGCCCCTGGAACCCGGCATCGCCGAAGCGCTGCTGCACAGTTCCGCAATCAGCGGGGAACGGCCGAAGGTGTCGTGCGGCGGGGCGCGGCCGAGGGTGTTGATCCGTGATGGAAAACGCAAATACATTGCAAAGTTCTCCTGTCCGACGGATACCCATAGCGCTGTGAAGGCGGAGTTTGCCGCCATGCGCCTGGCAGGCATCGTGGGCCTGGATGTCGCGCCCGTCCGGCTGGTCCGCGTGATGGACAAGGACGTTCTTCTGGTCGAGCGATTCGACCGGGAAGCGGTGCAGGGCGGGTGGACGCGGCGCGCCATGGTTTCGGCATTGACACTGTTCGGCCCCGGTGAATTCATGTCGAGACGCGCATCCTACGAAACGCTTGCCGACATCATACGGGCTCGCTTTACCGCGTCGAGAAAAACCCTGGAAGAAGTCTTCTCGCGCCTGACATTCAACGTGCTGGTCGGCAACACGGACGACCACGCCCGCAATCACGCCGCCTTTTGGGACGGCAGCAGCCTGACACTCGCGCCAGCCTACGACATCTGCCCGCAAGTAAGGCCGGGGTGCAAGGCGTTTCAGGGCATGCTGATCCACGGCCAGGAGCGCCGCAGTCGGCTGTCTGTGTGCCTGGCCGCCTCGCACAGGTTCCTGCTTGCGCAGGAGCGCGCAGCGGCCATCATCCGAGCCCAGGTTGTGGCGGTGATGGAAAACTGGGAGGCGGTGTGCAACGAGGCGAACCTCCCGGATGCGGACCGCCGGTTGCTCTGGCGGCAACAGGTTCTGAGTGACCGGGTGTTCGAAGGGCTCGACAGCCGGTTCGAAACACACAGCGCGATTCGCCGCCTCGTCCACTAAACTCGGCTCGGTTAATCTTATGGCGAGTCAGATGAGGATTTGTTCATGACCGACCGAGAGACCGTGCGCAACAATGTCGATGCCGCCATGCGGGCTGGCCGGCGCTCGCTGAATTCGGAGGAAGCTGCACAGGCCTGCGCGGCCTATGGCATTGCGACACCGGAACAGGGTCTCGCGAAATCCCGTGCGCAGGCCCGCTCCATTGCACAGGGCATCGGTTATCCGGTGGTCGCCAAGATCGACTCGCCCGACATCCTCCACAAGACCGACGCCGGCGGCGTGATCCTGGATGTCGACAGCGAGGCCGCGCTTGAGGCCGCCTACGACCGCCTGCTCGCATTGGCGGCGGATCATGCACCGGGGGCGGCCATCGACGGCGTGCTGGTTCAGCGTCAGCTGGGCGCGGAGGGGAGCGCCCAGGAGGTGATCGTCGGCGCCGTAACCGACCCGGTGTTCGGCAAACTGGTCGCCTTCGGGTTGGGCGGCGTTTTGGTCGAAGTCATCGGAGACCTGACGTTCCGGCTGGCGCCGGTCGACGACCAGGAGGCCGCGGCCATGCTGGACGAAATCGCCGGCGCCGCTGTTCTCGACGGCGTGCGCGGGTCTGCGGGCATCGATCGGCAAGCGCTGATCGGCCTGATCGTAAACGTTGGCAGGCTCGTAACCGACTGCCCGCAGATTCACGAACTCGACCTGAACCCGGTGATCGCGAGTGCCGGCGGCGTCTGCGCGGTGGATGCCCGCATGCTGTTGCAGGAGCCGGCCGAGCCGCGTTACCGGCCGGGGCAGGACGAAATCCTGGCAGCGATGCGGCGCATCATGCAGCCGGATGCCGTGGCGGTGATCGGTGCATCCGCCGAAGACGGCAAGATCGGCAACTCCGTCATGAAGAACCTCATCGACGGCGGCTACGAGGGCGCGCTCTATCCCATCCATCCCAAGGCGGACGTGATCCTGGAGCATGCCTGCTACCCCAGCGTTGTCGAGGTGCCTGGCGACATTGACATCGCCATCTTCTGCATCCCGGCACGGTTTGTCGCCGGGGTGCTCGCCGAGTGCGGCCGCAAGAAGATCCCCGGCGCCATCCTTATCCCGTCAGGATTCGCGGAGGTGGGCGAGCAGGCCCTGCAGGACGAGATCGTCACCGTAGCCCGGGAGAACGGCGTGCGCCTGATGGGGCCAAACATCTACGGCTACTACTACACGCACAAGAACCTCTGCGCGACCTTCTGCACGCCGTACACGGAAAGGGGCAAGGTGGCGCTCTCCTCGCAGAGCGGTGGAGTGGGCATGGCCATCGTCGGTTTCAGCCGCTCCGCGAAGATGGGCGTCTCGGCCATTGTCGGCCTCGGCAACAAGGCCGACATCGACGAGGACGACCTGCTCACCTTCTTCGAGCAGGACCGGAATACCGAGGTGATCGCCATGCACGTCGAAGACCTGAAGGACGGGCGCGCCTTCGCCGAAGTGGCAACGCGGGTTTCCCGCAGGAAGCCCGTGGTGGTGCTGAAGGCCGGCCGCACCCGCATGGGCGCCCGCGCCGCCAACTCGCACACCGGGGCGCTGGCCGGCGACGACCGGGTCTACGATGCCGTGCTCAAACAAAGCGGCGTGATCCGCGCCGCGACCCTGAACGACATGCTCGAATTCGCGCGCGGGCTGCAGGTGCTGCCGACGCCCAGGGGCGAGAACATTCTGATCCTCACCGGGGCCGGCGGCTCCGGCGTGCTGCTGTCGGATGCCTGCGTCGACCACGGCCTGTCCCTGATGCAGATGCCCGAGGACCTCGATGCCGCCTTCAAGGCGTTCATTCCGCCGTTCGGCGCATCCGGCAACCCCGTGGACATCACCGGCGGCGAACCGCCGGGCACGTATCGTGCCACCATCGATCTCGCGCTTGCGGACGAACGTATCCACGCCCTGGTGCTCGGCTACTGGCACACCATCATCACACCGCCCATGGTGTTCGCCGAACTGCTGGGCGAGGCCGTGGCCGAAGCGCGCGGCCGCGGCATCGACAAGCCCGTGGTCGCCTCCCTGGTCGGCGATGTGGAAATCGAGGCCGCCTGCGGCTACCTCATGGACCGGGACATCCTTGCGTATCCCTACACCGCGGAGAAACCGGTCGCCGTGCTCGGCGCGAAATACCGCTGGGCCCGCAACGCCGGCTTGGTCTAACCGGGTCGACAGGCGCTGCAGTTTGCGGGGCGAGAGCGAACACCGGGATCAGGCCTGATCGAAAACCTCGCTCATCCGCTGCAGATGCCCGCCCGCATCGAGGCCGCCGCCGAGCGTTCTCAGGCAAAGGTGCGTCAGCCCGGCTTCGCGCCAGCCCGCGACCCGCGCGCGCCACTCCGCCTCGCGCGGCCCCACCACGGCGACGCCCGCTTCCATGCCGATGTCCGTGGGGTGGCGGCCGGCCTGTTGCGCTGCCGCATCTATGTCGGCCTTGATGGCCGGAAACTCTTCGGGCGAGCAGAGCACGAACCAGCCATCCGCCTGCCGGCCGATGCGGGTGCGGATGCGGGGCGCGGGCACGCCTCTCGCGCCGATCCACAACGGGATGGGGCGCTGCACGGGCAATGGGTTGACGCCGATGCCCGGCACGGTATCCCAGCTTCCGGCGAACTCGACCATCGCATCGGTCCACAGCGCCTTCAGCAGATCGATCTGCTCCTCGATGCGGGCGCCGCGGGTGTGGAAGTCCTGGTTCATGGCGGTGTATTCCTCGGCGCTGCCGCCGACGCCGATGCCCAGCCGCAGCCGCCCGGCGGAGAGCAGGTCCAGTTCCGCCGCCTGTTTGGCGAACAGCGCCGTCTGCCGGGAGGGCAGCACGATCACCGAAGGTACAAGCTCGATCTTTTCGGTGATCGCCGCCACCCAGGCGAGCAGCATCATGGGTTCATGCAGCCCGCCGCTGCCGGGGCGCAGCACCAGGTCGGGAACCCGCAGGTGCGTGTAGCCCAGTTCATCCGCCGCCTGGGCGAATGCGCGGATGGCGCCCAGGTCGTTGCCCAGTTCCCTGACGGGAAGTGAAATGCCGATTCTCATGATTGATTGTCCATCTGCAGTGCCTGACCCTTTCAGGGTCGAATGCCGATCGGTCGATGTCAACTCAGGTGGGCGATTCATTTCAGGCGAGCGGCTCATGGCATAATCGGCGGCTAGGAGCCTGCGCCGTAGGAAGTCGCGAAAGCGAAAATTCTCTATCGCCGCCCCTTTGGACG
>CAZNFI010000195.1:0-5203 GCA_964572185.1 uncultured Pseudomonadales bacterium
GTAGATCGCCGCCGCCGCAACCGCTCCGTCGGCGAGATCGGCGACCGCCCCGGGCCGCCCGCAACCGCGCCGGCCTGCGCACATCGCCTACATCGACAGTCTGACATTCTCACTGCTTGAATACCTTTCCGGCCTTCATCACGAAGTGTACGCGCCCGAATTCCTCCACATCCTCCCGAGGGTCGCCGGGCACCGCGACGATGTCCGCGTACTTGCCCGCCTCGATGGAGCCCAGGTTCTCCCATTCGTTCAGCAACTCGGCGGCGCTTCGGGTCGCGCTCACGATGGCTTCCATCACCGGCATGCCGCCGTCCACCATGTAGATGAACTCCTTCCAGTTGTCGCCGTGGGGGGAGACGCCCGTGTCGGTGCCGAAGGCGATCTTCACGCCGGTGGCGTAGGCGCGGGCGAAGGTATCGAAGATCACCGGCCCGATGGCCGCCGCCTTGGGGCGCACCACTTCCGAGAAGTAGCCGTCGATCTTGGCCTTTTCGCCGACGAACTTGCCGGCGGCGATGGTCGGCACATACCAGGTGCCGTGCTCTTTCATCAGTTCCATCACCGCATCGCTCATGTAGGTGCCGTGCTCGATGGAGTTCACGCCGCCAACCACGGCGCGGCGCATGCCTTCGGTGCCGTGGGCGTGGGCCGCCACGCGGAACCCGTAATCTTCGGCGGCGGCGACTATGGCCTTGATCTCTTCGATGGTGAACTGCGGGTTCTGCCCGCTCTTGGCCTGGCTCAGCACGCCGCCGGTGGCGGTGAACTTGATGAGGTCGGCGCCTTCCTTGTAGCGGGCGCGCACGGCCTTGTAGGCATCGTCCAGGCCGTTCACCACGCCTTCCGCCGGGCCCGGGTCGCCGCGCAGTTCGCTATTGACGCCGTTGGAGGGGTCGGCGTGGCCGCCGGTGGTGGCGAGGCTCTTGCCGGCCGTGTAGATGCGCGGGCCCACGATGTGGCCACCGGCGATGGCATCGCGGATGGATTGCGCCAGGTTGTGCGAGGTGCCAAGGTCGCGCACTGTAGTAAAGCCCGCCATCAGGGTTCTTTCCGCGTAGGGTACGGCGCGCAGTGCCGAGTCCGCCGGTTCCAGCGTGAAGCCTTCCACGAACCGGGTGGGGCTCTGCTCGCTGGCGATATGCACGTGCATGTCGATCCAGCCGGGCATCACGAAGGCATCGGTGAGGTCGATGTCGGCCGTGCCCTGGTAGCCCTGCTCCACCGCCTTGATGCGCTCGCCGTCCACCACGACGGTGACTGATTCCAGCACTTCGCCGGTCGTCGAGTCGACCAGTTTGCCCGCGTGGATGACGGTATCCGCGAAGGCGCTGCCACACAGCAGTAGCACCAGAATGCCGCACTGTAATCTCATGCGCGTCTCCTCAATTCGTTTTCCCGCGGTCAGGATAATGGCTGAGGGCCGTTAAGCGAAAGGCGCAAGCCGCGTTGGCGTTCGAGGCTGGCGGTCAAACTGCGGCAGGAACTTTCCGACAACCGTTGTGTCCCACCACCCATGCTGCGAACTGGCGCCGGTGTCGGGGTGTGTTGCCGGGCGGTGACGCGTACGCAAGTCACCGGTTCTGCCGGCAATGTTGGTCGATTCCCATCCGCAACGGCGCGAACAGCACTTGTGAACGAGTCAGTGCGCTGAGAAATCATGGATGACACCGCAAGCACCGCCGAAGCCGCCGCGAGCAGCCGCCCAGGCGCAACGCCGGTGGCCGCAGTTGGGCAACCGGCCGGCACTCTGGGCAACAGGCGGGTGTCGGAGCGGGCCGAACCGAAGCCGGGCGTGCCTTTGCAGAAAATCCGCAATGCAGGCACACCCGCCAATCAGGCCACAGCGCCAACAAGTCTTCACTCCAGGCAGCCATCGGCAACAACCCCTGCGCCACAGGGCATAGGCTCCGCCAACACAGCGTCGCGCCGGGAGCAGGTCGGCAAACCGCCCCCCGGCTCGGCGCCGTCTACCGCCGCTGCAGCGGATGGTGCGACGAACGCCGGCCGCGAAGCAGAGGGTGCTGCACGGCTCGTTGCCGCCCCCGACGTCTCGCAGCCGGTGCTCCTCGATTCAGCGGGCGATTCGCTGTTCCGTGGATTGCAGATCGGCATGCTGGTAGAGGACGCATTCAGTCTTCCGCAATTGCAACAGCTTTCCGAGCATCGGCTTCGATCGTTGTACCAATGCCTGGTGCTGAATGTACGGAATGTTTCCGCTGTGGCTTCCGAGTTGGAGTTGGAAAATCTTGTCCGGGTCATGCGCGACCCCAACTCCCTTTTGAGGGGCCCGTTTGCACGGCATTTGAGTACTCACGCCAGTTACCAAATGGCAAAAGCGGTGGCCGTCGAGGCTCTGGCCATGAACCCGAAAAAACGGCGGCAGGCGCTGGCAGGGCAGGCAGTCCGGCTGAACCTGTGCGCTGTGTCGCTGCTGAAGCCCGAAGAAAACGACGCCTCATATCCACACGTTCGCGGCCTTAACATGCTGGCCCTCAAACGTCCCCAAGATCTGCGCGTTGTCGATGAGAACGGCGTGTCGCGTGAAGTTGATGCCGCAATCAACGTTCGCCACTTCGCTCTATCGACGGAGGGGCAGAGCTTGAAGCCAGTCAGGTCCGGCGATCTTCACCATTTCAGTGCCGTTGACCTCGTGCGGCTGCTTGGGCCCTTCGACAGCCCGGGCCCGACAGGCGAGGCTGGCGAGTATGTCGATGCAGCCACTGCGCGCGCCCTGGAGTCCATCGCGCCACCGCTCTCAAAAACCATGCTGCAGATACGCCACGCACCGGGTTGGTCGGCAGATCGGGCCGATCTGCAACAATTGCGGTCCCGGCTGGTTGGCGCCCGCCATGCACACGTAGCCGAACTCGACGCCTGTGCAAGAACCCACCGCACTCTCGTCGAGGCCTGCCGGCAACTGCAAACGATGTGGGCAGAGCGCCGCGATTGGCCACCCGGAGCCGGCGCACATCGCAGGGCCGCGGCGCTGCTGCTGCTCGCCGCGCACCATATGGGCGAGACACCCCTGTTGAGTTGCAGCGACAGGAACGTTGCCGCTCAAGTGTACGGCGAGATAGACCGTCTCGCCGCCTACGCGAAAGGCCACAAGGGGCATTTGCCAGTGTTCGATTCCGTTGCGCCGGCGCCGCCACCTGCCGAGCCGCCCCCCCATGATGAATGAGTTCCGCAGCTTGCCAGAGCCCGGCCGGGCTGCGCGATGGCTCACAAACAGAAAACGACGCACCACTACATCGCCGAACGCATTGGAACCCAGGCAAAGCCATGGACGGTAGTGCAAAACCAGCGAACGCGGCCGCGCAGAACGGGCATAAGGGCCTCGCGGACACCAGCACAGAGTTACCGCAAGGCACACTTGGAGGCAGGCTGGTATCGGGTCAATCGACGGGAATGCACCACCAACCCTTCCCAGCACCTCATGACGAGCCCCCGGGCACCCCAAAGACTGCGCAGCACCGGGAGCTTCACTCAAGACGCGCAACGGCGAAAGGCTCCACTTCAACCGCCATGCAATCGGCCTGCGTCCCCGCACCCGGCGGGCAGGCCCTGCTTCCCTCGCCGAGCCACCCTTGCGCGGGCAGCAACCATGCCAACACCCTGGAGCGCTTCCTGCACCCGCCCGATCTCCAGCCAACCCTGGCTAACAATGCCCGGGGCATTACCCTGTTCCGGGGGGTTCGGCACGGCATGCTGCTCGCCGAAGGGCTCGACCTCAAGCTGTTGAAACAACTTCCCGAAGACCAACTGGCAGCGTTCTGCCAGCGCGTGCACGCCAATCAACCCAACCATGCTTCGGCCTTTCAGAAAGCGTACATCCAGGCAGCTGTCAGGAGAATACGCAGCACCAGCCTTCACCACGCAAATCTCCATGCAAAGCGTTTGCAGGGGTGCGCAGTTGAACGAATGGCCCAAGCAGTAGCCGCCGAGGCGCTGGCCATCGACTCGAACAAGTGCCGCCAAGCCCTTGACGGCAATGCCGTCGACCTGCACCTGTGCGCCGTGTCGCTGTTCACCCCCGAGGCGTTCGCGGCCTCGGCGCCGCAATGGCGCGGCTTCGACAGTCTCACCTTCCCTGAATGCCGCCAATTGCTCCTGTGCGATGCGGATGGCGCGCCACACCCTGTTCGCGTCCGCATGAAGGTTCGGCAATTCGCCCTCTCGTCGGTGGAAGAGGGCCTCGAGTCGGTAAAACTCGGCGGCAGTCGCAACTGCACTGCCAATGAACTGTTGCAACTGCTAGGGCCCCTCGAATGCCCGAGGGTGACCGGCGAGGCAGGCGCGCACATCGATGCCGTCAACGCACAGGCCCTGCAATCGCTCCAGGTACCGCTCGCACGGGCTTTGCAGGCGTTGCGGGCAAGCCCGGGCAACGGCGCCGATCATGCCGACCTGCACAGCTTGAGAACCAGGCTTGCCGCCACCAGGCGCGCGATCGAAGCGGAGATGCCCGCGCTCACAAGAAACTCGCGCACGCTCGTCGAGGCCTGCCGGCAACTGAAAGCGATGTGGACAAAACAGCGCGCCTGGCCCCCCGGCGTCCAGGCGCACCGCAGAGCGGCCGCGCTGCTGTTGCTGGCGGCGCACCAGATGGGCGAGACACCCCTGTTGAGCAGCACCAGCCCGGCCGTTACCGCGCAACTCGACGCCGAAGTGAGGTTTCTCGCCGCCTACGCGGACGATCACGCCGGCCATCTGCCGCCGCCCGACGCCCTCGCGCCGGCATAGCGGCGTGCCTGGGCGAGCTGCAAGCCCGTCGAACCCGTCCCACCCGCAATCCCTCGAACGCGTTGCTTTTTTTGTGCGTCGCCAAGCAGGATAATGGCCGCCCGCCGCGATGCCGAAGCACCGTGATGCGAGCGGCACCGCTCGTTGACGGCATGCGCGGTACGGCAGCCAAGGAGGACCAGTGCCGCAACTCGAGCAGACCGCGCAATCGGTCGATGCCATCAGGACAACCCTGGAATCGCACCGCTACATCTGCAGCAACCAGATCGCCACCGCCGTGTACCTGGCCTACCACCTGCACAAGCCCGTTCTCATCGAGGGGCCGCCCGGCGTCGGCAAGACCGAACTCGCCAAGACCACCGCCGAGATGTTTCAGCTGCCGCTGATACGGCTGCAGTGCTACGAGGGGCTCGACGAGGCCAAGGCCATCTACGAGTGGAAGTACGGCAAGCAGTTGCTG
>CAZNFI010000196.1:0-5178 GCA_964572185.1 uncultured Pseudomonadales bacterium
GCCTACCGCGCCTACAACCACGGTGGCCTGCTCATTCCGGCACGGGATGCCCGGGCATGGCACCCGGCCGCCTCCGACGACGAACGGGCGCGCCAGGCTTCGCGGGTGGCGGCGCAACTTTCGAAGGTGGCGGACCTGATTCCCCATCCCAGCTTCAGGGACCGGCTCGCCGAACGGACGTTTCCGGTACCGACGCATGTCATCACCCTGCACGTCGAACCGGCGTCCATCGACTGCGCAACACCGGATCCCGTCGACCGCATGGCCGGTTGCATTCGCATCATCCTGGAGCGCAGCCGGGGCGATCTGGTGATCCGGGTCGCCCGTGCCGGCCTCTCAGCGGCGTCGCTGGCGGACTTGGCGGAACGTTTCGCCGCCGAGCCCCGAGTGCGGGTGGCACCGGCCCGTTCGGCGTTGGATCAGTACCCGGCATCGCCATTCCACATCAGGGCAACCGGCGCCACGGCCTTCGAGCCCGACCGCCTGATCTACCTGATGCAACGCCCGGGCCCTGCCGTATCGGCCACCTTGGCGCTGGCCGACGGCGGCACCGCCACGATCACCCGGGCGTGGGCGCTGCATCGCGCCCGCCGCACCGGGCTGCCCGTCAGCCGGTTCGGACGGATCGTCACCGTTTCCGCGACCTGGTTTCGGTTCCGGCTGCGAAGCCCGGCCGTGCGTCCGGCCCCAAAGACGGGCATCCGCTGGGCACTGCGAACCGTGCTCGCGGAAGCGCGTTGCGTCACGGGGCCGGGAACGGCGAAGGCGTTTCTGGCCTGGGTGCTGGGCGGTGCCCTTAACCGGCGTCGAAGACTACCGGGGCGCGGCTCCCGGGCGTCGTAGCGCAAGGCCCGCGACCACCAGCGCCGTCCAGCACAGGGCGAGCGGCACGAACCAGTAGCGGCCCGTCTGGACATGGGTGTAGGTGTGCCAGGACACCAGCAGCATCCGCGCCAGAACCAGCGCCCCCGCCGTCGCAACGACGACCAGGCCCGCCGGGACCCATACCCGCCGGCGCCGGCACCACGAGCCGGCGCACAGGAGCGCGGCGCCGAGCGCCGCGCCGAGACTGGCAAGCAGCAGGCCGTAGGCCATGTTGCGGTTGCCCGCGGCGCTCGTTTCGCTGAACCCGACGTGGAACGAGCGGGCTACCGCCTTGGCCATGGACGCGAGCAGGTGGTCATCTTGGGGGTGGCGCGTCATCCACCTCGCGGCCGCCTGGCCGAAGTTCTCCGCCAGACCGGGCACGTACCATGACTTCGCGGCCACGTTCGCGGCCATCGAAACGGCGAATCCGGCCGCAAACAGGGACAGGCACCGGGCCGTGAGCGCAAACCAGTTGCGCAGCGCCGCCTCGCCCGGGGAGGCGAAGTACAGGACCACCGCGGTCATGGGGAGCAGGCTGATCAGGTGGCCGTCAAGCAGGAACAGGTACGCCGACACCATGCCGACGCCAAACGAGTAGCGGCCCAGGGCTGCCGGGCTGGCGCCACGTCCAACCAGGGCAACCAGCCCGGCCAGCGCGAGCACCGCGTGCAGGTAGGGCACGGAGTACCCGAACCCCCCGAAGTAGGGAATCGCGGAAAAGAAGAAGCCGAAGACAATGAACGGGGAGAGCACGTAGAGGGTCTCCCGGGAGCAGCGCAGGGCCGCCAAGGCGAGCAGGGCGTAAGCGAAGTAGGTCAGCGTCTTGATGCCGCCGACCAGCGTGAACACGTCGGATACGGCCAAGCCGATCCCCATGAACGCTTTGGTGCCGTGCCAGTACCGGGGCTTGAGCGGGGCGATCGGGCCGACATCGCCGGTCACCGCGGCGCGGTGGAGCCTTGCGCAGTGGTTGAGCTCCGTCTTGGCCAGTGCCTTGGGCACGACCATGTCGGCGACTGGAGACGTCGAAGGCACGATCACGCTGCCAAGCATCCGGCAGTCCGGAAACGGATGACTCGCTGCGAGTAGCCGGATGTGCCTCTGGAAGCGTGGCCGAGGTTGCGGCTCGGCCCAGACCATGTGGCGCTCGTAGGCATCGCGCAGTTTCTCCAACGCGACGGCATGGGGGATCTGGTTGCCGAGGTGGTGCGCTCCGAAGAAGATCGCCAGCAGCGTTCCCGCGATCACTGCGATGCGAGCCGTTTCGCGGCCCGCCGCCAGGATGCGCGGGCCGGGCTGGCCGGCCGGAACGAACACGAAGGTGCGGTAAACCAGGAATTTCGCCGTCGCGGAAACGCCGAGCGCCACCGCCGCCGCCACCGTGTAGTGGAGCCCGATGAGCCTGTCCAAGGCCGCGAAAACGACGAGCTCGGCGAGGCGGAAAAGCAGGCTGGCCGCGGCGTAGCGCGCCAGCGCGGCGGCCGTCGGGGGAGCGCGGAAGACATAGAGGGCATTGGCGGCGAAATGGAAGACGTACAGGAACGCGGCGGCGACGGCGAACGACAGCGTCTCGGACATCCCGGCGAACTCGTGCCCCACCAGGGTGACGGTCATCGCCAGCACCAGCCCGGCGGCGCCGGCCAGGGCGAACCGCACCGCTTCGGGCGCGCGCCTCACGAGCGGTGGCGGATCACGAGTTCCGCGAGGACGCCGAAGCAGGAGGTGTTGACCCCCAGGATGGCGAGGCCGAGAACGAGATTCACGTGTTCGACAGGCCGGTCGTTGGCGCCGTACGCCCACGCCGCGAGCTCGGTGCCGGCCACCGCGCCGCCGATGCCGAGGAAGGCGAGCGACAGCGGCATGAAGACGCGCAGCGGACGGGCGATCACGATCGCGAGGAGAAGGTGCGCCGCGACCGCGAACGGATATTTCATGGAGACGAACGAACGGCCGCCCGTGCGTGCCCGAAACCTCACTGGAACCTGCCCGAAGCGCATGCCCTTGTGGCAGGCGTCGAGGAGGATCTGCTGCGTGTAGTTGTAGTCGCCGACGATCGAGCACACGCTCAGGTACCGGTTGCCCAGGGCGATGATGCCCGGCTGCGAGTCAACGATGTCCCAACCGGTCAACCACCGCATGACCGAACGGAAGAAGGCGTTTCCGAGCCGCCGCACGACGGGCATGCGGTAGCCGATCCGGGGGAATCGGTTGCCGTAAACGACATCGGCCTCGTCCTCGATGATCGGCCGGAGAAGCCCTGGGATGTCGTCCGGGTCGTGCTGGCCGTCGGCGTCGAGTTTGACCACGATGTCATAGCCTCGCGCCCGGCCGTACTCAAGGCCGCTGCGGACTGCGGCGCCGAGACCGCGGTTGCGGCCATGATCGATGACCTGCTCCACGTCGGCGCCCCGCGCCACGTCGGCAGTGCCGTCGGTCGAGCCGTCGTCAACGACGCAGACATCGAGATCGATTCCATGCTCCCGGAGCCCGCATGCGCAGGACTTGCACTCGCCGATGACGCCGCCGATCGTGGCGGCTTCGTTGAATGCCGGAATGACAGCCAGAACGGCGAGTCGCCGCTCCTTAGGCACATTGGACACTTCGCCCCCCTTCAGGCACGCGCACCAACCGCTACACATGCTTCCTTTGCACGCTATTGCACACTATGATACAGGCCGTGGCTCGGCAAGCCAGCCACTGCGACAAGATGAGAAAGGCGAAGGTGCGCACCTTGGTCAAAAGCAAAAGAACCGCATACGTCCTGCTGGTGACTGCCGTTGCGCTGGCGGTCTTCGCTTTGGGCATGCTGGTGGGCGCGAACCAGTGGGGTCCCTATCGGGCTATCGCCGACGGCATAAAGACCGGGGGGAAGCTGTTGACCGGCCTGCGGGACAGAAGGCCGAGCGACTTCGCGGGTTTCTCCGAAGTGCCGCTGCAAAGCGCCTCGGCAAACCGCATCCGCCCTATGGCAGGCGCCGCCCGCCACGGCTCGCTGCTGTGGTATGGCGGGCGCCATCAGTTCCTGGATCTGTGCCACCCCCATAGCTGTCTGGCGGTGGTCTTTACGGGCGCGGGCGACGTTGCGCAAGCATACCCATTTCGGCCGGCCAAGCTTGAAAACGCGGCGCGGGAATCCACAGCCGAATTCCGCCATGAACTCCCCCCCCTTTATTCCCGCTACCCCTACATGCGGTACATGCGTCCGATCGGGATAGCCAGGTACCCGAACGGCGATCTACTGGCGACCTTCCAGACCTACAAGGACCTTGTTTTCCCCTATTCCGGCGGCTTAGCCCGAATCGACAGCGAAGGACGCCCGGTCTGGTTCAGGCGAGACCTCAGCCATCACTGGCCGCAGTTGTTGCCGGACGGCACCGCACTGGTGCCGGGGCACAAGGTCGCGAGCGAGGACTTCTCCTATGAAGACGCAAACGGCGCGTCCTTCACCTTGGATTGCAAGACCGACCGGCCGGTCTTCGACACCGTGAACTTCATCGATGGACAGGGCCGCCTGCTCGAGCGCATCGATTTGATGAGGGCCCTGCGGTCGTCACGGTTCGCTCGTGTCCTGCAATACTCTACCGACGCCTGCGACCCGCTTCACCTCAACTACGTCACCCGGCTGGAACCGGACGCTGGCGGAGCCTGGGGCATGAGTCCTGGCGACTTGGTGGTCTCGTTGCGCAGCTTGAGCGCGTTCGCCATTATCGATGGCTCGTCGCATCGCCTGAAGCGGGTGGTAAGGGGCAGTTTTTTCCAGCAGCACGCTGTCACGCATCTAAGCGGTTCGACGTTTCTCATGTTCGACAACAACGGCGGCGACGGCGTGCACGGCCCGTCGCGCTTGCTCAGCGTTGACCTCTCCACCGGCCGCGAAACCACCCTGTTTCCCAACGCCCGGACCCCTGAAGCGCTGCGCAGCCTGTATTCGCGCTGGCGTGGCAACATAGACGTCTCGCCCGATCGCCTTCGGGCAATCGTGGTTTTCTCGCTGATGGGGATCGCGGTGGAAATCCGGCTCGCCGACGGCGCGGTGCTCAATGTCTTCAGGTCTTTGCACGATGTTGCAAATCTGGAGCAGTACGGTGCGCAACGCCGCACGCGGGCCGCCACCTTCTACATGAACGGGCTTGACTACATCCGATAGGCGCGAGAAACACGAGTGGACGACAACTCATGCAGTGTCCGGGTTAGCGCCTAGCGCTCCGGCCACCGAACCGGCGCCGGCGCTCCTCGAAGGCCGAGAAGGCCTCCAGCAGGTGCGCCGGCTCGAATTCCGGCCAGAACGCCTCGACGAAGTGCAGTTCGGTG
>CAZNFI010000197.1:0-5124 GCA_964572185.1 uncultured Pseudomonadales bacterium
CCCGGCTTGGGCGCAGCCGTTCTTCTACCGCACCCAGGCGGGTGCTGAGGTGGACCTGGTGCTGGAATTTGATCCGGGCAGCCGTTGGGCGATAGAGATCAAGCGTTCGGCGTCCCGTGCTACTCCGTCCAAGGGCTTTCACACCGCCTGTGACGACCTTCAAGCCCAGCGCCGGATCGTGGTTTACGGCGGGACACGGGCATTCCCCCAACCCAATGGCGTGGAAACGCTGCCGCTGCAAGGACTCATGGAGCAGTTGAGGGCATAGGGGTCGGAATCGGCCGACCGTTCCGTTCCCGGGCCGGCCGACGGCCGCACGAGAAGCGAGCGACGTCCCTGGCCGGGCAGACGCGCAGCAGTTGCGCTACCGATACAACCCGCGGCATTGTGAGACATCGCCCCAAAAACACCCGTTTCGAAAATGTTGCCCCAGGCCAGGCCGACACCTGTGGAATGTCGATGGACTTCGCGCTGAAGCGCGAGTAAAAACAGGTGATACGAGACAGAATCCAGGCCACCCCAATGCCAAAGCCTGCGACGAATCCAGGGATACCCATCTGCGCCATTCGCCAACTGAACGCCCTGCTGCGCCTGCTGCTGGTGCTGCTGCTCGGGCTCACGGGCAACCTGCCGGCGGCGCTGGGCGAGGCCAGGCGCGATGTGGTGTTCGAATGCCCCTGCGATGCCGAGTGGGTGCAGACGGGCCCCGGCAGCAGCGGCGAACTGACCCTGAATTTCGGGGTGCGCAACTTCCGTGCTTCCGCAAGCGGCGAGGTGCGGTTGTCGTTTCTGGTTGATCTGAGGGTTTCCCGGGTTCCTGGAGAGAGTTTCGAATCGCGCGAGTTTTCGTCATCATACTGGGCTCGCGCCGGCCGCATCGGGCCGGGGGCGGTGCACGCGAACCAGAGCGCAACGTTCGCCCTCGAGCGGCCCGAGCCGAACCACCCGATCCTGATCAGGCTGTATGAACGCATCGGTGAACTCACGCCGGCCGTTGCAGAAGCCAACCCCAACAGCGCATGGCAGAGCCACGAGCACCTGGCCCTGTGGCCGGATCCCGAAGCATCGCCTTCCGGCCGGATTCGCTTCGTCGACATCCTCACCGACACCGACGGCGACGGCGTGGGCGATGCCAACGAGCACCTGGCCGGCACCTCCGCCGGCGACGCCACCGACACGCCAGGCGAGTCGACCCTCGATGTGCTGGCGCTGTTCGACTCGATGGTATTCGACGCCTTCGCCGGCGACCCCTATACGCGCATTCATCATGTGCTGACCCTGGCCGGTGCGCTGTTTGCCGACAGCGGCACGAACATCCGGTTGCGGGGGGTGGGCATGCACCCCGTGCACTACAACCAGCAAGGCTGGGTCGACGACTACGATGCGCTGATGGATGCCCACGGCGCCGACCTCGTCGTGCAGTTGCACGCCAACACCGCGTCGCGATGGCCCTGTATCGCCAGAACCGCGGGATGTGCCGGAATAGGCGGGTCATTGACGCCGGGGCTGTGGACGCCGGCAGTGGCCGCCGTCGATCTCCGAACACCTGCGCTGGTGACAACCCATGAACTGGGCCATGTACTGGGGCTTGCGCATTCTTCCCGCCAGGGCGAAACCAGTGGCGCTTTCCGCTGGTCCCGCGGCTACTACCGTGTCGGCGCCGATGGCCAGGGCCGCCCGCGGGGCACCATCATGGCCCGTGCGAGCCGCCATGCACTGGGTTACCGGTTTTCCAGTTCCCGGTTGCCCTGCAACGGCCAACCCTGCGGCGTACCCATCGACCGACCCGACGGCGCCGATGCGGTGGCGTCTCTCGACCTGTTGCGCTTTCAGGCCGCGGCCAGCCGCACGGCCATACCCGACAGCGACGGCGACGGCTTCGTCGACGCGGTGGACGCCGCGCCCGACGACCCCGGCGAATGGTCGGACATCGACGGCGACGGCCAGGGCGAGAACGCCGACCGCGACGACGACAACGACGGCGTGCCGGACGGCGAAGACCGGTTTCCGTTCGACGCGCAGGAGTGGGCGGACGCGGATGGCGACGGTATCGGCGACAACGCCGACGACGAGGTCACCGACCTGTCCCCGTTTCAGGACCCGGGGCTGCGCGCGGCGGTGGAGAAAGCGCTGCGCAAACGGCCTGGCGCGCCCATCGGCGACCCGGAACTCGCATCCCTGGGCTCACTGGATGCCAACGAATTCGGCATCCGCAATCTTGCCGGGCTCGAACTGGCAAACAGCCTGGATTGGCTGGCGCTTCAAGGCAATGCGATCACGGATATTGCGCCGATATCCCACCTGTCACGCCTTGTTGTATTGGCGCTTGATGCCAATGCCATCTCCGACCTGTCGCCGCTGGCGCGGTTGACGTTCCTCCGGCACATCAATCTGAATGTGAACGCGTTGTCCGACATCGCAGCGCTGGCCGAGTTGAGGAACGTTCGCGAGTTGCGGCTCGGGCACAATGTCATCACCGACCTGTCGCCGCTTGCGAATCTGCGTACGATGCGGGTGTTGCAGGTCGACGGCAACGCCGTCACCGACCTGTCGCCGCTGGCGCGGATGAGCCGGCTGGCGGAACTGAACCTGAATGACAACAACGTTTCCGACCTGTCGCCGCTGGCCGACCTGCGCCTGGAGGCACTGGGCGTCGGCTACAACGATCTGACCCTGGACGACGTTCGGCAACTGACCCTGTTTCATCGCATTGCGAAGCTGGACCTGAGCGGCCTGGGGCTGGAAGAAATCTCCGCACTGGCCGACCTGGAAAATCCGCGCGAACTGGTGCTGCGCGACAATGCCATCGTCGATGTCGCACCGCTGGCAGGGTTGCGCGGCATCGAGTTGCTCGACCTCTCCGCCAACGACATCGCCGACATCGGGCCGCTGGCAAGGCGCGGCATCTGGAACGCGCCGGCCACCGAGGAACCGCGCCTGCGGCTGCAGGGAAATCCCCTGGACCGCGATTCCATCGAGAACCATGTGCCGAGGCTGCGGGAGTGGGGAATCGAGGTCGAGCTCGACGAACTCCCGGACGATGAACCTCCGGTAGAGATTCCAGACCCGGTGCTGCGCGCCCTCATTGCCCATAACGTCGCCCAAGCCGGCATCTTCGTCGATGCACGTATCACAGAAGGGAGCATTGGTGCGCTGTCGACACTGCGCGCCGCGGGCCTCGGCCTGACCGATCTCACCGGCCTCGAGGCGGCGGAGCGGCTCGAGTACCTGTTCCTCGGCGCCAATGCCGTCACCGACCTCTCCCCGCTCTCCGGCCTGCCCGGCCTGATCGGCCTGGACCTGAGCGACAACCGCATTACCGATATCGCTGCCCTGGTTGGCAATGCCGACCTCGACAGCGGCGACTGGGTGGTGCTGGACGGCAACCCGTTGAGCGAGGAGGCGGTGAACCGCCAGATCCCCGCCCTGCTCGAGCGCGGGGTCGAGGTGAGCCTCCACAATGTACAGCTGACCCTGTCCGGCGACCGGGCGAGCTTCGACACGGCCGGCTATTTTTCCGCCGTACTCGGTTCCGTTCCGCGCACATTCACCCGGGTGAGCAACCCGGCCCTCGCCCATGCCGAAGTCGTCGACGGCCGGCTCACCGTCATGCCGGGCGCCTCCGGTGGCCGGGTCACGGTCACCATAACGGGCATGAATGGCGACGGAGAGCGTGCGACTCTGACGTTTGCGGCAACGTTGCCGGGCCCCGTCGCCGTATCGACCTTTCCCCCTGCGTCAGACCGGCTCCGGCAGGGCTTCATGCGGGTGATCAACCCCGCCGCGGTAACGGAAACCCTGCACATCGAAGCCTTCGACCCGAACGGCGGGCGCCGGGGCCCGGTGTCGCTGCAGGTCGGCCCCGGCCGGGCGGCGCAGTTCAATTCCGATGACCTCGAGACAGGCAATGCCGCCAAGGGGCTGTCTGGCGGTGTCGGCCGCGGCAATGGCGACTGGCGGCTGTCGTTCGACGGCAACCCCGATGCCGAGGTGCTGTCTTACATCCGCACCGAAGACGGCTTCCTCACCGCCATGCACGACCTGGCGCCCATCACGGCGGCGGGCCACGACGTGGCGATCTTCAACCCCGGCAGCAACCTCGACCAGGTGAGCCTGCTGCGCCTGCACAATCCCGGCGACCAGGCGGCGGAAATCACCGTCACCGGCATCGACGACGCCGGCGACCCGTCCGCCGGCGCGGTGACCCTGTCGCTCGGCGCCGGCGCATCGCGCACCCTCACGGCCCGGGAGCTCGAAAGCGGCGAGGGGCTTGCCGGTGCGCTCGGCGACGGTGCGGGCAAGTGGCGCCTGACCGTCGAAGCCGACCGCCCCATCCTGGTCGCGAACCTGATGCAAAGCCCCACCGGGCACCTGACCAACCTGTCGACCCTACCCGACAACAAGTTGATTCTCGGCGCCGAGACCATGCACCGCGTGCCGCTGTTCCTGGCGGCGGCCGACCACCTGGGCCGGCAGGGCTTCGTGCGCGTCATCAACCGCGGCGCCGACGAGGCAACCGTGCGCATCATGGCGTGGGACCATGGTTCCAGGCCGTACGGACCCGTGACCCTCACCGTTTCCGCGGGCGCCACGGTCAATTTCAATTCCAACGACCTCGAACTCGGCAATTCCAGGAAGGGCCTCTCGGCCGGCATAGGCGCCGGCAGGGGCAGCTGGAACCTGGAACTCACCAGCGAGGCGCAACTCGACGTGCTGGCCTACGCGCGCACCCGCGACGGTTTCCTCACCAGCATGCACGACGTGGCGCCTCTGACGTCGGAAGGGTACCGGGTGCCGATCTTCAACCCGGGGGACAACGTCAACCAGGAAAGCCTGCTGCGCCTGGTCAATGTGGGCGGCCGCGATGCCAGCATCGTGATTTCGGGCATCGACGACCGGGGCGTTCCCGGCAGCGTTGCATCGACGGTTTTGGGTGCGCGATGGTCTCGGGTCATCAGCGCGGCAGAGCTGGAAGACGGAACGAGCCTGTTTGGCAGACTGGGCGACGGCACCGGCAAGTGGCGGCTGTGGGTGACATCGGACCAACCCATCGCGGTGATGAGCCTGCTGCAGAGCCGCACCGGGCATCTCACCAACCTGTCCACCACGCCGCATTGACCGGGT
>CAZNFI010000198.1:0-4983 GCA_964572185.1 uncultured Pseudomonadales bacterium
GGCGTTGCGGAACTTTGCTCAACTGTCAAGACGGGACATCCTCAAGAACGCTAGTGTCGTACCCAGCGCCAACTTCCTGCTGCGGGCGGCGGGCGGGCGGAACAATCACCCTGGCACCGGGCCGTGCGGCTCAAGGCCGCATGGCAAACCGCACCGGGCCTTTCAGGGTCTCCAGTTGCGGCTGAATCCAGTCTGCCCAGCGGCACAGGCAGGGCCGGGTTTCGCGGGGGTCGATCAACTCGTGCACGGCGAACGACTCCGCCGCCGGGAACGGCGAGCGCGCCGAGCGCAGGCGGTCTTCCAGTTCCCTGCGCTTGGCCGCCGGGTCGGATGCGGCGGCGATTTCCCGGTGAAAGGCAACCGCCACGCCCCCCTCCAGGGGCAGGGCGCCGGTTTCCACGGAGGGCCATGCCAGCACGTAGGCATTTGGCGCATAGTGGGCGGCCGTGGCCACGCCGAACCCCTTGTGCACCTGAATCACCGCCCAGGGTATCGATGCCTGTACCGCCGCCGATACCGCCGCCATGCCGTAGCGGATGGTGCCGGCCTGCTCCGCCTCGGGACCGATCATGAAACCCGGCTGGTCGACGAAATTGATGACCGGCAGGTGGAAGGTGTCGCAGGTTTCCACGAAGCGCCGGTATTTCTGTGCGGCCTCGGCGCTCATGGCGCCGGCCATGTGGCGGTTGTCGTTGGCGAGCACGCCCACCGGCTGCCCGTCCAGGCGGGCCAGGCCGCAGATCTGGCTCGGCCCGTAGGCCCGGCCGATCTCGAAGAAACTGCCCAGGTCGACGACCATTTCGACGATCGCGCGCATGTCGAACGGCTGGTTGGTATCGCGCGGCACCGCGGTCAGCAGATCCTGTTCCATGCGCTGCGGGTCGTCGTCGCTTGTTGCGCGGGGCGCGCGTTCCCAGACACTCGACGGCAGGTAGCTCAGGAAGCGGCGAATCTGCGCGAACACGTCGTGCTCGTCTTCGGCCACGTTGTCGATGACGCCGCTGGTGGCGTGTACCTGCGCACCGCCCAGCTCGTCCTTGCTCATGCTGACGCCGAGCGCCCGGGTCACCACCGCCGGGCCGGCGATCAGCACCTGGGCGGTGTACCGCGCCATCACTGCGAAATGCGAGGCAACCAGGCGGCCGGCCGGGAAGCCCGCCACCGCGCCCATGGCTCCGGAGGCGATGGGCACCTGGCCCATGGCATCGGCAATGATGCGAAAGCGGGGCTCGCTGAACACCGGCTGGCCGACCGTGCCGCCTTTGCGTTCCGAACCCTTGACGCTGCCTCCGCCGCCTTCGAGCAGGCGCACCAGCGGCACCCGGTACTGGCAGGCCAGGTGTTCGGCGTAGATGCTCTTGCGCAGGCCGGCGGCATTGGGCGAGCCGCCCTTCAGCGTGAAATCCTCGCCGCCGACCACCACCCGGCGCCGGTCGATCTCGCCGAACCCGACCACGTAGTTGGCCGGCACATAGCCCAGCAGTTCGCCGTCGTCGTCGTAGTCGGGCACGGCGGTGGCGCGCCCGTGTTCCTGGAAGCTGCCGGCATCGAGCAGCGTGTCGATGCGTTCCCTGACGGTGAGGCGCCCCTTGGCATGCTGCCGGGCAATGCCCTGTTCGCCGCCCTGCTGCTGCGCCAGTTCGCGGCGGCGCTGCAGTTCGCGGACTTCTTCCTCCCAGCTCACGGGTCAACCGGTTGCGGGTTCGCGTGAGGCTGGTGGGCTGGCAGGTGCCCGGCTCATTCTCGACCCCGTCCCCCGTCTGCGATCCGTGGCCCTGTCAATCCTGGAAGCGGGGGCTGCGCTTGGCGAAGTTGGCCTTGACCGCTTCCACCTGGTTCGGCGTACCGATCAGGCCGGTCTGCAACGATGCTTCGAGTTCCAGCCCGTCGCGCCGGTCGGCGTGCCAGCTCGTCTCATAGAGCCGTTTGGCGGCCCGTATGGCGTCCGGCGACTTGCCGGAGATTTCCCTGGCCAGGTGCATGGCGGCAGCGTGCGGGTCATCGGCAACCCGGGTGACCAGCCCCAGCCCTTCTGCCTCGGAACCGCTGAGTATGCGGCCGGTGAAGGTCAGCTCCTTGGCCACATCGAGCGGCACCAGGTCGCGCAAGGTCTGCGTGATGCTCATGTCGGGTATCAATCCCCACTTGATCTCCATCACCGACAGCTTCGCATCCGGTGCAGCGATACGGATATCCGCGCCCAGGGCAATCTGCATGCCGCCGCCGTAGGCGATGCCGTGCACGGCGGCAATGGTGGGGACGGGCAGGCGCTTCCAGATGAACGCGGGGCGCTGGGCATGGTTCTCGGGCCGCTCGTCCCGCTGCAGCAGGCCGCCGGAGCCGGGCTCCGAGGCGGCCAACTGTCGCATGCTGCCCATGTCGAGGCCGGCGCAGAAGCCACGGCCGTTGCCGGACAGTACCACCGCCCGCACCTCGCGGGCTTCTGAGAGCCGCTCGCCGGCATCGATGATCGCCTTGAACATCGCCGGGTTGAGCGCGTTGTACTTGTCGGGCCTGTTCAACCGCACATCGGCGACGCCGTCCGTTACCTCCACAGTCACCAGATCGGTCATGCGTTTTCCCCCTGTTGGTTCGCTGTCTGCAATCGAACCGCGGGCACTCCCGGCCACGGTTCAATGGACGAATGGCCGCGCAATTTACCACGGCCGGCGGCAGAATTGCCCGAATCCATGCGCACCTCGGGGCGTTTGCCGAGCCCCGCGCCCAGCCGGCGTCAGCAATTCCCGGGGCGGTCGAGGAAACCGGTATCGATGCGGCCGGCAAGAAACGCAGCGTCGCCGAGTATCGCCTGCAGCAGGGGCATGTTGGTCTGCACGCCGGCCACTGCAAAAGCCTTCAGGCCAACCAGGGTGCGGCCAATGGCCAGTTCGCGGGTGCTGCCGCTGCCGATCACCTTGGCCAGCAGCGGGTCGTAGTAGGGGGTCACCACCTGCCCTTCCGCGTAGCCGGTCTCGATGCGCACGCCGTGCAGGCGCGGCGGACGGAACACCGACAGGCGCCCGGTGCAGGGAAAGTGGCGTTGCGGGTCTTCCGCGTAAACGCGCACTTCCACCGCGTGCCCTTTGGCCGCGGGACGTTCCGGCAGAGCGCCCCCGGCGGCCAGTTCGATCTGTGCGCGAACCAGGTCGAATCCGGTTATCTCTTCGGTCACGCCGTGCTCTACCTGGATGCGCGTGTTCATTTCGATGAAACCGAAGGCGCCGGCCCGGTCCGCCAGCGTTTCCAGGGTGCCGACATTGTCGTAACGCAGGTCGGCGGCGAGCCGCTCGGCCCTCGTGCACAGGTCATCGAGCGCGGCCCGGTCCAGTGCCGGCGCCGGGCTCTCCTCCACCAGTTTCTGGTGGCGGCGCTGAATCGAACACTCCCGCTCATAAAAGTGCACGGCTTTGCCCGCGCCATCGGCCAGCAACTGCACTTCGATGTGCCTGGGCCTGTCGATGTAGCGCTCCAGGTAGACGCGGCCATCCGCAAACGCCTGTTCCGCCATGCGCCTGGCGCGCCCGAACCCGCGCACCAGCGCCTGGCGGTCCGGCGCGATGAACATGCCGATGCCGCCACCGCCGGCGGCCGGTTTCACCATCAGCGGATAGTCGAGCGACTGTGCCGCCTGCAGGGCCGCCTGCAGGCTGGCGACCGGTTCGGAACCGGTGAGTGTCGGGAAACCCCGCTGCTCGACGAAGCGCCGCGCCGCGGACTTGTCGCCCATCTGTCGCAGCCACCTCGGGGACGGCCCGACAAAGGTCGCGCCGGCCGCCGCAACGGCCTCGGCGAACCCGGCGTTCTCCGCCAGGAACCCGTAGCCGGGGTGCACGGCATCGGCGCCGGACTGTTCCAGGACCGCCAGCAACGCCCCGGTGTTCAGATAGCTTTCCTCGGCCCGCACACCCGGCAAGGGGAACGCCTCCCCGGCTTCCTGGAGATACGGAGCGTCCTTGTCCGCCTCCGAGTAGACCACCGCCGAGGGGACCCCCAGCGTCTGGCAAGCGCGTACTATCCGGCGTGCGATGGCACCACGATTGGCGATCAGGACCTTGGAAAACAGTTTTACTTCCTCCAGAACCTACCGTAGCAGCTGTCGCGGCGGATTCGCTGCGCTGACGCGCAGGGAACAGCCAAGCCCGACCTGTTCATGATTAAACGACCGCGGGCGTCAATCAGGTCGTTTTCAAATCAACGCCGTCGGCCGGTGAAGCCCCACCGGTGCCGCCTGGGCCTGCGGCGCCGACAGATCGCCGATAGTCCAGCCAGGCCGCAACGAAGCCGCCGAGGCCGCGGCCGCGGGTACCGGCAGTATCGGCGCCGCGCTCCGCCGCCTGCCGCACCACCGCCAGGATGGTGTCGGCCTGGGACGCTGTCAGGTTGAGTTCGAACATGTCGGTGGCGCCGCCGCCCCGGTGTCCCGGCGGTTTGGCGATGGGCCGCGCTGCCATGGCGCGCCGCAACTCGGCGACCAGGCGAGGATGCCCGGCAACCAGTTCCATCGTTTGCACCAGCATCCAGCGCGACCAGACTTCCGGTTGTTCGCAGCGCGCCTTGTAGTGCTTCCAGTCCATGCCGCACCGGTGCGAGGCGGAGTCAGCGCGCGCCTGCAATGGCGAGCAAGACTGGCCGGCCGATGCCGCGGGCACTGCTGCCGCGGCCGGCGGCCGCCCATTTCGGTGCGCTCAGGATAAACGCGTACCGGTCAGTCGTTCATACGCCTCGTGGTAACGGGCGATGCTCTTCTCGACCACCTCGTCCGGCAATCGCGGGCCGGGTGGCGTCTTGTCCCACTCGCCCGCCGAGACCACCGTTTCGAGGTAGTTGCGCACCACCTGCTTGTCGAAACTCGGCTGCTCGCCGCCGGGCTGCCACTTGTCGGCCGGCCAGAATCGGGAACTGTCCGGCGTGAAGATCTCATCGATCAGCAGCGGTTCGTCCGCATCCGGGCGAATGCCGAACTCGAACTTGGTGTCGGCCAGG
>CAZNFI010000199.1:0-4974 GCA_964572185.1 uncultured Pseudomonadales bacterium
TGAAGCGCGGCGCTGCGGTGGCCACAGTGGCGGACTTTTCGCTGGCCCGGGTTCGGGCCGGCGTCACCGCCAGCGAAGCGGGCCGCCTAGCCGGGGCCGAGACCGCGGAATTGGCCTTGGACGTCCTCGGCGGGCGCCGGTTGAGCGGCAGAATCCAGAGCGTCGCCCGCCTTAGCGAATCGGGGTCAGGCACCTATCCGGTGGAAATTTGGGTGGAGGATCCAGAAGGCAGCTTGCGCGAAGGGATGGTGGCCACCGTCCACGTGCCCTATGCCGCCGTGGAGAGCCCGGCATCGGTGCCCGCCGAAGCGGTGTTCCGGCGCAACGGTGCCATGCACGTGTTCGTCGTCGAGGACCAGCGGGCGCACCTGCGTCCGGTGCGCACGGGACGGTCCGGCGGCGCCCTGATTGAGATTGTCGATGGATTGGCACCCGAAGAAACCGTCGTGATCGACGGCCAGTTCGCGTTGCGCGACGGCGCTCCGGTCACCATCGTAGGCGGGGGCTGAACCGTTGGAGGCCCTGCTCCGATTCTTCATCAGACGGCATCTGCTGGTCAACGTCATTGCCGCCGGACTGGTGGTGGTTGGCTACATCTCCGCATCAACCATACCCCGGGAGTTCATCCCCTCGGTCGATTCGCCGATCTTCTGGCTCACGGCCATGCTGCCCGGCGCCTCCGCCCAGGATGTGGAAGCGAAGGTGACCATTCCCATCGAAGAGGCCCTTGAGGAAGTCGATGGCATCGATGAGTTCACCACCGTCATCGCCGACAACACATCCTTCACCACCATCGAGCTTTACGACGACTACAGTCAGGCGCAAACCGAAGAGGCCGAGACGGACTTGCGCGCCGCCATCGAGGCAATCACCGAGTTTCCCGCCGACATGGAGGATGAACCCATCCTCAAGCAGTTCAACCCAGCCCGTGCGACCGTGGTGGAAGCCGCTCTTGAGGGGCCCGAGGAACTGCTCGGCGATGCCGCGGACACGGTTGAGGAGCGCTTGGAGCGGCTGCCGCTCATTGCCAGCGTGCAGCAGGTTGGGCTGCCGGACCCGGAAGTTCGGGTGCTGGTCGATCCGGTTCGGGCTCGTGAGCACGGCATCACCCTGACCGACGTCATCGCCGCAGTCCGCAACCGCAATGTGTCCAGCACCGGCGGCATGCTGGAAAGCCCGGAGGAGCGCCGACAAGTGGTGATGTGGAGCCGCTTCGACGATCCCACCGAAGTGGGCGAGGCGATCCTGCGCTTCGATGCCCAAGGCGGCGCCGTGCGCATTGGCGACATCGCCCGCATCGAATCCGGGCGCGAGGACACCGGCATGATCGCCCACACCAACGGCCGCCGCGGCGTCACTCTGTTGATTCAAAAGCGCGAAACTGCCGACATCGTGGAGGCCGTCGAGCAGGTGCGGACTGCCGTGGCGGCATTGGACCTGCCCGAGTCGGTACGGTTGACGCTAACCAACGATGAATCCGGCATCGTCAACAACCGCATGGCGCTCATGTTCAACAACGGCCTGATCGGACTCGTATTGGTAACGGCGGTGCTGTTCACCTTTGTCCGGCCGGGACCCGCCGTTTGGATCCTCGTCGGCATCCCGGTGGTGTTCCTCGCCGCGCTGATCCTGTTTCCGGCGTTCGGCATGACGATGAACATGATGGCGCTGACTGGCTTGATCATCGTGCTCGGCATGGTAGTGGATGACGCCGTGGTGGTTTCCGAGCGTATTGTCGTCAAGCATGCCCAAGGGTTCGATCCGTCGGCGGCGGCCTTGGCCGGCGCCCAGGAAATGCTGGCACCGGTCACCGCTGCGGCCCTGACCACCATACTCGCCTTCGCGCCCTTGGCCGCCATGGGCGGGCTGCCCGGCAAGATCGCTTGGCAGATCCCCACCGTCGTCATCATCGTGCTCATGTTCTCGCTCATCGAGTCATTCCTCGTTCTGCCCGCCCACATGTCCACCCTAAAGTCCGGCGCCAAGCTGCAAAGCCGTGCCTTCGTGCGCCGGTTGGAAGCCAAGTACCAGAACGCGCTCGCTTGGGTGCTCGATCACCGGGCATTGACGTTGGTCGCCGCCTTTGCCGTGTTTGCAGTCATCATGGGGTTCATACGCCCGATGGTGCCTTTCGTCCTTTTCCCCCAAGACGACGCCGACCGGCTGTTCATCAAGGCGACCACGCCGCCGGGGACGGCACTTGAGCGCACCGAAGCCATAACCGCCGACTTGGAACGGCAGCTGCTTGAGATCACTGCCAGCGACATCGACGCCGTGACTGCCCGCATCGGCCATCAGGACACCAATTCACTGGACAAGAGCTTTGGCGACGCGGACAATGAAGCGCTGATCATCGCCCAGTTCAAGCGCTTCGGGCGCAGCCACACCAACGCCGAGTGGATCGAACGGATTCCGCCGCTGCTGCAGGTTCCGGACGGTGTGAGCCTCGTTTACCAATCCGAGTACTTTGGTCCGCCCACCGACCAGCCCGTCACCGTCCACGTCCTCTCCAATGACGACACCCTGCGCCGCGGCGTCACCTTCGAGATCGAAAGCCATCTGCGGGACACCCCGGGCGTCATCGAGGTGGAGGTGGACGAACGTCCCGGCACGCCGCAACTGCAGTTGAACCTGAACTACGAAAAGCTGGCGCGGCTCGGCTTGAGCGCTCGGGACGTCGGCACCACGCTGACGGCGGCATTCTATGGCGTTGAGGCCAGCGAGCACCGCGACCTTGACGACACCACCGAACTGCGGGTGCAGTTCGATCCAGCCGCCCGGCTGGATATCGAAGCGCTGCTGGAAACGCAAGTGCGCACGGCTACCGGCGAGTTGGCGCGCTTGCGCGATGTTGTGGAGCCGATGCAATTGCCGGCCCTGACCCGTATCTATCACCGCGACGGCTTCCGCTCCGCCACCATTCGCGCCAGCTTTTCCCAAGACGGCGGGCTGACGGCCTTGAGCTTTGCCCAGCAATTGGAGCGGGAGCTGTTTCCTCGCTTCGAGGGCCTGCCCGACCTCTACGTGTTCAACGGCGGCGAAGCCGTTGAAACGCAGAAGACCACCTCTGGAGTCGCGCTGGCTGCGATCTTAGCGGTGGTGGGCATCAGCGTGGTGATTTGGCTGATGCTGGGCTCGCTGCTCGAAGCCCTGTTCATCATGCTGGTGATTCCCTTCGCCTTGGCCGGGGTTTTTCTCATCTTCTTCATCCACGGCCAGCCGATGAGCATGTTCGCCATGATGGGCTCGGTGGGTCTGGCCGGCGTGGTGGTCAACGCCTCGATCGTGATGGTGGATTCCATCCACCGCCGCGTCCGCGAAGACGATGGGGACGGCGATCGGAAGAGCCGGATCATCGAAGCGGTCACCGAGCGGCTGCGGCCCATCATGGTGACCACCCTGACCACCTTGGGCGGGGTGCTGCCCACCGCCTACGGCATCGGCGGCTACGACCCCATCGTCAGCATCATCTCCCTCGCCGTCGGCTGGGGCCTGGCGATCTCGACCTTGGTGACGCTGTTCGTGGTACCCGTGCTGTACTCCTTGGCGGGCGATTTGCGCCGCGTCTTCACTTGAGATCACCGGATGCCGGACGCCGACTTCGTGGCGAGCCGCTGCAGCCGTCGAAGACTGAGCTAGTCGTCCAAACGCTGCGCGCGAGCATAGGCTGGCCTGGCGGTGCAGACATTGGCCCAGCGCTGGATGTTGGGGTAGCCGGAGATGTCCACCTCCACGAGCTGCAGCAGAGACATCACGGCCGCCAGATTCAAGTCCGCAATGCTGAAGGCGTCGCCCACCAGCCAATCCCGGCCGTCCAAGTGCTGGTCAAGCACCTTGAAGGGTCTGGCCAAGCCGGCTTCGGCTGCGGCAATGACCGCCGGGTCGCGCTCGGCTTCGGGCATGAAGAACTTCTGCAAGGCAATGCGAATCTGCAGATCCTCGATTTCGCTGATCCCCCACACGGACCATTGGATGGCCAACGCCTCCCCCGCCGGATCGGCCGGATACAGGCTTTTGGCGTAGGTCTTGGCCAAGTAGAGGTTGATGGCCATGGACTCAAACAGGATGAGGTCGCCGTCCACCAGGGCGGGTATTCGGCCGTTCGGGTTGATGGCGAGATACTCGGCGGCCTTCGAGTCCTCGCCAAAGCCCACCGGCACGTGCTCGTAGTCGATGCCGGTTTCCTCGATGGCCCAGAGCGAGCGAATGGCCCGCGATCCGGCGATGCCGTAGAGCTTGGGTTTTGGCATGGTGCGTCCTCAAGTGCGAATGGTCGGCACAGTATAAGCATCGGCATCGAGGAACGGGCGCCGGGGAACGGGCGCCGGGGAACGGCGGCACCACAACCGAAGCATCTCGTTTTTGCGCCAACAACGTGATTAGATGCGCGTTCGGAAATCACACCCCAAGGGAGGGCAGAACATGATCAGCAGTGGACCGGTCGAAGACCGCCTCGCCATCCGCGAACTCGTGGAATCCTACAACGACGCCGTCATGCGCTTCGACGGCGACGCCTGGGCGGCCAATTGGCGCGACGACGCCACTTGGTGCCTGCCCGGCGCCGGCGACATCACCGGCAAGGCGAATTTCTTCCCCGTCTGGCAAGGGGCGATGGCAGGCTTCTCCTTCGTCGGCTTCTACGCCTCGGCGGGCCCGATCGTCGTTGATGGCGACACCGCCCACGGCACCTGGTACCAGCAGGAGGAACTGCACGACAAGGAGGGCGGCAAACGCTTCGTCGTCGGCCGCTACGAAGACGACTACGTCAAGGTGGACGGCCGCTGGTACTTCCAAAAGCGCGTGTACGACATCCTGAAGTCCGAGGAAAGCTGACCGGACAGTCCGCTACCAGCGCAGCAAGCTAGCGCCTGATCCGGCGAAACGTCAAGTTGATGCGTGGGCCGACGCCCGTTTTGGAAGCCACCTTGGGGACGCAGTGCCGCCAGTGCCTTTGCAGGGCGCCACCCATCTCCA
>CAZNFI010000200.1:0-4960 GCA_964572185.1 uncultured Pseudomonadales bacterium
GCGGCGATAGCGAATTTTCGCTTTCGCGACTTCCTACGGCGCAGGCTCCTGGCCGGGAACGCGGATTATGCCGTCAAATTCCCGGTGATGTGCAGTTCGATCGCTGCACTCGACACCTCGATGCGCAGTGCATGGCACGCTTTCGGCTCGACCTCGAACCCTGTTCCCAACCCGCGGCGGGGGGTGACGACTGGCCCTGCAATGTGGTTTCTTGCCACACACGACGCAGCGGGCGCCCCCATGATCGAAGTTGAACACAAGCGTGACACCGACCTGTGCGCAGACGATGTATGGGCAGAACTGCGGCATTTCGACCGGGTGTTGAACTGGATACCCGGCGGGCGTGACAGCACGATCGCCGTCAGGGGTCGGGGAGTCGGCGCGGTGCGCGACCTGCAGTTGGCCACCCAGGGTCATGTGCAGCACCGTCTGGTAGCCTTCGATGACACGCAGCGGACATTTTCCTACGAGCTTACCGACGGCAAACCCATCGGCATGCAGGCCTACACCGTGGTCGCCTCGGTGACCCCCATCGACGATGGCCACTGCAGCATTCGCTGGGCCGGCCGCATGACGGCGGATGCGAGCCTGGACGAAGCCGCGGTCGGCAGAGCATTGCAGGTGGCCCTGGCCAACATGACCTCCGGCCTCATCGCGCTCCTGAAGGGTGAATCGCCCCGTTTCGCCCGGCAACCGAACGAAGACTGGCAACTGCATCAACGCCAGGAGAATTAGCGGGTTGGAAATGCAGCCCAACCGATGCTCCGCGAATACCCAGCGGCATTGCTGCACCAGCGCATCGTCAACGGTTCGCAGCCGGCCGACGCGGCGCCCCGCTCTCAGGTGCCGCGGCCGGCTTGAGGCCAGCACCACAGCACGTGCGGCAGCCGGCTGCCCCGGCAGGCCGATTGAGCGGAATAGCCTTTGCCCTGGCGGCATCGTAGGCTACCGCGGGGCATGAACCGATTTTCCGAAACAGCACCGTACAGGCACCCAGGGTGAGCAGGAATCCCCGCTACGACCTCCTTTTCGAGCCAGTGAGAATCGGCCCGGTAACGGCGCCCAACCGATTTTACTGCACGCCGCACGCGCTCGGCACCGGCAACCAGATGCCGCATACCCGGGCCGCCATGCGCGCCATCCGCGCCGAAGGCGGTTGGGGCGTGGTCAACACCGGATACTGCTCCATCCATCCCAGTTCCGACGACGCACCGCTGCCCTATTCCCGCCTCTGGGACGACGAGGACATTCCGGTACACGCGCTGATGGTCGATGCCGTGCACCGCCACGGTGCGCTGGCCGGCGTTGAACTGTGGCACGGCGGCGGCGGCACCGGCAACCGCCTGACGCGCATGCCGCTGATGTCGGCCTCGGGCATAGCCGGCGAATCGACCTACCCCGGCTGGATGAATCTGGCCCGGTCGCGGTCGATGGACAAGCACGACATCCGCGAGTTTCGCCGCTGGCACGTCGATGCGGCGAAGCGCGCACGCTCCGCCGGCTTCGACATCGTCTACATCTACTCCGGCATGAATTTCGGGCCGTATCAGTTCCTGTTGCCGTGGATCAACAGGCGCACCGACGAATACGGCGGCAGCCTGGAGAATCGCGTCAGGCTGACCCGAGAGATAATCGAAGACATCAAGGAAGCGGTCGGCGACAACTGCGCCGTGGCACTGCGTTTCAGTACCGACGAACTGCTGCGGGTACCCGGGAAAAACATGCAGTCGGAAGCGCACGAAGTCGTCTCGCTGCTCTCCGAGCTTCCCGACCTGTGGGACCTGAAATCATCGAGTTGGGTGGTCGAGACCGCATCGGCACGCTTCAGCGAACAGGGCGCCCAGGAACCCCTGGTCGGCTTCGCCAAGGCGCTGACCTCGAAGCCGGTGGTCGGCGTCGGGCGATTCACTTCGCCCGATGCCATGGTGAGCCAGATCAGGCGCGGTATTCTCGACCTGATCGGCGCGGCGCGGCCGTCCATCGCCGACCCGTTCCTGCCCGCCAAGATCGATGCCGGCCGCGAGGACGAGATTCGCGAGTGCATCGGCTGCAACATCTGTGTGTCGGGATACCACGACTGCGTGCCCATCCGCTGCACCCAGAATCCCACCATGGGCGAGGAGTGGCGGCGCGGCTGGCATCCGGAGCGCATCCCCCGGGGCGACCCTGCCACCAGGGTTCTCGTGGTCGGCGCCGGGCCGGCCGGCCTCGAATGTGCGAAGGCGCTTGGCCAACGCGGGTTTGCGGTCACCCTCGCCGAGGCCGGCAGGGAACTGGGCGGCCGCGTCAGCATCGAGTCAACGCTGCCCGGCCTCGCCACCTGGGCCCGGGTGCGCGACTACCGCACCCACCTGATCGCTACGATGGCCAACGTGGACGTGTACCGCGACAGCCCCCTGTCGCCCCGGCAGGTGCTGGAGTTCGGCGGCGATCACGCCGTCATTGCCACCGGCGCCCGCTGGACGACCGACATCCTCGACAGCCACGGATACCCCTGCCCAGGGTTCGCGAACGAAGCAGTGTTCACGCCGGACGACGTGCTCGCCGGCGCCACGCTCGACGGGCCGGTGGTCATCTACGACTTCGACCATTACTACATGGGCGGTTGCCTGGCCGAACTGTTGCGTCGGCGCGGTCATGAGGTGACGCTGGTCAGCAACGCCAACGCCGTATCGGCCTGGACGTTCATGAACAACGAACTTGCGGAAATTCGTTCGCGCATGATCGAACTGGGAATACGAACCGAGCTCGAAAACACCGTAACCGGGCTTGAGCACGGCGCCGCCGAGTTGACGAGCATCTATCGAGACCGGACCACCCGGTCCATCGAGTGCGGCGCTCTCGTTGTAGTCGGCGTCAGGAAGGCAAACGACGGCCTGTATCGGGAACTGATCGCCGATACCGACAGCCTCGCCCGCGCCGGCATCGCCGGCGTACGGTGCATCGGCGATTGCCGCTCGCCCGGAGCCATTGTTCACGCCGTGTATTCCGGGCACGAATGCGCGCGAACGATCGACGCGGCGGATGCGGTCGACGCGCCCGCCTGGGAGCGACCGCGACTCTTTGCCGGTCAGGCGTCAGGCAGTGCCGGCGTCACCGCCATGGGAACGAGCCCGAACGCCAAAAGGACCTCGCGCCGGCCGAACCTGGAGCGCGAGCGGTCCGAGTAATGGCTGACCAGTGGATCGGCCAGCGAATCGATGACGCCGCCGAATATGCGCGCCAGTCCATAGGCCGTCAGCACGCCGAAGAAAACCTGTTCCGATACCTGAACCGCGAGCCCCGCCCCTTCCGGTGGCAGATAGAAGTAGATGCCGATGGAAACGACGATCGTCGCGGTGATCTGCCACCCGGGCGCACCGAGCATGAAAAGCACGCTGTCCCGCAGGTTCAGGTGCCCGGTCGGATAGCGGGTCAGCCCTCTTCCTCCAGGCCCATCCCCGACCACAGCAGGGCGGTGATCTGGTCGATCACCCGGTCCATGCCGGTCGCCCGATCGCGCAACCACCACAGGGTCACGAAGTGCAGCGCCCCCAACAGCCCGTATGACCAGACGGTGGCAACCTCGGCATCGGCGCCGCGCGCCGCCCGGTAGGCGGCGATCGGTTCCACGAACTGACCGGCAGCGCCGTCGGCCAGCAGCAGCGACTGTTGAACCCGGTCCTCGCGCGTGCCGCCCGCGGTGACGAACAGGTACAGGTGTTTCTCGCGGGCGGCGAGTTCCAGGTATCCCGCGACGAGGTTGCGCAACCCCAGCCGCGGCGCCGAAGCTTGCGCAACCAGGTGGGCAACCGAGGCCGACATGCGCGCTGCCAGCCGCTCGGCCAGCGCATTGACCAGCGCGTCGCGATCGCCCACGCCCCGGTAAAGGCTGGGTTTGGTGACGCCGGCTTGCGCCGCAATCGCCTGCAGCGACACATTCGGCCCCCTGTCGTGAATGAGCTGTTCTGCCGCCGCAAGCAGCGCTTCGCGATCCGCGATCACCCCGTCGGCGGCCGTGCGCCCGGCCGGCCGGCCGGGTCGGCGCGCCGGCGGGGCCTGCATTCGGGACGATGCCGTGTCATTCGCCATCCCATTAAACTACCATGGGTAGATTTATTCTGCCCGGCAAACTACCATAGGCGCCTTTGCACCCCGCCCGGCCATCCGATCTCGGGAAACAGCCCTTTCCCCCGAACACCGGCACAGGCTCGGACAGCGGTGCGCACGAGCAGACAGGGAGAACCCAGCGATGGCAGAAGTTGTTGACAGCACACCGGCCCACCTGCGCGGCAACGGCCGCCCCATTACCGAGGAGCGCTCACTCACCGGCTTGCAGGTGACTGGAGCCATTCCACCGGAACTCGATGGCCGTTTCGTTCGCAACGGCGCCAACCCCTTTACCGGGACGAGCACGCACCCGTTCTTCGGCGACGGCATGTTGCACGGCGTCAGGCTGCGCGACGGCAAGGCCGAGTGGTATCGCAACCGCTACGTTCAGACACCCTTCATCGCCAACCCTTCCACCGACATTCTCGACGCGTCGGTGTTGATGGACATGAAGTCATCGAAGGCGAACACCCACGTCATCGGCCACGCCGGCAAGATTCTCGCTCTCGAGGAGGGCCACTTTCCCTATGTGGTCGACGGCGAACTCGAGACCGTGGGGCCAACCGATTTCGAAGGCGTGCTGAACGGCTCGTTCACCGCGCATCCGAAAATCTGCCCGGTAACCGGCGAGTTGCTGGCTTTCGGCTATTCGGCGTTCGAACCGTACCTGCGCTACCTGCGCGTGTCCGCGGAGGGCAAGCTGGTGCAGGTCGAGAACATCACCGTCGGCGGGCCGACCATGATGCACGACTTCAACATCACCCGGAACCATGTGATCTTCATGGACCTGCCGGCAGTGTTCAACATGCAACTGGCGATGAGCGGCGAGATGCCCATTCGCTGGGACGACAACTACCCGGCGCGCCTGGGT
>CAZNFI010000201.1:0-4854 GCA_964572185.1 uncultured Pseudomonadales bacterium
CCGGCGGGCAACCCTGTACCACGATCAGGTGTTTCGAGCACGGTTCCCGGCGCGTAGCGGGCGGACTTTTTCTGCCGGAGAGGATTCGCAGCGGATTGGTTTTGGGCGAATGCGAACCATGAACAGACACAGCATGGCGAACCATCGCAGGTGGACCGCGGCCAGCATCCGGCTGGCGACCGCCGCCCTGTCGCTGCTGTTTCCGGTGCTGTTCGTCCCGGACACCGCGCATGGGGCCGATCTCTACAAACAACGCCAGCAGTACCGGCTGGCAGTCGACCATGTGCGCGCCGGGCGCATCACCGCCGCGCGCAGGATTCAGGAAAACCTGGCGGGGTATCCTTTACAGCCGTACATCACCTACCACCAGCTCCGTTTGCGCCTCGGACGCCTGACACCGGAGCAGGTCAATCAGTTCCGCCATGCGCACCCGGACATCCCGGGGGCACACCGCATCTATCAGCAATGGCTGGCCCGGCTTGCCGGCAATCGCCAGTGGCGGACGTTCCTTGCCAACTACGAACCGATCGACCCGGAAGCCGCCATCGCCACGGAACTGCAATGCCATTATCTGCGGGCGCTATACAACACCGGCCAGAAGGAACGCGCGCTGGATGGCGTGGCGGAGGTATGGACGGTAGGCAAGTCGCAGCCCAAGGTCTGCGATCCCATGTTTCAGGTCTGGCAATCGACGCGCCTCGACCAGGAGCGGGCATGGCAGCGACTGCGCCTTGCCATAAACGCCAACCAACGATTGCTGGCGCGCTACCTGCAGCGTTTCTTTACCGGCGACCACCGCCCCTGGGCCCAGTCCTACTACAACGTACACGTCGATCCGAAGTCGATTGCGCGAACCAGCCGCTTCCGGCCCGACTCCGCCTTGTCGCGCGAAGTGATCGCCCACGGGCTGCGGCGCCTGGCGCCCAACGACGCGAAAGCGGCACGGGACGCCTGGGCCAGCTACCGGGCATCGCACGATTTCAGCGAAGCACAGCGACGCGAGCTGACCTCGCACATCGAAATCGAGCTGGCCCGCGAAGGGCTGCTGCAGCGAGCACCCGGCAATGACCTGGTGCCGGGCAGCGCAGCCGGCTTCGCCGACGCCTACCTCGAACAACGCAACTGGGCCCTGCTGGCCGCCTGGATCGACCGGCTGCCGGACCAGGAGCGGTTCTCCGAGAAATGGCAATACTGGCTGGCCCGTGCCCTGGCGAACACCCATGACGCATCGGAGCGTGCGCGTCTCGCCTTCCAGTCGCTGGCCGCCAAGCGGTCCTACTATGGATTTCTGGCCGCCAACCGAATCGGGCAGGAATCGCAACTCAATGCAGCCACCGATGTGGGCGATGCCGCCGATTTCGAAAAGGTACGGCAGTTACCCGGCATCGCCAGAGCGACGGAACTCTTCGCGGTGGGCGACGACGTCAATGCGCGCCGGGAATGGCAGGCCATTCTGCCCAGGCTTACCCCCCGGGAGCAGGCCATAGCCACTTATATCGCCAGGAACATGGGTGAGAAAATCCTGGCCATACGCACCGCCTACGACACCAACCAGCGCGACCTTCTGGATGTGCGATTTCCCATCGAGCACGCACCAAGCTTTCGCCGGGCCAGCCACGAAACCGGCATTCCCATGCCGGTACTGCTCGCCTTTGCGCGCCAGGAGAGCATCTTCGACCGCTTCGCCCACTCCAGCGCCGGTGCCCGCGGCGTCATGCAGATGCTGCATAGCACGGCGCGTTTCGCCGCGCGACAGGCCGGCAAGCCGTCGCCATCGGTCTCGGACCTGTTCGATCCGGCCAAGAACATACCCCTGGGCGGCCACCACCTCGCCTGGTTGCTCAAACGCTACGACCAGGTGCTGCCGGTGGCCGCCGCCGCCTACAACGCCGGCGAGGGTCGCGCCGACCGCTGGCTAAGGGGCGCCGAAGGCTGGCCGATGGATACCTGGATCGAGTCCATACCCTTCTACGAGACCCGCAACTACGTGAAAAACGTGCTGTCTTTCATCCAGGTCTACAGCCACTTGCTGGGCGAACCGGTACCGATGCTCGGTCCCCACGAGACCGTAGTTCGCGCACGGTGATCGATGTCGGCGCCAACCTGCTCAACGGGCAGTTCAAGGGTGACCTCGATGCGGTGCTGGAGCGGGCCTGGGGCGCCGGCGTCACGCACATCATCGTAACCGCCACGACCCTGGACGATGCCGGCTCGGCACTGGAACTGTGCGCGCAACACCCCAACCTGACCTGCACCGCCGGCATTCACCCGCACCTGGCCAAGGATGCCGGCGCTGGCTGGCGGGCACGACTGCGCGACCTTGCCCAACGGCCGGCAGTGTGTGCCATCGGTGAAACGGGGCTGGACTTCAACCGCGACTTTTCGCCGCGCGACCTGCAGCGGCAGGTGTTCGCCGATCAGATCGCCATCGCCGGCGACTTGGACATGCCGCTGTTCGTGCACGACCGGGACACCGACGGCGCCGTATTCGAACTGCTCGCCGATTATCGGGGCTCGCCCGGTCAGGTGCTGGTGCACTGTTTCACCGGAAGCAGGACGGACCTGGAGCGATACCTCGAAGCCGGCTATTCGATCGGCATCACCGGCTGGCTGTGCGATGCCTCGCGAGGGCGGGAACTGCGACGCCTGGCACCGGCGATCCCACTCGAGCGGCTGGTGATCGAGACCGACGCGCCTTATCTTTTTCCGCACGGTGCCACGCTCGACGGGGGTCGGCGGCGCCGCAACGAGCCCTGCCTGTTACCGGTGATCGCCGAGCGGCTGGCCCAGCTCTACGAGCTGCCCCGTGCGGAGATCGTGCGCCATACAGCCGCCAATGCCAGGCGCATATTCCGGCTGGGCACAAGCTCCTGAGCCGATGTCTGCGGAGACTATCAGGTTCGCCGACAAGGTTTCCGCAGCGCGGTACCCGCTGCCCGCATCCACCGCGCTCACCTGGCGGGTCGGCGACGGCGCCGTTACCGCGGCGATCGACATGCCCGCCTGCGCCGGTGGGCGGATCCTGATACCGAGCGTGGCCGTATACCCGCAAGGCAACGGCTTCCAGCTGGCGCTCGAGGTCGACGGCGCTGCCTGGCCCCTGCGACCGGTTCCGGGCAACCGCGACAGCGGCCCGCACACCGGCGCCACGGCAGACCGTTCCTGGCCCGACCACACTCCGGGCGGAAACAGTGTCAGCACCCACATCGACTGCTTCCACACGGAACGCGATCTGCCGCCAGGCCGGCTGCTGATCCGGCTGGCGCGCACCGAACCCCCACGGCGCCACCTCGTTGCCCTGTCCAGCCGCCCTCTCGAAATCGACCCCGCGCCGCCGCGGCACGACCGCATCGTGCTGCAGCGGCCGCCGGCCATCAGCCAGTTGCAGGCCCCGGCAGCCATCCGCGAGCGCATCTGTTCGCCGACCGCATTGGCCATGGCCCTGCTTGCCTCGAATCCGGACATCACCTGGCAGTCGGTGGTCGATGCCTGTTTCGATGGCCGTTTCTACGGCTCCTGGCCGATGGCCATTCACTGTGCGAGCGGCCATGGGCGCATCGGCGCGGTCGAAGCGGTCAGTTGCTGGGACCCGGTGCTGACCGTCCTGCGGGCAGGCTCACCGGTGGTGGCCAGCATCCGCTTCGGCCGCAATGAACTGCCCAGCGCGCCGCTGGCCAGTACACAGGGCCATCTCGTGACGGTCTATGGCGTGGACGGCGACCGGGTGCTGGTCAACGACCCGGCCGCGCCGGATGATGCATCCGTACCGAGGTGCTATGAACTTGCCGCCTTTACCCGCGCCTGGCTGCGCCATCGCGGAGCCGCCTACTTTCTGGCGCCGCCGTGAAGTACCTGGCTGCCTTCCTGTTGCTGACCGCAGGGTCGGCGCTGACCACGGCGGGCCTGATCCTGTGGCAGGAGCATTCGTTCGGTTTCACGGCGATGTGGACACTGGCCGATGGCCTGCACCCGCTGTTCCTGCTGACTGTTGGCATAGCCATGATTCCACCGGCATTATGGGAAATATTCCTGCTGGAGAGCCGCTCCCGAGATGACTGAGAGCCGCGTCAAGCTGCGCCTGGTGACGAAGAAAGACCGAGAAGAGTTCGTCGCCACCATGCGGCTCAGTGCCGGCCTGCACGAGCCCTGGATCATCGCGCCAACCAACCGCGACATGTTCAATCGCTACCTGAAGCGCATGGAACGCGACGACCACGTCGGCTTCCTGGTAGTCGACAGGGTTTCCGACGCCATTGCCGGCTGCATCAATGTCAACAACATCATCCGCGGTTCCTTTCTCAGCGCATCCCTCGGCTACTATGCGGCAGCGCCCTTTGCCGGGCGCGGTTACATGCGCGAAGGGCTCGCGCTGGTCACCCATTTCGCCTTTACGAAGCTGGGCCTGCACCGCCTGGAAGCCAACATTCAACCGGCCAACAGGCGCTCGATCGAACTGGTCAGGAGCTGCGGCTTTGAAAAGGAGGGGGTCTCTCCGCACTACCTGTTCATTGACGGCGCCTGGCGGGATCACGAACGCTGGGCGCGCCTGGACAAGCGATGCTCGCTGCATTTCAAGCCGTGAGCGGGCACAGCGGCAAGCTCCGGTCCGCCAGGCGTTCGCCGATCACGCCGGAACGGGTGGCGATGGCCAGGGCCAGCATCGGCGAGCCGAGGCTGTTCGATGGCGCCCTGTACTGGATTGAAAACCGCCCCGACGAAGGCGGCCGGGCAACACTGCTCAAGGCGCGGGGCGATGCGCGAACCGAGTTGACGCCCGCACCCTACAACCTGCGCAGCCGGGTTCACGAATACGGAGGCGCATCCTACCTGCCCTGTCGGGAGGCGGTGTTCTTC
>CAZNFI010000202.1:0-4831 GCA_964572185.1 uncultured Pseudomonadales bacterium
GACGAAATCGGAGCCGGATATGGAAAAGAACGGCACCTTGGCTTCACCGGCAATGGCCTTGGCTAGCAGCGTCTTGCCGGTGCCCGGCTGGCCGACCATCAGGATACCCCGGGGGATGCGGCCGCCGAGCCGCTGAAAACGCCCCGGGTCTCGCAGGAACTCGACCAGTTCCTGGACGTCTTCCTTGGCCTCGTCGACGCCGGCCACATCGGCAAAGGTGGTCTTGATCTGGTCTTCGGACAACAGCCTTGCCTTGCTCTTGCCGAACGACATGGGGCCGCCGCGCCCGCCGGCGCCGCCCTGCATCTGCCGCATGAACAGCATGAACACGCCGATAATGAGCAGGATGGGGAAGCTGGCCAGGAACAACTGCGCCCAGATACTCTGCTTCTCCGGTTCCTTGCCGGCAAAACTGACCCGGTGGTTGTAGAGATCGTCGAGCAGCTTGGGATCTTCGATGTCGGGGCGAATGGTGCGGAACTGATCGCCGGACTTGGTCATACCGGTGATGATCAGGCCTTCTATGACAACCTCGCGGACTTCATCGAGGCGCACCTGTTCGATGAACTCGGAATAGCTGATCTGCCTGGGCTCCGGCCGCATATCGAAGTTGTTGAACACGGTCAACAGAACGGCCGCGATGATCAGCCACAACAGCAGATTTTTTCCCATGTCGGACAAGGATTTACCTCACTTGGGGCCACTCGGCCCCACTACCGGCCACCGTTCAGCGGTTGCTGAAGCCTACACCACCCGGCAACGCCGCGCCAACGGCCGCAAGCGGCAACGATTGCCGGATTTTACGCACGTGCAGCCTGCTGCCGACGATCCGGAAACAGGCGCATCGGTATCTCGGGCTGGTGGATCTGGTTGTCAGGCGAGACAGGCTTGCGCCTGTTTGCCGTTTTCCCGTCCACCGCTTTCCCGTCGAGGTGCGGTATCCGCCATTTGCTTCAACCGCAAGCGGCGCCGCGAAACTCCCTGGCCACAACGTAGTTTTCGCGCGACTCGGCCCGCGAAGCCGGCGGCTTTACTGTCTGCACCCTGGCAAAGCAGCGCCGCGTCTCGCTCAGCCAGGCATCGATGCCTTCGCCCTGGTAGACCTTCACCACCAGGCTTCCTCCGCACTTCAGCCACTTGGCCGCCGCAACGCTGGCCAGCTCCGCCAGATGCATGGCGCGCGCCTGATCGGCCGCGCGTACGCCAGAGATATTGGGGGCCATGTCGGACAAAACAAGGTCTACGCGCGGTTCGCGTCCTTTGGCACGCGCCAGGATTCGACCGATCGCCGACTCCACCTCCGCATCGCCCAGGCAACCCTGCACGATCTCCACGTTGCCGCCGCTCCGGTCAAGCGGGCGGGGGTCCACCGCCACGATGCGCCCGGCGGTCAGGCGTTGCGCGAGATAGGCGGTCCAGCCTCCCGGCGCGGCGCCCAATTCAAGCACCCACTGGCGCCTGCCCAGCAATCCGAATCGCTCATCGAGCTGCTGAAGCTTGTAGTGTGCCCGCGAAACCTGCCCTTCACGCCGGGCCGCATTTACGAAGCGGTCACGCCGCTGGCGCCGCAGCCATCGATTGCTGGATTTCGAAGCCATGCCTCACCGGCCTTTCGCTACGGCTGCCGACGGTGCGCTGCATGGCGCGAAGTTCCGGACAGAATCCGCATCGCTGCGACGACTTTCAGAGATGCTCCACGTCGTCAATTTCGTATTCCACTTCGCCGCCGGGCGTGGCAACCGTCACCACGTCGCCAATCGACTTGGCGATCAGCCCCCGGGCGATCGGCGACATGACGGAAATCTTCCCCTGCTTGAGATCGGCTTCGTCCTCGCCGACTATCTTGTAGCGGGTCGCACCGGCCGTGCCCGGTGTCACCAGCGTCACGGTGGAGCCAAACACTACCTTGCCGGTGGGCGGTATCCTGCTGATGTCGATGACCTGTGCATTGGCGAGCTTGCTTTCGATTTCCTCGATACGGCCCTCGTTGAATCCCTGTTGCTCCTTGGCCGCATGGTATTCGGCGTTTTCCCGCAGGTCTCCATGTTCCCGCGCCGCGCCGATGGCACGGGATATTTCCGGGCGCAACTCGAACTTGCGGTGCTGGAGTTCGCTGCGCAAGGCAAGCGCACCCTCCACCGTCATCGGTATCGTCATGTTCCGATCTCTGTCACACCGCCATCGTCCGGTCCCGCTCAGGGAGAGGTCAGTGCCGCATGTACATCCTGCAGGCGCCGAACCGTCACCGCACCACCTTCGTTGTCCAGCCGACGCATGTGGCGGATGGCAATGCCAACCGCCTCACCGCCCGCCAGAGTAGTGGTGTAGCACACTTTCTTGAGCAGCGCGAGCCGCCGGATCACCGCCGAATCGGCGATTGACTGTCGCCCCTCGGTGGTATTGACGATCAGGTCAATCTGTTCGTTCTTCAGCATGTCCGCCACGTCCGGGCGGCCTTCGGTCACCTTGTTGACGGTGGCGCACTCGATTCCCTCGGCCTCGATCAGGCGCGCGGTACCGCGGGTGGCTACCAACCTGAAGCCGAGTTCATGCAGTTCCCTGGCCAGCACGGCGGTGTACGGCTTGTCGGAGTCCTTGACGCTGACCAGCGCGCGGCCGCCATCGGGCAGCCTTTCTCCGGCGGCCAGCGAAGCCTTGGCAAACGCCTCCCCGAAGGTGTCGCCCACGCCCATGACTTCGCCCGTGGACTTCATTTCCGGGCCGAGAATCGGGTCGACGCCGGGAAACTTGTTGAACGGAAAGACCGATTCCTTGACGTTGATACAGGACGGAACGATCTCTTCGGTGAATCCCTGCTCTTCGAGGCTGATGCCCGCCATGCACCGCGCCGCAACCTTGGCGAGCGAGATGCCGATGCACTTGGACACGAACGGAACCGTACGCGAGGCGCGGGGGTTGACCTCCAGCACGAACACCTCGTCGCCCTGTATGGCGAACTGAACATTCATGAGCCCGGAGACGCCGAGTTCCAGGGCCATGAGCTGCACCTGCTGGCGGATCCGGTCCTGAACCGCCGCGCCCAGGCGATAGGGCGGCAGGGCGCAGGCGGAATCACCGGAGTGGACGCCGGCCTGTTCGATGTGCTCCATGATGGCGCCGATCAGCACCCGCTTGCCGTCGCTGACCGCATCCACATCCACCTCGATGGCCTGATCGAGGAAGCGGTCGAGCAGCACCGGCGAGTCGTTGGAAACATCCACCGCACCCTGCAGGTAGCGGGCCAGTTCGTGTTCGTTGTAGACAATCTCCATGGCCCGGCCGCCGAGCACATAGGACGGGCGCACCACTATGGGATAACCGATCTCGGCGGCTCCCGCCACGCCGTCGGCAATACCCGTTGCCGTGCGGTTCGATGGCTGTCGCAGACCGAGTTTGTTGAGCATCGCCTGAAAGCGTTCCCGGTCTTCGGCGCAATCGATGGCGTCGGCGCTCGTGCCGATGATCGGCACGCCGGCCTTTTCCAGATGTTCCACCAGCTTGAGCGGCGTCTGGCCGCCGAACTGCACGATGACACCGGTGGGCTGTTCGACATCGACGATGGCCAGCACGTCCTCGAGGGTCACCGGCTCGAAATACAGCCGGTCGGAGGTGTCGTAGTCGGTGGAAACGGTTTCCGGGTTGCAGTTGACCATGATGGTCTCGAACCCGTCCTCGCGCATGGCCAGCGCCGCATGCACACAGCAGTAGTCGAACTCGATGCCCTGCCCCACCCGATTGGGGCCGCCGCCGAGCACCATTATCTTCTTGCGATCCGACGGGCTGGCCTCGCACTCCTGCTCGTAGGTGGAATACATGTACGCCGACGCGGCGGGAAACTCGGCGGCGCAGGTGTCCACGCGGCGGAACACCGGCCTGATGCCCGCATCCTGGCGCGCCTGGCGCGCCCGCGCCTCGTCGGTGCCAAGCACGCTTGCCAGCCGCGCATCGGAGAAGCCCTTGCGCTTCAGCTCGTACCAGCAACCCGCGTCGAGTTCTTCCAGGGTCTTGCCCGCCAACCCGTTTTCGCTGTTTACGAGGTCTTCGATTTCGGCCAGGAACCAGGGATCGATGGCCGACTGCTGTTGCACTTCCTCGATCGACCAGCCGGCCCGAAAGGCGTCAGCGACGTACCACAGCCGATCGGCGCCCGCTGTCCTGAGTTCGCGTCGCAATGTCGAGCGCACCTGCCTGGCGCTGCCCTCCTCCAGCACCGGGTCGAGGCCTGTGCGGCCGGTTTCGAGCCCGCGGCAGGCTTTCTGCAGCGATTCCTGGAAGGTACGGCCGATGGCCATCACTTCGCCGACGGACTTCATCTGCGTGGTGAGCCGCGGGTCGGCCTGATCGAACTTCTCGAAGGTGAAGCGCGGGATCTTGGTGACCACGTAGTCGAGGCTCGGCTCGAAGGAAGCCGGCGTGACGCCACCGGTGATGTCGTTTTCCAGCTCGTCGAGGGTATAGCCGACGGCCAGCTTGGCAGCCACCTTGGCAATGGGAAATCCGGTCGCTTTGGAGGCCAGCGCCGAGGACCTCGAAACGCGCGGGTTCATTTCGATGACAACCATGCGGCCGCTGTCGGGATCGATGGCAAACTGCACATTCGACCCGCCGGTGTCGACGCCGATTTCCCGCAGCACCTCGATCGAGGCATTGCGCAGCAGTTGATACTCCTTGTCGGTCAATGTCTGCGCCGGAGCAACCGTGATGCTGTCGCCGGTATGCACGCCCATCGGGTCGAGGTTCTCGATGGAGCAGACGATGATGCAGTTGTCCCTGGAGTCGCGCACCACTTCCATCTCGAACTCTTTCCAGCCGAGCAGCGACTCATCGATCA
>CAZNFI010000203.1:0-4818 GCA_964572185.1 uncultured Pseudomonadales bacterium
TGAGCACCTGTCGCGGCCGGCCTGGGTCTATGTGCGGCAGTCGACGCCCGGCCAGGTCCGCAACAATCGCGAGAGTCGTGGCCGACAGTACGCACTCGAAGGCCGTGCACGCCAGTTGGGCTGGAGTGAGGTTGTTGTAGTCGATGAGGACTTGGGGCGCTCCGGTTCAGGTACGCAGCGCCCTGGTTATGATCGACTGCTGGCTGCGGTCTGTCGGAGCGAGGTGGGTATGGTTCTGTCGCTGGAGGCGTCCCGATTGGCCCGCAACGAACGTGAGTGGCATACGCTGATTGACTATTGCGGGTTGGTCGGCTGCCTGCTGGCCGACGAGACCAGCGTTTACGATCCTCGGCTGCCGGACGATCGGCTGTTGCTGGGCATGTTATGTGGGGCCCCACATAACATGCGTAACCGTTCGGGTGATGGACGCCGCCGAGGCGGTATCGGGAGCCTTGGCCGCGATGCTGGAAGGCCCGGAAACCAGCTAGGCGCACCGCTGCGGCAGGGTTTCGCAATCGTGCAGGCAGCGAGCCGCCGCGCCGCCACCATTTCCTTCAGTCCCTCACGCCACACAGCTCCCGCAACCGCCGCTGATCCGCTGCAAAACACCGTTCCAGCCGCGCGCGCAAGGCCGGGGCCAGTGCGGGAGGCAGCCCCCGTACGTGAGGCACCACCTCATCCGGCAACCGGTACGGCGGCAATCCCAGGAAGGAGAAGACTTGGTTGGCGACGCGATCGGCATCCCTGAACAGGTCCTCGCTGTGCAGAATCAGCAGTTGCCGCCGGGGAAACCGATCGAGCCAGGCTTGCAGATGCTTCGCGTACAGGCCCCGGTCGACGTAGGAAAAATGGTGATGCGCATGGCTGTAGTAATGCGGCGCCGTGCGCAACTGCTGTTCGGCCCCGCGCAGCCGTTGCGACTCGTCATCCAGTGCCGCCTCGAAACTCAAATGCTCGACACCCTGGCTCACTTCGTGCCGGTAGTGCGACCAAGCGCGCTCCACCGGGTCGCGCAATATGGCAATGAGCTTCATCGCCGCATCGAACGCCTGTACCCGCGCCGGCGCCAACGGGTGCACCAGGTAGTAAGGAGTGGCTTCCCCGGTGAGGGTGGACACACCGCGCCGTCGCAACGGATGAGACGTCGGGAAATGGGCCAGATACCAGTTGCGCCCCTTCCCGTGCTGGAAGTCGAAGTAATGCACCTCCTTGCGCATGGCCGGCAACACCTCCGGGTGCGCACCCAGGTACCCGTAAAGCGACGTGGTGCCGCTGCGCTGGGCACCCAGAATCAGGAATGACGGGGCAAGCCGCGCGAACGCCGTCAGGCGGTTACCGGCCGGCGGGTCTGTCCACACACCCTCCGGCCGGCTGAACCTGTCACTTGGCTGGCTCAATCGAGCACGCCTGGCCTTCTGCCGATATCAGAACCTCAGTTCGCCCCGCAGTTGCACCATGTTGTGCGCCTCGCGCCGCCAGCGGTCGTATTCCTGGCCGCCCGTGAACTCGAGATTCAGCAGCGTTCCGGAGCCGCTATTGGCCAGGTCGTACCTGAGGCCCATGCGCATGCCGCGCCCCGCGTCGCCGGCCATGTCGAAGCTCGCGAACGGCGTCAACAGCCCGGAAAGGCGCGGTGCCCGGAACGTGTAGCCAAGCCGTGCATCCATGCCCCACGCATCCAGCGCATCGCCCATTTCATCGATGCGCCCCGGATAGCCGTATCCCTGCTCCAGCGGCCGCTGGGTGGCATGCATGCCCGCACCGAAGTACGACGAGAGTGCCAGCGACATGCCGCTGCCGTCGGCCCGCGGCCGGATCATGGCGGAAACGCTCACGCCGTTCTCTTCGTAGCTTTCGGCGGAATGCAGGCTGAGCAGCCGCGCCTTGGCCTCCAGGCGAACGCGCCCGGCCGTGTCGGAGCGTATGCCGCCCGTCAACTCGACGCCGCTGCCGGTATCGCCGTCGCCGGAGTCGTGGCGACCGCCGACCTGCCCGAACACCGCAAACGTATTGCCGTTTTCCGCAACGATGATGCGCTCGCCTTCGAACGCCAGCTTCACCCGGCCGACCGAGACGTTCATGTCATCGATGATGCCAGTGCCGCCGTCGGTCTGCATCTCGAGAATGCCCGCATCGCCCACCAGGGCGAATCCCCACTCGGCACCGGATGCCAGGGTACGGCGCCCGCCGGCGGCCAACATCCACATGGACAGGTCTGCATCGCCTTCCTGGGCGGTAACGCTGCGGTCGTGGTCGATATCGCCCCAGCCGGCCCCGCCGAAAGCCCACACCTCGGCCAACTCGTCCAATGTCCAGTGTACGTAGGGAATCACGCTGACCAGGCTGGTATCCAGGTCGCCGGTACCGCTGGCCATGGCGCTGTCGAACTTGTAGTCGGCATCGGCAGAACTGTGCGACAGCGCAACGCCGGCAAGCCACTTGTCGCCGAAATTGGCATCGGCGCCCAGGTACAGGCTGGTCAGCGAACCGTCATAACCGGCGCCCTCGAACGACTGGTGGTCGACCTGGCCCCACAAGGTCCATTGCGCCGCGGGCGTCCATACCGCGCCGTTGCCGGCCGCGTTCAACGGCATGGCGAAACTCATGCCGCCAAGCTGTCGCAGGCCCCCGGAGCGCCCGAACGCTTCGGTTCCGTACGGTACGGCCGCAACGCCGCCGAAACCGTTCGGCGATGCCGCCAACGAGGCGGCGCAACAACCGGGCCCTTGCGGCGAACCGGCCGGGTAGGCCCCGCCAATGCCCCCGCCATACGGTGAATTGGCCCCAAACCGGTTGGCATACCCGTTGCTGAACGAGGAAGCGCCCGTCGCGGAACCGCCCAGGCGTTCGCCCTGGAACCGCGCACCGAGCGCAGAGACCGCACTGGCCAGGGTGTTGCGGCCGATGGCGGCCAGTGTGTTTTCCAGGGCATCGGATTCGGCAACATCCGTAGACACGGTGGCCGTAAAGGTCTGGCTGGCGGCCCCCGCGCTGTTGGTCGCCGTGACGGTGACGGTGCCGGTACCTTCGATCAGCGGCGCCACCGACACATGGCTGCCGTACCGCGTGACGCTGATGGCCTCGCCACTGCCGCTGGCGGAGAACACGAGCGCCGTGCCCGAGAAATATGCCGCGGCATCGACCATGGCGGCCTCGCCGCCGGTGACCAGTTGAATGTCCGGCAAGGTGGCACTCGCTTCCGGCGGCACGTCGAGCACGGTCACCACAAAGCTCTGCTCGGCGCTGCCGGCGCTGTTGGTCGCCGTGACGGTGATGGCCGCCATGCCCGCGGCGATTGCCGACACCGTGATGGTCGTGCCCTCGATCGAAACCGTGGCCATGCCGTCCGCTGCCGACATCGCCGAGAAGTTGAGCTCGGTGCCGGAGAAGGCCGAGGCGATCTCCATGGAAACCGGGTCGTCACCCACCGTCATGGTGATGTCGGGCAATTGGCCCACCGGCGCGGGCGGCACATCGAGTACCCACAGCGCAAAGCTCTGTTCGGCGCTGCCGCCGGAGTTGGTGGCGGTGACGGTGATTTTCGCCATCCCGGCCTTCAGCCCGGTGATGGTGGCGGTCGTACCGGAAACGGAAACGGTGGCCGCGCCCTCGTCGGAGGAAATCGCCGAGTAGGTGATGGCTTCGCCGTAAAAGCCCGCCGCCATGTCCAGCGTCATCACATCGCCAACCCGAATCTCCGCCTCGGGAAATGCCCCGACCGCCACAGGAGGCACGTGTTTGACGCTGACATTGAAGCCGTGCTCGACGCTGCCGTATTCGTTGACGGCCTTGAGGCTGATGCTGGTCTCGCCGCCGCCCACCGGGGTTACCCACAGGTCGTAGCCATCCTCGATGAACACGGTGGCGACGCTTTCGTCCATCGACTCCGCTATGCATTCGTCCGGCGCGCCCCAATAGACGCCGCGCAGGTCGACCCGGTGCGGGCCGGAATCGGGCGTCAGCCTCAGGTCTTCCAGGGAACGCACCACCCGCGGTGCCTGGGCATCGGCCATGGCGGGCATCAGCACGGCCACGGCCGCCAGCGCCAGAAGCGTCAGCCGCATGCCCTGCAGCCAGCCGCAACGGTTGCACGGGGTTGTGCCATGGGAAGGATTTATGTGGCGCATCGCCAGCTCACGCCGGCGAGACAGAAATTGTATGGTCAACATGCAGCCTATCTCCCTGTGCTGTTGTTCCCGCGCATCGTTACGGCCTGCGCCTTATTCCGCCCGTACCTGAACCGTTATGGTGGTAACGCGGCGGTTCCGTTGCAGCCCTTCGGGCGTGGTGTTGTCGGCGATGGGCTGCAACTCGCCATAGCCGACCGTAGACAGGCGATCCGGATCGATTCCGCCCGCCACGAGATAATCGCGCACGCTCTGCGCACGCCTTTCCGACAGCGGCAGGTTATGCGATTGCCTGGCGCGCCAGTCGGCATGCCCTTCGATGACGGCATCGGTAATCGGGTACTTGCGCAGCATTTCCAGGCCGCGGCGAATGGTCGCTTCCTGGTCGGCCCGGATATCGGCCCTGTCGGTATCGAACAGAATGGTGAACGTGATGGGTTCGTCCGGGTGCACGTAGCAGCCGTCTGCGCCCACCACCGCGCCGGCCTGGGTGTCCGGGCACTTGTCCTTGTAGTCCGGTACGCCGTCGCCGTCGCCGTCGAGCGGGCAGCCCCGGTCGTCCACCGCCACCCCGGCCGGTGTATCCGGGCAGGCATCCCGGTCGTCAGGCACGCCGTCACCGTCGGAATCCGGCGGGAACGGGCAGCCGTCTTCATCGACGGGCACGCCCGGCGGTGTATCGGGGCACTTG
>CAZNFI010000204.1:0-4761 GCA_964572185.1 uncultured Pseudomonadales bacterium
AGCGAGGCTGGCAAGCGTAGTGAAAGCACTGGGTGCGCGGAGTAAGAGCGCGCACTTACCGTGCTGACAGCACGTTGAGCACGCGGCGGGAGCACGGCCAGTGATTTCGCTGCTATTGACGACCGCTGTAGTTCATTCACGAATAGGTGCGGCTAAGACGCCGGCGCCGGATGCCGCTCCAATGCCGAGAGGTACCAGTCCACGAACTCGATGCACATGCTTTCGTGTTCGGGGTGGTACGGCCCCGGCTCGAAAAACCGGGAGTGCACGCCCTCGCTGTTGCGCGTGATGATGGTCTGGTCCTCGCGGGTGGTGCGGTCCCAGAGCCAGGTGACTGCATCCTTCTGGTAATCCCGGCCTTCCTCGGCATCGCCGCGCACGAACCACACGAGTTCCATGTCGGTGCCGTCAAGGCCTCGGGGCGTGAATCGATACAGCACGCAGTGATCGGGGTAGTTGAGCATGAAGGCCAGGGGACCAAGCTGAAAGTCGCCGGCGCCGCCGTCGTAGCCCTTGAACCCGCCCATGAGCGGCGCCACCGGCTCGCCGTCCCTGCTGCCCGTCTTGAAGCCATCGTAGAGGGCATAGCGGCTGGTATAGGCGCAGCAACCGAAATCCGGTGCGGAACAGTACGCCTGGTAGTGGTCGTGGGCGATGCCGGCAACGCCGGTCTCCGCCTCGGCACGCTCGAGCATCCTTGCGTTCAGCACGTCCACTTCGGCGCCCAATGCCTCCAGCGTATGCAGCTTGGCGTACGCACGGTGTGCGGTCGCGCAGTGATAACACTCGAGGTAGTTCTCCAGTGTCAGCTTCCAGTTGGCCGTCACCGGATAATTCTGGCGGTGGGCCACCTTGGCGCTCGGCAGGCCATAGGGCTTAAGGGCCGGCGCAATGGTCTCGAGCGATGCATCGAAGGGCGCCGCGCGCGGGTCGCAGTTGACGAAGATCAGGCCCTCGTAAACCGTGCATTGCGCCCGCTTCAGCGCGTATCCGGCCGGATCGAAACCAGGTTTGTCCTGCATGCCCCGGGCGGCCTTGAGCCGCCCGTCCAGTTCGTAGACCCAACCGTGGTACGGGCAGACGAAGGTCTTTCTGGAGCCCTGCGGACCTCCACAGAAGCGGGCGCCCCGGTGCCGGCAGACATTCATCAGGGCGTGGATGCCGCCCTCGCCGTCGCGCACCACGACGATGGAGTCTTCCCCGAGATCGTAGGTGAAGTAGTCGCCGGGATTGGCTACCTGACTGACGTGGCCCGCATACAGCCAGCTGGCGAACAGGATCTCATCAAGTTCCCTGCGGTAGACCACCTGCGAGCGATAGAAGTAGGCATCCAGGGCGAAACCGCGCCGCAGTCGTTGCGCCGCCGTCTTTCCCGCCAGTCGAGCCCGGGAGTCTTCGATCTCGGTAGCGATGATTGTCAAGGTGCCGTCTCGCCTGCGGGTGCTTTCACTTTGCAATGTTTGCGCGGTGCGCGATTTTGCGATTGTAGCGCGGTGTTGCGATCCCGACTTTGGCGTCTTTCACCGCGGGCCCGCTCAGAAGTCCGGCGGCGGCGTCTGCCGCCGCCTCGGCGGATCCCACGCCGGGCTTTCCATGACCCTGGCTCGGGTCTCGAGCCGGGTCCAGCGCTGCTCCCGACTGTAATAGATCTCTGCGAACAGTTCATCGTCCGAACGTCCCCAGGGCATATCCAGCGAGGCCAGCGCCAGGTTGCGCTTGGCCGAGGGACACCAGGCAGCGGACGTGACGTGACCGATGACGTTGCCCGACTTGTCAAGAATGAACGAGTCGTCGGCCGGCTTGTTGCCGTCCACGTCCAGGCGTACGAAACGAAATCGAGAACCCTGTGTTTTTTCATTCAACAATGCGTTGCGACCGGTAAAGTGCCCCTTGCCGAAGTCGACCAGCCAGTCGAGGCCCAATTCGAACGGCGAGCGCCCGCGGCCGTGACGGAGCACCTGCTCGGCCGGAACGAAATCGACACCTGCCTGAATGAAGCCGGCTTCGATGCGGGCCAGCTCCAGCGCCGCAGTTCCCATGGGGCGGATCAGATGATCGCGTCCGGCATCGAACAGCGCATCCCACAGCGCATGTGCATGGTCTGGCGCCAACCAGAGTTCATAGCCTAGATCGCCCGTGAATCCGGTGCGTGAAACCAGCAGTTCGCCGCCATGGAACGGAAAACGGGTGAGACCAAACGGCTTGAGACCCTCCACACCGTCCAGGCCCATTGCCCTGAGGGCGGCGCAGGAGGTCGGCCCCTGCACCGCCAGTGCGGCCACCTCGGCCGTTTCGTCGACGATGGCCACGTTCAGCCCCAGCGCTGACCACTGCAGCCAGTCCAGGCTCCGTTCCTGGGCGCAGAGCCGGTACGCGCCGTCCGCGAGGTGGAACAGGGTGCCGTCGTCCAACACCATGCCGGCGTCGTTGCACCACACCACGTAGCCCACGCGTCCAGGCCCGAGCTTGCGGACGTCGCGGGTCATCACCCGATTCAGGAACGCCTGCGCATCCGCACCGGTGATGCGGTATTTGGTCATCGGCGAGAGATCGAATACGCCGGTGGCATTGCGCACCGCGAAATACTCAAGCTCCACATCCTCGTAGGCTACTGGAGATAGAAAGCCCTTCCAGTCTTCCCATTGGTGGACCTCGCAGGCATCCCTGATCCGCGACCCGAACGGCGTCTCGAGCAGCCTGACTTCGCTGTGCGGCTTCATGCGTCAGCCACCCCGGCAATGACCGCCCGAGCGGCGTTGCGCCCGGCCAGGCCCAGGATGCCGCCGCCCGGATGACTGCTCGCGCCGCACAGGACCAGCCCGGGCACCGGCGTGGCGTAGCGGTTGGCGCCGGGGACCGGGCGCGTGAACAGCGCCTGGTCCAGCGCAATCTCGCCATGGTGCCAGTGGCCGCCGCGGACGCCGAATTCCGCTTCCAGGTCTGGCGGTGTCAGCAATTCAGCGGCGCGCACCATGTCGCCGATACCCGGCGCGAACTTCTCGAGGCGCTGCATACAGGCCGTCATGAAAGCGTCGCGGCCTGCTGCCCATCCTGCCTTCAGCTCGTAGGGCGCGTACTGAACCAGGGCGGACAGCACGTGTTTACCCGCCGGCGCCAGGGATGCATCGTGGACCGTGGGGATCGAGACCTCCATGACCGGAGCCGGCGAGAAGCGGCCGTACTTCGCATGGTCGAATGCCGACTCGATGTCGTCCATCGACGCTGCCAGCAGCAGGCGGACGCCGGCATCCCCGGCATCTGCGCCGCCGAATTCGGGCAGATCGTCGAGCGCCAGATGCAGCTTGGCGGTAACGCCGCGGGCCCGAAAATTGTGTACCCGGCGCACGAATCCGGCATCGAGGTTGAGTGGCCCCACGAGCCCGAATGTGGTCTTCAGGTCGGCGCCAGACACCACCAGGCCGGCTTCGATGCGCGCTCCGTCGGCCAGCGTGACGCCTGCTGCCCGGCAGGATTCGCTCGATGATGGTTCCGCAAGATCGATATGCTCGACCCGGCTGCCGTAACGAATTTCCGCGCCGGCTGACTGCGCGGCGGCCGCGAACGCATCACCGAGTGCGCCCATGCCCCCCTTGACCACGGCCGGGCCGGTGCCGCCGGCATCGTCGTTCATGTGCCGGTGCAGGTAGGCGTAGACGGTATTCGGCGAGCGCGGGCCCATGTGCGAACCCAATACTGCGTCCATGCTGACCGCAGCCTTCAGCAGCGTACTGTCGAACTTTTCCTGCGCGACATCGTAGATATTGATCGCCCCGACCCGCAGCAATTCCCGCATATCGGCCTTTCCCAGGGAACGCAGGTCCCAGGCGAGTTTCGCCAGTGCCAGCGTATCGCCGCGGCTCCGGTCCACGAGCTTTGGCAACGGTCGGGAACAGAACCCCGCCAATACCTTGGCAAAGCGCCGGTTCTGCCGCCGGAACTCGGCGAAGGCTGCTTCGTCGCTCGAGGACACTCCGCTTGCTGCGCCGTCTTCGAAAACCACCCGCTCGCCGTCGTTGCCAAGCGCCACCGTGCTCAGATTCCGTGCGGCAAACTCGAGCCCGTGTTGCTCCAGACCCAGGTCGCGGGCGATTCCCGCATCGAGCATGGTCAGGTAATGGGCGCCCGAGGAAACACGGAACCCATCGGCGAATTCCCGCGTCGCCGCCATGCCGCCGGGCCGGTCGGCGGCCTCCAGCACCAGCACCTTGCGGCCGGCGCCTGCAAGGTAGCTCGCGCACACCAGCCCGTTGTGGCCGGCACCGATCACGACGGCATCAAATGCGGCATCAGTCATCGGGATAGCTCGCGGGTATGACGTCCGGGCGCTTCAGGTCCATCAGGATTTCCCGCGCCGCGTTGGCGCCAGGCGCCGCCATGACGCCGCCGCCGGGATGGGTGCCCGAACCGCAGAGATAGAATCCCCGCAGCGGGCCCCGGTACTGGGCGCACCCCGGAAACGGCCGGTTGAACAGCAACTGATCGAAGGTCAGTTCACCGTGAAAGATGTTGCCCTCGGTGAGCCCCACCTCCTCTTCCAGTTCGTGCGGCGTGCGAACCTCGCAGTCCAGGATCAGGTCCTTGAAATTCGGGCTGTGCGCGGCCACCTGATCGATCACGGTGCGGCCGAAGGCAGCGCGCGCCTCCGGCGTCCAGGGGCCGCTGGCCAGGGTCGGCGGGCAGTACTGCACGAAGATGGTCATCATGTGCTTGCCGGGCGGAGCCATGGACGGATCCACCGTGGTGGGGATCAGCATGTCGTTG
>CAZNFI010000205.1:0-4701 GCA_964572185.1 uncultured Pseudomonadales bacterium
GCCGTGGAATTCGTAGTCGCGGCTGAGCACACGGGACATGTCGATCCAGGTGTGTATGCGCAACAGTTCTTCGAGCGCCACGGTAATGCGCTCCGGTTGCTCGCGCAGTTGTTGCTGCTCTTGCGGGTTTTCCGCCAGCCAGCGGAACACATGACCCAGGCCGCCGTTCACGGTATCGAGTCCGGCGATGTACATGAGAAAGCAGTAGTCCTCGATGGTCTCGTCACCGATCCGCTCGCCGTCGACCTCGGCATCGATCAGTTCGCTGACCAGGTCGTCACCCGGATTGCTGCGCTTTTCCGCAATGAGCTGTTTGAGGTAGGCGGCGATCTCCTTGCCTACCTGCTGTTTCTCTTCGTCGGTGCCGTCGTGAAAGAATTTCTCCTCCCAATGCAGGAACTGTTCCTTCATCTCGATGGGCAGGCCCATGATGCCCATGAAAATGATGCCCGGAAACACGCGCGAGAACTCGCGCATGAACTCCACCTCGCCCTGCCCGGCAAAGCCGTCAATGAGCTCATTGGCCATGCGCCGGATGTAGTCTTCCCGCGCATCGATGCCTTTCGGCCCGAATACCGCCGCAATGAGTTTTCGATGCCCGGTGTGTTCCGGTGGATCCATCATCAGGGGCACCAGCCGGCGCGGCCAGTGTGCATTGTCGCTGGCGTATCGAATGGTGGTGGTGAACGGGTCCGGGCGCTGCAGCACTTCCCGGCAATAAGCGGCCGAGGTCACCACCCAGGCGCCGTTGTTGCTGCGGTAATCCCTGGGCGTGAAGAAGATGGGGCGCCGGTCCCTGGCAAGTGCCTTGTAAATCGCGTAGGGATCCGTTTCGAATTCCGGAAAATCGCCCTCCTCCCACTGAAACACCAGCTCTTCCGGGACGTGGCCCGGTATCTTGCTGAAATCGCTCGCGGTCTCGGCCATGCCCTCCTCCATGGGTGTCCAAAACGCTGTCGAACGCAGATTGTGAATCCAATGCCCTTGGTGTACAACCTATTTAGATCATTTGCTTCAATTGCAAGGGGGTGCCATGCCAGTGCCGCTCAAGGTGGGCCTCAATATCGTGTGGCCGAAACCGGAACTGGTCGTGCAATTTGCGCAACTGGCCGAGTCGCTGGGCTTCGAGTCGGTCTGGTCGGGGGAGCACGTGTCCCTGCCAAGCCGCGCCGACTGGTGGGAAGACTACCCGGCCGCGCGCATGGCGCGGGCTGCGGGAGAACCCTTCAACGAGGACATGGTGGTCTTCAAGCCGGGCTCCCTATTCCTCGATCCCATGACCGTGCTGGCGCACATCGCCGGCGCCACCTCCCGCATACGCCTGGGCATCGGCATCTATCTGCTGGTGCTGCGCAACCCGATCCTGGTGGGGCGCACCATCGCCTCCCTGGATGTGCTGTCCAACGGGCGGCTCGACATGGCGGTGGGTCTTGGCTGGACACCCGACGAGTACCGCTTTACCAACAACGACTGGGACACGCGGGGCCGGCGCACCAACGAGATGATCCATTGCCTGCGCACGCTCTTCGAGGAAGACGAACCCGAGTTCCACGGCGAGTTTTTTGATTTTCCCAGCATCGGTTTTCAGCCCAAGCCCGTGCAGCGGCCGCGGCTGCCCATTCACATCGGCGGAAACAGCCGCGTCGCGGCCCGCCGGGCCGCCACCCTCGGGGATGGCTGGTACGGCTCCGGGGGGCGCAATATCGATGACATCGTGCGCGAAGAGTTGAAATCGGCGGGACGCGAACACGATGACTCGTTTCAGTTCTCCACCATCACCCTGCAGGGGCCGCTGACCCGCAAGCACCTCGACCGGATGGCCCGCGACGGCTTGCACCGCGTGGTGGTGACGCCCTGGCCGAACACCAGGGTCGGCGAAGTGGGAGACGAGGGATTGAGTCAGCTCGAGGCCTATGCGAAGAGCATCGGTCTGTCAGCATCAGGTTAAGCGGAGCAACTGGGCAGGAGGAGCGCCATGTCACTCTTTGATCTCTCCGGAAAATCAGCGGTGGTTACCGGCGCCACCAAGGGCATCGGCCGCGGCATCATCGAGCGACTCGCCGAGCACGGCGCCCGAGTGGTGGTTTCGAGCCGCGATCAGGCCGCCTGCGATGCCGTGGCGGCGGAACTGAACGGGCGATACGGCGGCGGCGAGGAAATCGCCTGTGGCATTGCCTGCGACATCGATAGCCTGGAACAGATCGATCACCTGGCAACCGCCTCTGACGAACGCTGGGGCGGCATCGACATCCTGGTAGGCAATGCCGCCATCCTGCCCTACATGGGAAAGTCGTCAGACACCCCACCGGAGCTTTTCGACCGAATCCTCACCAGCAATCAGCACCACAACTTCCGCCTCTGCCAGGCGGTGCGGGGGAGCATGGTGCAACGGGGCGGCGGGCGCATCGTGCTGATCGGTTCGACATCCGGGCACATGGCTGCACCCACCGTGCTGGCCTACGCCGTGGCCAAGGCCGGGCTTGCCCACCTGGCGCGGTGCCTGGCCGATGAGTTCGCCGCCGATGCCATCACCGTCAACTGCGTGGCGCCGGGGCTGATCCGCAGTTTCTCCTCGAAGCCACTGTGGGAAGACGAGGCGGTGCTCGACGCCGTTACCGCCGGCATTCCGCTACGCCGCATCGGAGAGCCCGACGATATCGCCGGCGCCGTTATTTTTCTGACCTCGGCGGCCGGCGGCTACGTCTCCGGTGCGACCATACCGGTCGACGGCGGCCGCAGCAGGCTGTCGCCGCCGAACCTGGGCGCTTCGGTCACCGACGAGACCATGCAAGGCTCCACGTTCAACTGACCATGCAAGCAGCCATTCCACACCGGTTTCCGGGGACAGCGCCATGAAGATCGGCCTGAACATCATCTCCATGAAAGCCGGCGAACTGGCGGGGATGCGCCCCCGCGCGCCATCATCGAGGAGTTCGCGGCGCTGGGCATCGAGCGATTCGTGGTCACGCCCTGGGGTTTCGACTACGACAACGCGCTGCCGCGCATCGCCGAATACGCCAGGGAAATCGGCGTCACCGGCTAGGGCTGGCAGCAGCTTCGCGGGCATCGAGCGCGGCCCGAACGCGCGCATGCGCTTCCTCCGTCAGGTCGAAGCGGAACAGGAACACGAGCGCGCCCACGGTGAGCATCACGGCGGGCAGCACCGTATAAAGCACCCGGATGGTCGTCAGCGTGCCTTCCGACTGCTCCACGTTCGGCTCGAATCCCGCCCACTGCAACAGGATGCCCGTCAGCACGGCTACCACACCGGCAGCTCCCTTGCGGATGAAGTTCCAGATGGCGAAATACGAGCCTTCCTTGCGCTCGCCCGTCTCGTACTCGTCGCAATCCACCACGTCGGCCTGAACGGAAGGGCCCACCACCGTGCCGATGCCGGTGCCGATGCCCGTGGCCATGGTCACCGCCAGCAGGTAGACCAGTTCCCCCGGCCCCGCGAAGAACTTGCCAACGTATGCCCCGGCGCTGAACAGCATGGCAATGAACCACACGGTCTTCTTGCCGAACCGGCGCGACAGCCAGACAGCGGCGGGAATGACAAGGATGGTCGGCACGAAGTGGGAGAGCAGCAACAGCGAGTAGGCGCTTTCCTCGTGCATGATGTACTGCATGAAGTAAGGCGCGAGAATGCCCAGGCTGGCGGTGCCGATGTTCTCGATCAGGAACACCAGGATAAGCAGGCGGGCATAGCGGTTGGCAATTACGTCCTTCAACGCCCTGACCGGATTGCGCGCGCCCCGGCCCACGTGATCGAGCCGCTCGCGCACCTTGGCCGTGCCGATCAGGATCAGCACCCCCGCCCCGCCTCCCGCCAGCACGGAGATGATCAGCGCCGTGGCACGCCGGTTCTCGCTCACCGTCAGCAGGTGCAGGGCGCCGACACAGATCAGGAACCCGACATACCAGGCAAACTGACGATAGGCGAACACGCGCGTGCGCTCGTGATGCGCCATGCTCAGTTCCGCGCCCAACGCCGAGTGTGGAACAAACCAGATCGTGATCGCGGTTTCATAGAGCAGGATGGCCACGGTGGTCCAGGCGATGAGCAATACGCCGTCCAACAACGTGGGCGGGTTCCACAGCAGCAAGGGAACCACTGCCATCGGCAACGCGGACGCATACAGCCAGGGCCGCCGCCGGCCAAGCCGGCTTTCCGTGCGGTCGGACAGAAACCCGGCCATGGGGTCCGATACCGCATCCCAGATGCGCGCCGCGCCATAGATCAGCCCCATGGCGGCCGGCGCGATGTAGAGCACGTCGGTGGCGTACTTGAAGAAATACAGGTTCAGCAGGTACGCGATCAGCGATACCCCGACGGTGGGAAAGGCGTACGCCACCACGCTGCCCACATTCAGCGTATAGCCGTGTGCGCTGTCCGGTCCCGCACCGCGAACGGGTGCATTCACCATGAAAATCCCCGTTTCAACAAGCGCCGGTGAGTTCGACCCGCCCCGCCCCGGCAGACCCCGCTCCGGAGCCAATTTCGGCCACCGCGATCAATTGTCTAAATAAGATTACTGTTGCTATCATAGGTTCGGCGAGTCGAATTACAAACGGAGGGGATTCCAGATGAGCGTATTTCGAGCTTTCAGCGTTGCCGCCGGGGTTGTATTGGTTGGTGTCCAGGCCGGGCCGATTCAGGCCCAAGAGGCGGAAGGCGCCCGTTCCGGGGCCATCGAGGAG
>CAZNFI010000206.1:0-4663 GCA_964572185.1 uncultured Pseudomonadales bacterium
CATGAGCCTCGGGCGCAGCATCAGGGCGCGGCCAATGGCCAGCATCTGTTGCTGGCCACCGGACAATACCTGGGCCGGCTGCCTGATGAAGCCCTTGAGCACCGGAAAGTACTCGTAGACAAGTTCCACGTCCCCGTCGATTTCGCGGTCACTGCGCGAGTAAGCACCCATGCGCAGATTTTCCTCGACGGTGAGGAACGGAAAAACCTCTCGCCCCTCCGGTACATGACCGATGCCGAGCCGGGCCACCCAATCCGGGTCTCGTGCCTGAATCGGCTCGCCGGCGAACAGCACGGTGCCTTTCTGCGGGTCCATGGCGCCGCTGATGGTCTTCAGCACCGACCCCGTGGATCGCCAGGATCGGGCCGTAGTAGGTCTCGATGTTGCGCAGTTCCAGCAGATCCGCCATGGTCAGTCCCCAAGATAGGCGCGCAGTACTTCGGGGTGGTTCTGTACCGCGGCCGGCTCGCCGATGGTAATGGTCTGCCCGTCGGCCATGGCCAGCACCTGGTCCGAGGCGCTGGTGACCAGGTTCATGTCGTGCTCGACCATGATCACGGTGATGCCGATTTCCTCATTGATGTCCTCCAGCCAGAACGACAGGTCTTCGGTTTCCTCCGGATTGAGCCCCGATGAGGGTTCGTCAAGCAGCAGCAGCTTCGGCTTCAGGCACAGCGCCCGGGCGATTTCCACCATCTTGCGAACACCGTAGGGCAGCTCGCCGATGACCTTGTGGCGGTGACTCCTCAGATCGAGCAGATCGATGACGTCCTCCACGGCCTCGCGCAGTTGCAGTTCCTGGCGCCGCACCGAGGGCAGGAACAGCAGTTCCGAGACCAGGTTGCTGCGCCGGTGAATGTGGCAGCCGATCAGCAGATTCTTGAGCACCGTCTCCTGCTCGAACAGTTCCGTGTTCTGAAAGGTGCGGGCGATACCGAGCTTGGCGACCGCATGAGCCGGCGCCCGGGTGATGTCGCGACCGTCAAAGGTCACCGTGCCCTGGTCGACGTCGTAAATGCGGCTGATGAGGTTGAAGATGGTGGTCTTGCCGGCGCCATTGGGCCCGACGATGCTGAACACCTGGCCCGCTTGCACGGAAAACGACACTTCCTGTACGGCCTTGACGCCGCCGAAGCTCACCGAGATGCCGTTGACCGCAAGCAGCGTCACTTGAGCCGCTCGGTGCGCAGATAGCTTTTCTGCCGCTTGTAGGTGGCGCGCCGATAGAGGGGGAACTGTTCGAAAAACAGGCGGACCTTGAGCCAGCGGCCGTACAGGCCGAGCGGTTCGTAAATCAGGAACAGAATCAGAATCAGCCCGAAAATCCCCGGTTCCAGGCCCGGAATCTGGCCCACCGCCGGCGGCACAACGTCCCGGAACATGGCGATGCCCTGCGGCAGCAGCCCAATGAACATGGCGCCGAATATCACCCCGTGCATGGACCCGAGCCCGCCGACCACGACCATCAGCAGGAGCTGTATCGACAGGATCAGGGTAAACGCGTCGGGCGCCAGAAAGCTGATCTTGTGCGCGAACAGGCCGCCCGCCAAGCCCGTGAAGCCTGCGGAAATGGCGAATGCCAGGCTCTTCGTGTAGGCCAGGTTGATGCCCATGCTCTCCGCCGAGGTTTCCGAGTCGCGCACCGCCACCATGGCCCGCCCGGTCGGGCTTCTCAGCCAGTTCAGTGCCGCGATCAGGCAGAGCAACAGCGTGCCCAGGCACAGATAATAGAAGGCGGCAGGGGTCGACAGGTCGATCAGGAATTCCGCTTTCGGCACCGGAAAGCCCCGGTAGCCGCCGGTCACCGACTCCCAGTGCCCAAGCACCTGTTCGACGATCATGGCGAACGCCAGCGTGGCGACGGCCAGATAGATTCCCGTCATGCGCAGCGCCGGGATGCCGACGATGCCGCCGATGATGGCGGTGAACGCGGTAGCGGCCGCCAACGCCAGCGGCAGCGGCCAGCCCTGCGCCATCAGCCAGGCATGGGCATAGGCGCCAATGGCAAGAAAAGCCGCATGCCCCAGGCTCACCTGGCCGGTATAGCCGACCAGCAACATCAGCCCGATACCGGCGATGGCGTAGATGTATACCAGCGCCAGTTCGCCGAGATAGAAGCGGTCCAGAACCAGGGGCGCAACCAGCACCACCAGGGCCAGCAGGCCATACCAGAAGCGCTGCCCGTGGTGCTCGAACAGGTCGATGTCCTGGCTGTAACGGGTCTTGCGGATGAATCGCACGGGCTCAGACCTTCTTCTGCTGCATGGTGGCGAACAGCCCTTCCGGCCTGACGATCAGCATCAACAGCAGCAGCACATAGGCACTCAGCTCGGAGAAGCCCGGCCACAGGTAACGGCCCGCGAACTGCTCCACCAGGCCGATGAGCAAACCGCCGAGCAGCGCCCCGGGGAGGTTGCCGAAGCCGCCGACAATGGCCGCCGCGAAGGCCTTGATGCCGATGAAACCCATCATCGGGTCAATCAGCGAAACCGGCGCCAACAGCACGCCCGCACAAGCGGAAATGACAGCCGACAGCGCCCAGACCAACGAGAACACACGCTTGACGGGAATGCCCACATAAAAGGCGGCGAGTTGATTCTGGGAGGCGGCCTGCATGGCCACGCCCAGGCGGGTGAACTGGAAAAACAGGTACAACAGGCCGCACAGCAGCAGCGTACCGCCCATGATGACCACGTCCTCGGCACCGATCACCAGTTCGCCCCACTGCCAGACGACGCCGGCATAGGGCGTATCCAGTGCCCGCGGTTCATTCCCCCAGATACCGCTGGCCACGGCACGCAAGACGAAACCGAGCCCTATGGTCAGCATCAGCACGGCGAAGTGCGGCTCACCGATCATCGGGCGCAGCAGCAGGCGCTCGAGCACCGCCCCGATCAGGCCCATCACCGCGACGGCCGCGAGCAGGCCGAGTGCAAAGGGCCAGTCGAGCTGATTGATGAACACCACCGCCACGAAGGCGCCGATCATCATCATGTCGCCCTGGGCGAAGTTGACCATCTCCGTGGCCTTGTAGATCAGCACGAAGCCGAGTGCGATCAGGCCGTAGACACAGCCCTGGGAGATGCCGCTGACAAGAAGCTGTACGATTTCCACTGGCCGACCTCAGACTGACCCGGGCAGAAACCCGTTTGACTCGCCGCCTTGTGCCGCAGCGCCCCCCGCACAGCAGGCCACGGTTGGGAATGTGGCGCAAGCCGACGGACCTCCGGTGCGCGGCCTGGTGCGCCGGCTGGCCCGAATCCGGAAGCGGACAATCGGCGCACCGATCACGCACCGCCCGACCGGGTGGCGGCAAGCCTCCCGCACCATTCTTTTCAACCCCCGCGCAAACGATGGAGTATCACATTAAATGGCAAACGGTGGTAGATTTGCCCCTCCAACGATATTGGGAAGATCATGACACTACGAATCAACGCCACCGCTCCCGATTTCACTGCGGAGACCACCCAGGGCACCATCAGTTTTCACGACTGGATCGGCGATGGCTGGGCTATCCTTTTCTCGCATCCCAAGGACTTCACCCCGGTCTGCACCACCGAACTCGGTTACATGGCGGGCCTGGCGCCGGAATTTGCCAGTCGCAACTGCAAGATACTCGGCCTCAGCGTCGACCCGGTCGACAGTCACGGCGAGTGGTCGAAGGACATCGAGGAAACCCAGGGTCATGCCGTCACCTACCCGCTGATCGGCGACCCTGAACTGAACGTGGCGAAACTCTACGACATGCTGCCGGCGGATGCCGGAGACAGTTCCGAAGGCCGCACCCCGGTCGACAACGCCACGGTGCGCTCCGTGTTCGTGATCGGGCCGGACAAGACCATCAAGGCCATGCTGACCTATCCCATGAGCACCGGGCGCAATTTCGACGAGGTGCTGCGCCTGCTCGATTCCTGCCAGCTCACCGCCAGGCACCAGGTGGCAACGCCGGTCAACTGGAAGCAAGGCGAAGACGTCATCATCGTGCCGGCGGTCTCCGATGAGGCGGCCCGGGAGAAATTCCCCGATGGCTGGCGGGCACCGAAGCCCTACCTGAGGATCGTGCCCCAGCCGGAATGATCCGCAAGCCGGTTCGCGCAGCGTGAACGCCCCGGCAAACGGGCCCGGCCGTCTCGCGGCGCTCGGGCCCGGCATTCTTTACGCCGCCGCCGCCATCGGCGTCTCTCACGTCGTGCAGTCCACGCGCGCGGGCGCCGTCTACGGGCTGGCCATGATTGCCGTGATCGTTATTGTCGGCATCGTCAAGTACCCGGCCATTCGCTTCGGCAGCCAGTACACCGCCGCAACCGGCAAGAGCCTGCCGGAGAACTATGTCGATCAGGGCTGGTGGGCGGTGACCCTGTACCTGCTCACGCAACTGGTATCGGTCTGGTTCGTGGTGGCCGCCATCGCCATCACCACGGCCGGGCTGGTACGCACCGTTTTCGGTCTGCACATCAGCCCGGTCTACCTGGCTGGCCTGCTGATGGCAGGTACCGCCCTGGTGCTGACGCTCGGCCACTACCGGTGGCTGGAACGAATCGGCAAGGCTCTGGTCTTCCTGCTGGCGATCATGGTGGTGGTCGCTGCCGGTGCGGCGGTTCCCGGCATCGATTGGCAGGTCGACAACTTCACGACGCCGCACATCGACGTTCCACTGCTGTTG
>CAZNFI010000207.1:0-4557 GCA_964572185.1 uncultured Pseudomonadales bacterium
TCGCGACTTCCTACGGCGCAGGCTCCTAGCCGCTGTCCGACGGGGCCGTTCTTGACAGCGCCCGGGTGCATGCGCATGGTGGCCGCCGGAGGTGGGAGGCTGAAAGACGGAGTGCGCCGGTGACGCGAACCGGACCCCAGGAAATCTGCAATCGGATCGTCGCCGATGTGGCCGGATCCCTTGGCTGTGCACTGGTCGATCTGGCCACCGGCCTGCCGTTGGCCGCCGCGGTCAGTCCGGCTTCGAAGCTGGAAGATGCCACCCTGGAAGTGCTGTCCGCCGCGGGCGTTACCTTCTTCGGCGACGACCGGCCCCTGGGCGACGACTCGCCTGCGCTGTCCGAATCGACCCCCCCCGGCGGCGTGGAAGAGCATGCAGGCCGGTCTCTGCAGGTTCAGGAGCTGCAAATCACCACCGAGGACGCCTACGCTTTCATGTCTCTCCTGCCCGGTGCGCCAGGGCAGCTGTTGATGCTGGTGACTGACCGTGCCGCCTCGAAGCTCGGCCTGGGCTGGGTGGGCATGCGTCAGGCGTTGTCGCTGCTGGGCGATGCCACGGCCGGCAGTGCTCAGCAAGCGTCGGAAACGCCGGGGTCGTAAGGCCGGCTGCGCCCGAGTCGCAGGTTCGGCGACCGTGCCGGGCGCTGGACAGCCCCTATTGCCCCTTGCGGTTCGAGCGCCGCCTGAACATCTTGCCGCGCGTTGTCGGTGGCGCATCCGGGTTTGCCTGGGCCGAATCGCTGGACCGCGAGGCGGGGCCGGGCGTGTCCGGACTCTCGCCACTTCGATTCCTGGCGGCCAGCGGATTGGGGATGGTGTCTTCGGCGACGGGCACTGGGGGTGGCGGAATTGGCCGCGCGTCCGCGGCTGGCGGCGGCGCCTGCGGAGCCGCGGTCGGCTCCGGGCCGCTTTCTATGGGTGCCGATTCCGGCTGCAGCGGCACCGGATCCCACGCCGGGTCGGCCTCCGTGTCGCGGGATTCCGCACAGCGCGCCTGGGCCTGGTGCACGGCCATCCAGCCAAGCCCGAGCCGCAGGGTCTTCTCTGTGAACAGTATGATCAGCGCGTCGTTCCAGCCGGGAATGGCCGCCATGAACTGGTAGTTCGAGGCGGTTGCGACTTGAATTTCCTGCACGGGACCTGAATCCGAGGCGCCGTGCTTTGCCAAAGCGTCGCAGAAGCGGCCGATGAGTCTGCTGCCGAACACGCTCGAGCCCGTGCGCACGGCGGCATCGAGTTGCCGTTGGCTCAGTTTCGTCCCGGCCTCGTGAGCGGAAGCCAGGACCAGTCCGGTGTGCAGGTCGACGACCGCACAGTCGAGGGCGCCCTCGGTCTCCTCGACGACCTCCCTGCAGATATCCTGAAGTCCCATCGCGCTGCTCCCGGGTTGGTGAGGTGGTCGAACGTACGCGCCGTCGGGAACGTCCGGCAGTCGGCCTGCAATGGCAACCGATGTTGCATCCGATGTCAAAGGCGGGTCAAGCAAAACGGTTATGGGCGGTCCATGGAGCCGGCGGGGGCCTGGCTCCGGGATTGCCGGTAGTTTTCCATCGTCGCATCGACGTCGGCGCGAAAGCCCTTGACGGTGTCCTGGTTGACGTTGTCGCACTGCCAGCGCCAGGCCAGCAGGGCGTGGTAGGGGTTCTGCGCTGTGGCTGCGGTACCGGTATTGGGCCGGCTGAACTCCCACAGATCGATGGCCGTCCAGCGGTTGGTGCGGCAGAAGTAGCGCAGGACGCGATCGAACTCGCCGCGTTGCATCGATCGCAGGACGATCTTGCGCCACCGATAGCCGCCGTAGCGGTCGGGGCCGTCCACGGGTGGGGCGAGATTGACCGGCAGGCCCGATAACAGGTCTTGCCGCGTGCGGTCTCGGGCGAGTGCGGGCATGACGTGCCAGAAGTCGTTGACGTAGGGGTGGGGCGCGAACATGTCCCAGTACTGTTTCAGGTTGAGCAACCCGATGGCGGGTTCGACCCATGGCCGCAGGTCGTACCGGTCGCGAACGGCGGGATAGGTCACCAGGTTCCATATCAGCACCAGCGTTACCGCCACGCCCGCCAGCGAATTGCCGAAACGGCCCGTTCTGACCGGCGGGGTCGTGCCGAAGGCGAAGGCGCCGATGGCACCGAGCGCACCCCGGTTGCGCCCGATGCGCAGGTAGAGGCGATGGCCCGTCGTTGCCCCCGGCAACAGGTGCAACAGCCAGGGCCGGGGCGAATTGCGCACCAGGAAGCGAACGGCCTCCCATCCCTGGCGATAGCCGGCTTGCGGCCGCGCGGCGCCTTCCCGGGCATGCGGACCCGGGGTTCGGGTGACCGACCAGGAAAAACTGTCGTCCAGGATGCGGGCCGCCCGTTCGTCCGCTTGCGCCACGCGCAGGCTGGCGCCGCGTATGCCGGACACGGCGAGCAGCAGGCGACAGGCGAAGGCACAGAATCGACAGTTTCTGTCGTAGAACAGCACCAGATCCGATTCCCTGCGACTGACGAATTGCGCTTGCCGGCGGGCGATGAACTCCATGCACCGGTGCGGGATCAGGGGCACCATGGAGATCACCGAAATGAACGGGAACAGGCCCACCTCCAGGTTCAACCAGATGCCGGCTTCCAACCCGACCAGCGCCACCAGGCCGGCCAGGCGGCTCCAGAGGTTCGGCGCCAGCAACAGCAACGGGGCCAGACACTCGATCCAGAACACCAGCAGGGTGGTCGGCTGCATGAGCCAGTCCCAGTCGCGCCACAGGCGGGCGAACTCGCTGGCGAATGCCTCCAGGTGCAGGGCCATGGAAACGGCGGTGCCGGAATCCCACCACTGGCCGCCGGTCTTGAGTACGCCGCCCATGAACCACACCAGCAGAATCTGAATGACATAGGCGGCTGTGCCCGCCGACTGACAGGTGGCGGGCGAGGTGCCGCCGAACCAGAGGCGCTCGATGGAGTAGCGCTCCCCCAGGGGCAGAAAACAGCCGAAAAAGGCCATGGCCACCAGCACTTTGTCGCCGCCCTGCAGCAGCAGGGGATTTCGGGCGGTTACGGAAGCCAGCAGTACGAACAGCACAAACGCCGACAGTCTCGAGCGCATGCCGAACAGCAGCGTCAGAGTCGCGAGCGCGCGCAATGCCTCGAGCACGTAGGGCAGCCAGGGCGCGTCGGAGATCCAGTACAGGGACCAGGTCCAGGGGCCTTCCCAGGCCCGGGAGTCGGCGAGACTGACCAGTCCCTGCACGGAGTGGAAGGCGTGCCAGTCGCCCAGGCGAATCAGTTGGTCGCCGATCAGCACCAGGGCGAACAGAATCCTGAACAGCCCGACCGCCCGCACGTCGAGCGAAAAGGGCGACTTGCCGGACCCGCGGGCATCGGCGTTTGAGGAAACCGGGCGGTTCAAGATTCTGGGCTAAACCCCTCGTTTTCCAATCGGGTTTTCGAATGAGCCGCTCGCTCGCCGGTTCCGGCCGATTCGCCGGGCCGGGTCCTGGCTCCGGTAGCCGAGCTATCGGCCCGCAGCGCCACGAACAGCGCGACCGTCATCGTCACGGCGATGGCCAGCACCGGCACGGAAGACACCAGCACCGCCGACTGCACCGCGCGCAGACCGCCGACCATCATCAGCGTCAGGGGCAGCACCATGAGCGCGAAAGCCCAGAACACCCGGTGCCAGCGTACCGGATTGGCGCCGGCCGGCATGTGCCTTGTGGCGGCGGCGGCAATGGCGTAGGAGGCCGAGTCGTAGGTAGTGGCGACGAAGATGAAGGCCATCAGCACGAACACCAGCAGCGGCAGCGGCTGCAGGGGCAGCGCCTGCATGATCTCGGCGATCGCCGTATCGGCGCGCCCGTCGGCGACCAGTTCGCGCACCGCGACCAGCCCCTGCATGTCCATCCACATGGCGGTGTTGCCGATGGTGATGTAGAACAGGGCGCAACCGAGGGTGCCGAAACCCAGCATGCCGAAGATGAGCTGCCGTATCGTCCGGCCGCGCGAAATGCGGGTGACGAAGATGCCCACGTAAGGGCCGTAAGCCAGCCACCAGGCCCAGTAGAAGATGCTCCAGTCCTCGACGAATCCGGTCTCCATGATCGGGTCGGTCCAGGTGCTCAGGCGAATGAAGTCATGCACCATGAGGCCGAGGCTGTTGGTGCCCAGTTTCAGCGAGAACAGTGTTGGCCCCGCCAGCAGCACGAATGCGGCGAAGGCGGTGGCCAGCGCCACGTTGACATCGCTGAACCGCTTGATGCCCTTGTCGAGCCCCAGGTAGACGCTGAGCGCGAACATCGACACCGCCACCAGTGCCACCGAGACGTCCATCGCGGCGGATTCCTCGACGTTGAACAACGCACTCGTGCAGGCGGCGATCATGGGGGTGGCCAGGCCCAGGGACGTGCCGGCGCCGCCGATCAGCGCAATGATGAATATGAAGTCCACGGTGCGCCCCAGCGGCCGCTGCGCGATGTCGTTGCCGGTCAGGCCGGCCAGTGAGGTGGACAGGCGCAATTGTGGAATCTTGCGCTGATAGTAGGGGTAGGCAATGGCCACGGTGGGCAGGCAGTACAGGCACC
>CAZNFI010000208.1:0-4551 GCA_964572185.1 uncultured Pseudomonadales bacterium
AGGCCAAGGTGGGGCGAGGCGGCATTCACGGCGGCGTTTATTTCGGAATGGCCGCCGTTGGCGGCCGATTGTTCGTGCCCATCAGCGACACCGACGATGGCCGCGAGTACCCGGAGCCGGCTCGGCCGGGGCTCTATGCGCTGGATCTGCGCAACGGCGAGTTCTTGTGGAAGGTGCCTGCCGCCGACGTTTGCCGCGACGATCAGCAATTCTGCCAACCGGGTTACTCCCAGGCGGTCACCGCGACCCCCGAGCTGGTCTTCGCCGGCGGCAACGATGGGTATATGCGGATTTTCGACGCCACGACAGGGGCCCTGCTTTGGGAACTGGATACCGCACGGGACTTTCCGGCGCTCGGCGGCATCACCGCCCGGGGCGGTGCCTTCGGTGGAGCCGCTGCACCGGTCGCCTATCGAGGCGAACTGATCCTGAGCTCGGGATACGGGTTCGCGGGCAAGATGCCGGGCAATGCGCTGCTGGTGTTCGATACCGACCGTTGAACTGGACGTCATGTGCCGCGCAGGTTCTGAGCAGGTTGCCGGCGTGGTCTGCTCGAAACGGCGCCGTCTCCGGCACGAGATTTCGGCGCGCACCACACCACCGCCAAGCTGCCGGAGGCAGTTGTCGAGGTCGTTCACGGGCCGACGACCGACCCGGCCCGCGCCGGGAAAGCCCGGGCATGGTTCTTCGGGTGGGCTGACAGGGTTTGCTCATTTACGGACTGCACGAGCTTTGTGGTGATGGATGAACCGGGGATCACCAGGGCGCCGGCAACTGACCGGCACTTTGGGCAAGCGGTGTGCAGTGGATACGCTACAGGTCGAAGCGGTCGATGTAGCCTGCGAAGGCGGCCCGGATTTCCGAATCCTCAAGCCCGTACTCTTCAGCGGTGTAGGAGTAGGCGCCATGTTTGTGTTGCGCGTTGCTGCACTCCCAATCGCGCATGGCCCGCTCCACGGTTGATGTAAGCGCCAGGCCGGCGTGGGCGAGCGCCCGGCCCGCGCAGGCGACGCCGTCGGCAACGACGTCCTCGTAGCGCAGGTCGAGAAATCGATCCGCGGGCAGTTGTGCCCTGATCGACAGGTAACGCCGGGTGCCGCGAGCCAGGCGCCCAAGCCAATACGCTCCGAGGGCCTTCGCATCGACCGCGTCGCTGGAGATGCGCCTCAGGTAGTACAGCAACCGGCACAGCGATGGCACCGTCCTGGCGGGGTCTCGATGCAGGTGCACGATACGGGCGTCCGGCAGCGCCTGCAGCAGGGCGTCGAGATGCAGGATGTGCAGTGGCGTCTTCAGCAGCCAGGGCTTGCCTGCGGCATCGTTCTGCCACTGCAGGTAGCGCAGCGTGTTGGCCATCTCCTGGTACGCACGGGTGTGATCGGCGTACTCCACCCAGGTGCCGAAGCCTGGAATGTCAAAGCGCGATTCCGATGAGGTTCCCATGAACGAGGCGGCTACCAGCATGGTTTCCTCTTCCGCCTCCATGGCTTTCATGGGGTGAGTGGCGAAGAACTCGGGGGCGTTGGCGCGCATGTGTCGCTCGGCCTGCACAGCGGCCTCGATGCGTGCGGCGCGCTCGGCGCAACCGGGAAACGGTGCAAAGTTCATGGCTTGCCACAGCGCCAGGTGCTGAAAGCGCTCGTCGCGGGCCAGCATGCGTTGCAGCTTGGTGGTGCCCGTGCGTTGCAGGCCCAGGATGACCAGCGGGCGCTCGATGCTCTGCTCGAGGATCTCCGGGTGCGCCTTGAAATCCCGCTCGGCTCTCAGCCGATTCACCAGAATGCCGGTGAGGTGCGCGACAGCACCGGCGGCGCCCGCTTCGCTCAGGCATGCCTGTGCATTGATCGCATCGATTAGCCGTTCCAGCGCGTCAATGAACCACTCGTCGCCGAAATCGTCGATGCCGGCCTGGTGTCTGGCATCGGCAAGCAGTGCATCGATCGTCAGTGGCGTGGTCATTGTTTCGGCTCCTTCGCCTGCTTTCCGTTGCCCGGCAGCTATTCGAGCGTGCCGAGACGCAGGGCATCGAGCGTTTGAACGGGCACGGGACGGAAGATAAACGGTCTGACCGGAACTGTCGTTGCCCGGGCCATTGACATCCTGATTTTAACCAGAGTAACGCCCATAATCATGTCACGATTCTTCAGACGACATCATCAGGGCTCAGCACAGTGAACGCAGACAAAGCGATTGGCGCGTCACGATCAAGGCATCCGAATTCAAGGCGAAGTGTCTGAAACTGATGGACGAGGTGGACGTCGGCACGACGAAGAGATCGGGGCGCTGCTTGCTATTTTGCGAGTCCGAACCAGGGTCTCATGCGGATGCCGAGCACACTTCCCGCGAAGGCCGCGACCAGCCAGACCCACCCGTGCAGACTCGAAGAGGCGACGCCGCTGAAGAACGCACCGATATTGCACCCGTAGGCGATCCGGGCGCCGTACCCCAGCAACAGCCCGCCGATCAGCGCAGCGGCCAGCGAACGCGCTGGAATCCGCCAGACGGGGGCGAACCGCCCGGCCAGTCCCGCCGCCGTCAGGGCGCCGAGGAGAATTCCCATGTTCATGACGGAGGTGATGTCGCTGAAGACGCTTGCCTGCAGAGCGGCCGATCCCTGCCAGTACGGCCAGGAGGCGACGTCGACACCCGTGGCTGCCAGGGCCTTCGAGCCCCAGAGGGCGAATCCGGACGTGATACCCCACGGCCGCCCCGCCAGCGCCAGCGTGGCGACGTTGACCGCGGCGAGTCCGAGCGCCCCGGCGACAAGCGGCCAGGGTCCCCGCAACCATTCGGTGCGCGATGGGACACCGCTCACGGGTGCGGCCTCACCGTGACGCCGCCGCTCGATCCCTACCGACATCATCCAGACCGCGCCGAGCAGGGCCAGCGTCACGGCCAGGCCTCCCGGCATTCCGAAGAGACCCTGAAGCGAAACGGACCCCGCGCTCGGGGCCGCGGCTTCCCAGGCCGGGCGGTGAAAGGCGCCCAGAACGGAACCTGCGATGAAGGCCGCCAGCGTGGCCACCATGCGGACGCTGCCGCCCCCGACCGTGAACAGCGTTCCCGACGCACAGCCGCCACCCAATTGCATTCCGATGCCGAACAGGAAAGCGCCCGCGACCACCGACAGGCTCAATGGCCGTATGTTGCCGCGCAGTTCCATACCCCAGAGTTGACCGTCGGCGATCAACGGCAGGAATACCAGCGCCGTGACAGCCAGCATCAGCAGTTGCGCCCGCAGGCCTGCGGACCGGCCGGTCCGAATGGCACGGCGCCAGGCCGCAGTGAAGCCGAACGCTGCGTGATAGAGGACCATGCCGGCACCGAGCCCGACAACGAACAGGGCCCCCTGACGCCATCCGTAACTCTGGGCGAGGAAGACTGTGAGCACGATGCCGGCGATTGCACCGATGCCGACCGGGCCCCGGTTCAAGGTCATCAATCCGGCGGCTGATCCACCGGTCATCGTGAGGGGCGTATTCATGGTGGCGGCAAGCATAGCGCAGTCGACACGGGAGACAGCAGGTGTCGTGGGGATCGCGCTCTACCTGAGTTGCGAGACCACGTCGTCGTAACCGGCCACCTCTGCGGAAAGCCATCGCGATGCAGTTCGGGCTCTTGGTCTGCTGCACGGTCGGACGCCGCAACTCCTCGTCGGCTCACCCGATACGCTGAACCGCCAGATCGAACGCGTATCTCGGACAGTGCCGATCGACGAGGCCTTCCCGCTCATCGCGGCGGGCATCCGCGGGCCCGAGGAGACCCACGACTCCCTGGACCTGTTCGCCCGCAAGGTGATGCCGAACTGGGGGTGACGGGACCCGACGGGGGCGTAGCGGACGGGCTTGGTCGCTTCCCGTCTCGGATGTTTGCACGATGCCAACGCGAGCGGGGACCATTCGTGCGGAGCCGTCAGGAAAATCCATAAGCTGTCGGGAGGCCATGGAATCATGGCCGGCGCGGCTGGCATCAACTCGGGAACTGTGCGTTAATTTCTGGCTATACGTCGCCCACGGGCTGGTGCAGAAGCGGTGGGAGCGGCTGGCCGAAGTCGAGCCGCACTCGAGTGTGGCGGCGAGCTGGAGATCATCCATGGCGAGCGCGGGGCGATCGAGGCGTACGAGAAGGCGGGCAGCGCCCCGCATGCGGCGCGAAAGCGTCAGGCACCAAAGAGCGACTCACCGACGCGTCCCCCGACAGCGCGCACGGGCCGCGCGGGGCCTCGCCGGGCAGGGAGCCTGCGCGTGACTGCTTCGAGTGGTTCCGCCGGCGCCGGGCTCGGGGGCAAGGCGAAGCAGGTCGAGCGATACATCGAACTCTTCGAGAAGAGTGACGATCAAGCCGTATCGGCTCGAAAGCTGAACTACGCTACGCTCGCCCGTTTCTACTACGCCCTTGGCACCGACCTGTACGAGCTCGGCTGGGGACGGTCGTTCCACTTCTGTCCCTTCGACAAGGGCGAGACGCTCGCCGAGGGGATTCGGCGACGCGAGCGCTACATCTCGGATCGCCTGGAGTTGAAGCCAGGGATGTCGGCCCTCGACGCAGGTT
>CAZNFI010000209.1:0-4431 GCA_964572185.1 uncultured Pseudomonadales bacterium
CATCAGCACCAGGAAGGCGCCGTAGAACACGGTGGTGCCCATGATTACCGTGTAGTCGGACTGCTGCACGGCCTGCACGAAGTAGCGCCCGAGCCCGGGGATGGCGAAGACGATCTCGACGACGAAACCGCCGGTGGTGATCACCGCGATGGACGGCCCGAGCACGGTGATGACCGGCAGAATGGCGTTGCGCAACTGGTGGTGGGTGAAGATGCGTGGCGCCGGTACGCCCTTCGACCGGGCGGTGCGCACGAAGTCGGAGTTCATGATCTCCAGCATGGATGAGCGCATCAGCCGGGTGAGGTAGGCCATGGTGCCAAGCCCCAGCACCAGCGAGGGAACCAGCATGTGCGCCACCGTGCCCCAGCCGGCCACCGGCAGCAGCGAGAAGCCAAGCACGTCGTTGATGTTCACCAGGGTGAGCTGGCCGAGCGCCGCGAACACGAAACTGGGCACGGAAATGCCGAGAATCACCAGCAGCATGATGACGATATCCGGCATGCGGTTGCGGTTCAGCGCCGTCAGCGCGCCCCACAGGATGCCGCCCAGGGCGGCGAACACCACGGCCAGAATGCCGAGCGTTGCCGAGACCGGGAAGTGCTCGCGGATGATGTCGTTCACCCGCCGGTTCTCCTGGGTGAACGAGATGCCGAAGTCGCCGCGCGCCAGGTTGCCCATGTAGATGCCGTACTGGGTCAAAAGCGGCTTGTCGAGCCCGTACTTGGCCTCGAGGTTGGCGCGGATCTTCTCGCTCACCGCCTTGTCGCTGGCCAGCGGGTCGCCCGGCACCATGTGCATGGCGAAGAAGGTGGCGGTGGCGATGAACCACACGGTGACGGCGCCCTGTACCAGGCGCTTCAGGGCGTAGCGGCCCATGTCCCCTGTTTCCGGTTGGCGCCGTGGATCCAAGTGCTGTTGGTCACCGCCAGGTGCCGGTGATCGCGCCGTCTTTCCCGGTTGCCGCCGCGAATCGAATTGCTACCCGCGGCCGCCGGACGCCGGCCATCTCGCACTCTTTTGCCGGGCGCTCGCCGATCGACCTGCCGCGTCGATGTGTGCATGGGAATGCCCATCAGCCATCCATGTCGATGTAGGCATAGGTGTAATCCTGTTCCGCCCCCACCGTGCGCCGCACTATGCCTTTCACGCGCGGGTCGGTGACGTAGGCCTGGCCGCGCTCGTAATTGACGATGAGCACCGCATCGTCGTAGATGATGCGCTGCATCTCGCTGAACGCATCCATGCGCACCTCTTGATCGAGCGACCCCTGGGCGATGCGCACCAGCCGGTCGTATTCCGGATTGGCGTAGCGCCCGCGGTTGTTCAGGTTCCAGGAGGCGAACAGGTCGCCGTAGGTGAGCGCATCGTTGTAGTCGGGCCCCCAGCCGGCCAGCACCATGTCGAACTGGCCCTTGGTCATCTTGTCGAGCCGCTGCTTGAAGATCTGCCGGTCGATGCGGATGTCGAGGCCCAGGTTTTTCTTGAACACGGCCTGGAAATACTCGGACTGGATGTTGGATACGGGGTTGTCGCCGGTGAGCATGACCAGGGGCGGAAACTCCTGGAGGCCGAGTTCGATGCGCGCCTGTTCCAGGTGCTGTTGCGCCCGGGCGACATCCATGCGGTGTTTCGGGGCCGGGTATTCCTCGCGGAACTTGCCGCGCACGCCGTCCAGGAACACCGGGAACAGCGACTCGCCGGGCAGGTAGCCGGGAATCTTGATCACCTTGTAGACCAGTTCGTCCGGGTCCTGGGCCAGCAGCATGGCCTTGCGCAGGTTGTGGTTGCGGGTGAGCCGGTCGGGCCGGTGATTGAACTCGATGAAGAACACCGCGCCGTCCATGAAGCGGTCGATGTGCCAGCGCTGCTCCATGGCCTCGGCCAGGTTCTCCGCGGTGAGCGAGGCCAGGGAGATCTTGCCGTCCTTGAACAGGTTCAGCACGGCGTTGGCATCCGAGACGATGTAGGCGACGTTGATGCGATCGAGGCGGATGCGGCCCTTGTCCCAGTACAGCGGGTTCTTGTGCAGGTCGAGCGACTGGCCGTGCACCCAGCTTGTCATGACGAACGGGCCGTTGTAGAGCAGTTGATCGGCATCGGCGCCGTAGCGGCCTTCGCTCGCCTCGTAGAAATCCTGGCGTACGGGGTAGTAGGTGGAAAACGCCGTCAGCTTGTCGAAGAAGGCGATGGGGCGCTCGAGGTCGACCACCAGTGTCCGGTCGCCCTCGGCCCGGGCGCCGAGCGCATCGACCGGCAGCTCACCGCGGTTGATGGCTTCGGCGTTCTTTATCGGATAGAGAATGAAAGCGTATTCGGAGGCATTGGCCGGATCGAGGGCGGTGCGCCAGGCGAACACGAAGTCGTGGGCGGTGACCGGTTCGCCGTCGCTCCACAGCGCTTCGCGCAGGTTGAACGTTGCCTGCTCGGCGGTGATCTCCCAGCGCTCCGCCATTCCCGGCACCAGCCGCTGGTGCTGGTCGTAGCGCAACAGCCCCTCCATCACGTGGGCAATGACCACACCGCTCACGGCATCGGTAAGCAGGGTGGTATTCAACTGCGGGGGCTCCTCCGACAGCCGGATGGTGATGGTGTTGTTGGCGGCATCCACCGCCGTGCTGCTGCCGGCGGCCGATGCGGTGAGGCTGGCGAGCAGGTTGAGCAGCCACATCAGCAGGGCCAGCACAGCCACCGCGGCGAGCGCGTAAACCGCGAGCTGTTTCCCGGCTGAACGGTTGAACGTCTCTTCGGCGGCTATCTCAGTAGTGGCCATCACCCCATCCCCCGAGCGTCCGGGCCAACCCCGTCGTGCGCCGCGCGCTCATCGGGCGAACGGAATCATGGTTTTGGAGGAAGTGCAAGGGAATTCAGTAGTGGCTGCCGGCCACCGCCGACTACAAGGTTTGAAAAGGCGCTGCAAACCCGGCGAAAACCGCGAGACGGCGCGTTGCGACCGCCGGCACAGCCAATCGGTTGTCGGCAATCGCCGGGGCATCCGTGCGATGGCAATGGGCTGTGCGCGGCATGCCCCAAAGCCGCCGGCTGGGGGCATGCCTGTTTAACCTTTCTGGTAGTACGAAGCGCGCTCCCGGGACGCGTAAACGACGGGTATGTCGTCGTCGTCGATGGCGGGCATCCACTGTTTACGTTCCAGCGCCGCTCGGAAATAGGGCGCGAGTGCCTCGGCTTTCTCGGCCTCTCGCTGTTCGCGTCCGTCGACGAATTCCGGCAGCACCTTGTCGGCGAACAGTTCCAACCCTTCGCAGATGTGATCGTGCCGGTTCTTGCCGCCTTGCTGCAGGAATATGATCTGGTCGACGCCGGCTTCCTGAAACTCGCGGATGTGCCCGGCGAACCCGGGCGGCGTGTTGATGCCGGGTGCGACGATCATCGGCAGGTCGCGGTCGCGCAACGCTTCGTACTCGTCCCACAGGGTGGTGCGCCCGGGCTTGGTGTCGTTGGCGACCAGGGCGTTGATGGCGTACCTGAAGAACGCGAACCCATCGGCGCCGCGGCGGTGCGCTTCCTGTGCGTCCTCGTGCAGGGAGAAGCCGGCCACGACAGCGATATTGGCGTTGACGAAGTGCCCGAGCGGCACGCATTCGTCGGACTTGATGATGGAGTAGTAGGTATCGGCCCAGGTGCGCGCTTCCTCCGGGTCGACGAAGGTGAACGCCAGGGCGCCGAGCCCGTTTCTGGCGGCGATCTCGATGGTGGAGCGGTTGGTGCAGGCCAGCCACATGGGGGGATGGGGCTTCTGCAGGGGCTTGGGCAGCACGTTTCTGCAGGGCATGGAAAAGCTGTCGCCCTCGTAGCCCGGGTACGGGTCCATCACCATCATGTTGGCGATCTGTTCGGCCGACTCGAACGACATGGCGCGCTTTTTCCGGGCATCGATGCCGTAGCCGTGCAGTTCCAGGCGGGTGGCGCCTTCGCCGATGCCGAACTCCACGCGGCCGTTCGACAGCAGGTCGAGCATGGCCACCGATTCCGCAGTTCGCGACGGGTGGTTGTAGTTGGGGATGACCTGGCGGATGCCGAAGCCGACGCGGATGTTCTCCGTCTTTGCCGCCAGTGCGGATAGAAACACATCCGATGCCGAGCAATGCGAGTACTCGTCCAGGAAGTGGTGCTCCACGGCCCAGGCGTAGTCCAGGCCCAGGCGGTCGGCAAGCTGCACCTGCTCCACCGCCTCGTGCACCAGCCGATGCTCGGCGCCGTCCTCCCACGGTTTCGGCAATTGCAGTTCGTAGAACACGCCGAACCTCATGGCCGGCACACCTGTTCATCGTTGGTTTTTGTCATTCCCGTCTTTCCCCGGTCGAGTCAAACGCAGCATTTAGCCACAGGGACGGCCGGGTTGAGAAGTGGAAATCCTTGGTCTTGTTTGACCCGCCCGGGACATAGCTGGCGGAATGGCTCGGTTCCCCGCCT
>CAZNFI010000210.1:0-4328 GCA_964572185.1 uncultured Pseudomonadales bacterium
GCTCACCGGCAACATCGGCAAACCAGGCAGCGGTGTCGGTGTGCAGAGCCACGGCGTCGGCAGCCGAATGGCCGCGCTCGGCGCCACGCCGCCGCTGCCGGACTGGGCCCGAACCGAGTCGATTCCCAACATCGAAGTCGGTTCCCGGCACCTGCCGGTGCGCGCCCTGTTCTGCCAGGGCGACTGGCTGAACCAGCGCATGGCGCACATGGAACGCGCCCGCGCATACCTCGAGAGCCTGGAGTTCGTGGTGACCGTGGATCACTTCTGGCAGACCACCGCCGAGTGGTCCGACCTGGTGCTGCCCGCCTCCACCTTCCTGGAAGGCCGGGAACGGGTGCGTGACGTGGCCATGGCCGGCAACAGCGTGATGCTGCGCCAGCCGGTCATCGCGCCGGTGGGCGATTCACGTCCGGACAACGAAATCGAGAAGGCGCTGGCCGAGCGGCTGGGGCTCGGCGAGTTCTTCAAAGCCTCGTGCGAAGACCTGGTGCGCGCCCAGATCGACGGCTCCACCCACCCGGCCATGCGGGGCATCACCTTCGATGGCCTGCTCGCCGGAGGCGGCAGCGCCGCACTCGAGGTGCCGCGCACGCCCAACGTGCAGTTCCCCGACCTCCGGTTTCCCACGGCCACCGGCCGGGCGGAGTTCTACGTGGAAGCGCTCGCGCCCTTCGGGGAAGCCCTGCCCGTATACCGGGAAGACCACGAAGCCCTGCCCGGCCACCCCAGCGCGGACGAGTACCCGCTGGTCCTGGTGCAGGCTCACGCCCGGCAACGCGCCCACTCGACCTTCTTCAATACCCGCTGGACCCTGGAAGTCTGGCCGGAGCCGGTGCTGGAACTCAGCCCCGCCGACGCCGGCGCGCGGGGATTGACCGACGGCGACCTGGCCGAAGCATTCAACGCACGCGGCAATGTCGTGGCGCGCGTGGCGGTGAGTGCCGACTACCCTCCCGGCATGGCCAACCTGTCGGAGGGTTGGAAGCAGAACCAGTACCTGGCGGGAAACGTGCAGGCACTGACCAACGGCGACATCAACCCCGCGCAGCGGCACCTGTGGGGCCACGCCAACATTCCCTTCTACGACACCCGGGTTGAAGTGCGGCCGTGGCGAGCGGACCCGTCGCAATGACCCGGTGGGCCATGACCTTCGATCTCGACCGCTGCATCGGCTGCTGGGCCTGCGCGGTGGCCTGCAAGGTGGAAAACAGCGTCGGCGAGGGCCTCTGGTGGCAGCAGGTCGACACCGTCGGCGGCACGCAGCGCGACACGGCCTCCGGCACTTTCCCGCACCTCGACAAGCACTACCGGCCGCGCAACTGCTTCCACTGCGCCGAACCACCCTGCCTGCCCGCCTGTCCGGAAGGCGCCATCAGCCAACGTGCGGATGGCATCGTCGAAATCGACTACGACGCCTGCACCGGCTGCGGCGAGTGCATTCCCGCCTGCCCCTATGATGCCATCGGCCTCAACAGAACCGTCCCGGTCCTCCCGCACGGGCTGGAAAACGGTCATGGCGATGCCGCGGTACCGCCACGGCGGGAAGGCGTCGTGGAAAAATGCACGTTCTGCGCCCACCGCCTCGACCGCGGCGAGGACCCCGCCTGCGTTGCCGCCTGTCCGACCCAGGTCATCCGCTTCGGCGACCTCGACGAGGCCGGCAGCACCGTCGCCGAACATGCTTCCCGACGCGAAGCGCGCCGCCCCCGGGAGGATTCCGGTGCCCAGCCGTCGGCCTGGTACCTCCCCTACTCCATCGGCCCGCGCCAACGACGCAGTGGCGGCCGCCAGGCCCAAAATCGCGTCGGCAAGCTACTGCGGACGTAGTCAAGCATGTATTCTGCGTCCAGAATTCGCTCGGTCAGATGCCGCAAGGGGCGATGGCCCAGCCCGACGAGACAGCGGTGACCGGGAGCGAATTTGAATCATTTGACAACCTGATCCGCGCATACGCGGTCTAGCGGAAGAACGTAATGGTTGACCTGTGCCCGGACGACACCCCGGAACTCAAGGCGTGGCGCCAGGAGGTACGCGATTTCCTGGAGGAAGCGCTGCCCGAGCCCTGGACCTTCTGGTACGACTACGACGAGAACCCCGAGTCCTGGGAGCGCTATCTCGCCTTCTGGCGCCAGGTGGGAAAGAAGGGGTGGAACGCCCTGACCTGGCCAGCCGAGTACTACGGCCTCGACCGCCCGGCCATAGAAAAATGGATTCTGGAAGAAGAATTCGTCAACCACGACGTGCCCACCTACCCGGTGATCGGCATGCACGTCGCCGGCTACCTGTTGCGCCACGGCACCCACGAACAACGCCGGCGCCACCTGAAGGGCATCGCGGACGCCACGGTGCTCTGGGGCGAGGGATACAGCGAACCAGGCGCGGGGTCCGACCTGGCACGCCTGACCACCAAGGCGCACCGCGACGGCGACGAGTGGGTGATCAACGGCCAGAAAACCCTCGGCACCGCCGCCCACTACTGCCAGTGGATGTCGGTGCTGGCCCGCACCGATCCCGACGCGCCCCGGCACGCGGGCATTTCCTGCTTCCTGGTGCCGCTCGATGCCCCGGGCGTGGAAATGCTGCCCCTGAACAACATGGCGGACGGCCGCCAGAACATGACCTACTTCGATGACGTGCGCGTACCGGCCGACAGCCTGCTCGGCGATGAGAACCAGGCCTGGACACAGATCTGGTTCCGCATGGGCGGCGAAACGCTCGACAACGCCGGCCCCAGCCTCGGCCCCCACGCCATGCGCATCGTGCCGCTGCTGAACCGGGTCATCCGTTACTGCCGGCAAACCAACCGCGGCGGCCGCCCCCTTGCCGACGACCCGGTGGTGCGCCAACAGCTCGGCGAACTGATGCTGGGCGTGGAGGCCATCAGGCTGCAGGCCTACGAGATGTACGGCAACGCACAATCGGCCAGGCCGAGCCGCTTCGGTGAGGCATCGATGCACATGCACCAGGCGGTGTTCAAGGAATTCTGGCCGCACCTGGCGCAGGTGTGCATGGAGATCGTCGGCCCCATGGCGCAGATACAGGGCGGCCGATGGGCACAGCTCAACGGCGATATCGAGCACTACTTCAGGGCTTCGTTCGGCAACCACGCCGGCGGCACCTCGCAGCTCAAGCGCATGGTGCTGGCCACCCGCGGCCTCAATCTGCCGCGCTGAAATCGGGAAACGACCATGGGCATCGATCTGCAACTCAGCGAAGAGCAGCAACTCATCGGCAATACGGCCAACGAGTTCTTCGGGAAGCACTGCCCGCCGGAACTGGTGCGCGAATACGAAACGGGCACATCGGATTTTCCCGGGGCACTCTGGTCAAAAATGGCCGAACTGGGCTGGCTCGGCATGCCGTTCCCGGAACGCCATGGCGGGCTGGGCCTGGCCATGCTGGACATGCTTCCGCTGTACGTCGAACTCGGCCGGCACCTGGTGCCATGCCCGCTGCTCGACACCGTCGCCCTGGCCGGCGGCCTCATCGGTGCGCTCGGCAGCGAGGACCAGAAAAAGGCTCTGCTGGGGGGCATTGCCCGGGGCGAGTCGGTGGTTGCCCCCGCCATCATGGAGCCGGACGGCGGTTACGGGCCCGAGGCCGTGCAGCTCGAAGCCCAGCCCGACGGATCGCAGTTCGTGCTCAGCGGCACCAAGGTGCTGGTTGCCTGTGCGCGCTCCGCGGACAAGCTGCTCTGTGCCGCCCGAACGGCAAGCCATGCGAACGGTGACGGCATATCCCTGTTCCTGGTGGACCCCCGGGCAGCCGGCGCAAGCATCGAGCGCATGCCCAACATCGCCGGCTACCCGCTGTATGCGGTAACGTTCGACCGGGTGTCGGTGCCGCGGGAAGCCCTGGTCGGAGACCTGGACGCGGCATGGCCGGCGCTGTACGAGACGACCATGAAAGCCGCGGTGCTGCAATCGGCAATGGTGGTCGGCGCCGGCGAGCGGGTGCTGGCAATGACCACCGACTACGCCAGGGAGCGCGAGCAGTTCGGCCAGGCCATCGGCAGCTACCAGGCGGTGCAGTACCTGTGCACCGACATCGCCATACACTGTCACTGGACCCGGCTGCTCACCCTGCAGGCCGCCTGGCGCATCGACTCAGGCCGCTCGTTTCTGCGCGAGGCGGCGCTGGCCAAGGCTTCCGCCAGCCGCGGCGCCGCCGCCATGACCTTCGCCGCCCACGAGGTGCATGCTGGCATCGCCTTTGTCGTCGACTACGACCTGCAGCTATACACGCGCCGCGCCAAGCACTGGGAATACCACCTGGGGGACCTGCGCTACCACCTCGACCGGGCCTGCGCGGAAAGCGGCCTGTAG
>CAZNFI010000211.1:0-4317 GCA_964572185.1 uncultured Pseudomonadales bacterium
GATCGACGATGTTGACCGGTATTTCCGGGTCGAAGACACTTTGCAGAGCCGTGTCGACCTGCAGCGGGTCTACCTTGCCATCGGCGGGCCGGGCAAACTCCAGTACCTCTGGGGTGAAGCCCAGGGCATCGGCATCGGCGCCGTCGATGCGCGCCATGTTGCCGTTGAATACGATGGTATAGGTGCCGCCCAGGGCCTGGGTCAGGGTCACGAAGGCACCGCCGGCAATGGTCACCGGGTCGCCGGTGGGGACCAGCCGGGCATCGACGCTGCGGCTGACAGGTATGACCCGCCGCTGCACGCTTCAGCCCTCGCCGTTGTCGATGGAGAAGCTCTCGCCGCAACCGCAGTGGGCGGATGCATTGGGGTTCTTGAACTGCAGGCTCGAGTTCAGGCCCTCGGTGACCAGATCCACCTCGGTGCCCTGAACCAGGGGCAGGTCGGTCTCGCTCACGTAAACCGAGAGGTTGTCGTCGATCGGAAAAACCCGGTCGTCGTCCGAGGGCGCATCGATGTAATCCAGAACGTACATGTAGCCGTTGCAGCCACTTTCCTTGACGCCCAGGCGCAGGCAATGGCGGCCGGACCGTGCGACCTGCTCGGTGATGTGGACGGCGGCTGCGCCTGTAACCGAGATACGGGTCGGATCGAACGATGCAACGCTCATGACGAAAACCTCAAAACACTCGCTCAGATGAAATCCATGGCCTTCTGCACGCCGGCGACCAGTCGCTCGACATCCGACGGGCCATTATACAGACCGAACGATGCGCGTATGGTGCCGGGAATGCCCAGGCGCTCCATGAGCGGCATGGCGCAGTGGTGGCCGGTGCGCACCGCGACTCCCTGCTGATCGAGCAGCGTGCCGAAATCGTGCGGGTGACCGCCATCGACGAGAAATGAAACCACCGACAGCCGGTGCGCCGGCTCGCCTATGATGCGCACGCCCGGCAACTGCTTGAGCCCACTTACGGCAGCCTCGACCAGAGCTTGTTCCCGGGCCAGCAATGCGGCCCGCGGCAAGGCATTGAGATAGTCCACCGCGGCGCCCATGCCGATGGCGCCGGCGATGTTGGGGGTGCCCGCCTCGAACTTGTACGGCAGGCGATTGTAGGTGGTGCGCTCCAGGGTCACCTGCTCGATCATCTCGCCGCCTCCCTGGACCGGTGGCAGCGCATCGAGTCGCTCGGCCTTGCCGTACAGGGCACCGATGCCGGTGGGTCCGAACATCTTGTGGCCCGAGAAGGCGTAGAAGTCGCAGTCGAGCCCTTGCACGTCGATGGCCAGGTGCTGCACCGCCTGGGCGCCGTCTATCAACGTCCAGGCACCCAAGCGCCTGGCTGCGTCAATGAGTTCGGCTACCGGATTGACCGTTCCCAGGGCATTGCTGACATGAGCAATCGCCAGCAGGCGCGTCTTCGGGCCGAGCTTGGCGTACAGGTCGTCGAGGTCGACCTCGCCGTCGGCGGTGACCCGGCCTGCCACCAGCACTGCGCCGGTACGCTCGCACAGCATCTGCCAGGGGACGATGTTGGAGTGGTGTTCCATTTCCGTGATGAGGATCTCGTCGCCAGGCCGCACCAGCTCGGTCATTGCCGACGCAATCAGGTTGATTCCGTCAGTGGTGCCCCTGGTGAACAGGATTTCCCTGGTGTGGGCGGCGCCCAGCAGCGCGCGCACCTTCTCGCGGGCGCCTTCGAAGGCGCTGGTCGCTTCGTCGGCGAGGGCATGGGCAGCCCGGTGCACGTTGGCGTTGCATGCCTCGTAGTAGTCGCGAATCGCATCCAGAACCCGATGCGGTTTCTGGGTGGTGGCGGCGCTGTCGAGATAGGCCAGCGGCTGGCCATTGACGGTGCGCTGCAGAATGGGGAAGTCGCCGCTGATGTCCGGGGCGCTCGCGCCGGCGGTGGCGAAGCGCCCGGCTATGCGGGTGCTTGCCCCGCTGCTGCCGGTCATTGCCGCGACACCGCGCCGTGCAGGCCGCTCGACCGCGCCGCAGAAGTTGCTCCCAGCCGCTCCAGGAAATTGTCGAGAACCCGGCCGGCCAGGGGCCCGGTCACACACTCGGCCAGAAACCCGATGCTGAGGGTGCGCCGGGCGAGCGCTTCCGGCAGCCCGCGGCTGCGCAGATAGAACAGCGCGGTGTCATCGAGTTGCCCCACGGTCGCGCCATGGCTGCAGCGCACATCGTCGGTGTAGATTTCCAGTTCCGGCTTGGTGTTGACTTGCGCATCGGCATGCAGCGCCAGGTTCTTGTTGGAAAGATCGGCATCGCTGCCGGTGGCCCCGGGGTGAATGTGTATGCGCCCATTGAACGAACAACGACTTGCACCGGCCGCCAGGTTGTGCAGCCGGGTGCGGCTGCGGGTATTGCGGCCGCGGTGCTCGATGACCTGCTGACGGTCGAGATGCTGGCCCGTGCCGACCACGCCGGCCCCCGTTGCCGTACAGTCGGAACCGTCGCCGATGAGCGTCACATGGGTATCGAGACGACGGAACAGGGCGCCCGTGGCGTGTTGATGCAGTTCGAGGCAGGCGTGCTCTGCAAGGCTCGCCTGCAGCAGCAGCCACTGTTCCGAGTCTTCCGCCAGTTCCGTCTGCGCCCAGCTCACCCGGCTGTGGCGGCCGGCCAGCAGTACGCGCACCGCTGCCTGCATGCCGCCGGGCGCGCCACCTTCCTCGATGGCTACCCGGCAACCGGGATGCGTACGGACGATTACCGGCGCATTGATGCCAGCCCGGGAAGTCAGCCTCAGCGGGCGCTCGGGAGAGCGCCCAATGTCGACCAGCCAGGCCTCCGCAGCCAGCGAAGCGACGATGCCGGCCAGTGGATAACGCTCCAGGTTCAAGTCGAAATGCGGTGCCCGATCCGGGTTGCCGAGCGGAGAGACGGTGACGCCTTCCGGCACCTCCTCCAATGGCATGGCAAACACGGAAGCTGCTCCGAGCAGCTTTTCGAGGGTTTTTGACAGCGGCGAATATTTCCAGGTCTCCCGGGTGAGCCCGCTGTCGAGCGCGGCCCGGCAGCGGGCGATGGTGTCCGCGGCCAGCCAGGCGGGCGTTGCGTCGATTTCGCTCAGTCGCGCAGCCATGCGTAACCTCGCTCTTCCAGGGCGTGCGCCAAGCCGCCGTCACCGGACTCGACGATGCGGCCGTCTGCCAGCACATGCACGTGGTCGGGGGCGACATGGTTCAGCAACCGCTGATAGTGGGTGATCAGCAGTACTCCGTTGCTGTCGTCGTGAAACCGGTTGACGCCCTCGGCGACTGTGCGCAGAGCATCGATGTCGAGCCCGGAGTCGGTTTCATCGAGTACCGCCAGTTGCGGCTGCAGCAACAGCATCTGCAGGATTTCGTTGCGTTTGCGCTCGCCGCCACTGAACCCTTCGTTGACGCCTCGTTTAAGAAATTCCGCATCGAGATCAAGGCTTTGCGCTATAGAACGCACGTGCTTCATGAATTCCACCGCAGAAGCCGGCTGCTGCTGGCGCGCCGCCAGGCAACTGTCGTTGGCGGCCTTCAGGAATTCCATGTGGGTGACGCCGGGAATCTCCACCGGATGCTGGAAAGCCAGGAACAAGCCGGCATGGGCGCGCTGTTCCGGCTCGAGGCCGTGCAGTTCGTTGCCCTGGAACAGCACATCGCCCGCGGTGACCTGGTACCCGGGGTGTCCGGCGAGTACGTTCGCCAGGGTGCTCTTGCCGGAGCCGTTGGGACCCATGATGGCATGCACCTCGCCGGCGTTCATGGACAGGTTCAGCCCCCTGAGGATGGGCTTGCCGTCGACGCTGACCTGCAGGTCGCGGATTTCGAGCAGCGTCATCCGACCGCTCCTTCCAGGGACACCTCGAGCAGCTTGCCCGCCTCGACCGCGAATTCCATGGGCAGTTGCCGGAACACCTCCCTGCAGAAGCCGTTGACGATCATGCTCACCGCCTTTTCCGGGTCGATGCCCCGTTGCCGGCACAGGAACAACTGATCGTCGCTCACCTTCGAGGTGGTTGCCTCGTGCTCGACGATGGCGTTCGAGGAGCGGTTTTCGATATAGGGGAAGGTGTGGGCGCCACAGCGGTCGCCGATCAGCAGCGAGTCGCATTGGGTGTAATTGCGGGCCTCGCCGGCGGCAGGCGAGGTGCGTACCAGCCCCCGGTAGCTGTTCTCGCTTTGGCCGGCGCTGATGCCCTTGGAGATTATCGTGCTGCGGGTGCCGCGGCCGAGGTGGATCATCTTGGTGCCGGTGTCGGCCTGCTGGTGGTTGTTGGTGAGCGCCACGGAATAGAACTCGCCGATGCTGTGGTCGCCGCGCAGCACCACGCT
>CAZNFI010000212.1:0-4273 GCA_964572185.1 uncultured Pseudomonadales bacterium
GCGCACTGTGGGACTCCGCAATGACCGGCACGCAGTGCTTGAGCCCGTAGTAGGCGCCGATCAGGTTGACCCGCACCAGCGACATCAGGGTTTCAGCCGAGGTTTCCTCGATCGGGCCGAGGTGTGAAATGCCGGCGTTGTTGATCAGGAAGTCGAGCCGCCCGAAGCGCTCGACAGTGGCGCCGGCAACCCGTTCCCAGTCAGCCGGCGAGCCGACGTCCTGGGGCAGGTAGACGACGCTCGAGCCCCTTCCGCGGAGCTCCTTCTCGGCCTGCATGCCATCGGCCTCGGTGCGCGCGGTGATGACGACGTGCAACCCGGCCGCGCCGAGCACCTGCGCGCAGCCGTAGCCGATGCCGGTGCTGCCGCCTGTGACGACCGCAACACAGCCCTTGAGGCGACTCCCGGTCACTGCTCCTCCTGTATCCGCATGCCCGTACTCCGCTCCGGACGGTTCAGGGTGAGGGCCGCGAGCGGGCCTTCCCGAGCCGCCCGGACGGTTGCCAAGCCCAGTACAACGCGCCCTACTGTACCCGAATCCGGGACAGCGCGTTATCCGGCCAAAACGAGGCACGGCGCAATACCGGCAACAGTGGAAACTGGTTGGAAAGCGCACAGAGTCGTGCCATGCGCACAAACCTGGCGGGACTCACGCACCCGTCGCCCCTGCGACGGGTCACTTTGCATCTTCGTCATCATCGAGGCAGCGGGCCGGTTTTCACTGCAACTTGCCTGTGACTTCGTGTATGCGACCATAAGCGGGTCGATTCGGAGGGAACATCGAGAATGGTTGCACCATTGGCAGGGATCCGGGTTCTGGAGGTGGCGAACTGGCTGGCCGCCCCGAGTTGTGCCGCGCTGATGGCGGACATGGGCGCCGATGTGGTCAAGGTGGAGCCGTTGGAGGGCGATGGCTATCGACGTGCCTACACGGCCATTTACGGCGATGACTTCATCTCACCCGCCTACCAGTTCGACAACCGCGGCAAGCGCGGCATCTGCGTGAACCTGGAAAGCCCGCAAGGGACCGAGGTCGTTCGCACGCTGGCGGCCCGTGCGGACGTGTTCATCACCAATCTGACTCAGGCACGACTCGAGCGTTACCGGCTGACGGACTCCCACATTCACGGGTTGGCGCCCCAAACCATCTACGCCGTGCTGTCCGGCTACGGCACCGAGGGACCGGACAGCCACCGCGCGGCCTTCGATCAGAACGCCTTCTGGGCGCGCTCCGGGGCCATGTCGGTGTTCGGCGACCGCGATGACGGCCCGCTGCTGTCGCGGCCCGGTTACGGTGACCGCACCACGGCGCTGAACCTGCTGGCCAGCATTCTCGCCGCCATGCGGCTCAAGGATCGGACGGGGGAAGGTCAAACCGTAGAAGTGACGCTGCAACGCACCGGCGTCTGGGCGCTGGCCACCGATGTGACCAATACGCTGTACGAGCGCCTGCAACCCGAGAAGACCAGCCGCCGGGAGCCGCCCAACCCCATCTGGAACTATTACCGCACCGCCGATGACCGCTGGTTTGCCATGGTATCGCCCTTGCCCATGCCCTATTGGCCCAAGTTCTGCGCCATGCTGGGGCGCGACGACTGGCTGACCGATGAGCGCTTTCAGAACGCCGCCGGCCTGGTCGAGCACGGCCAGCAACTGGTTCCCGAAATCGAGCGGCTGTTTGCCAGCGAGGATCTCGAGCACTGGCGTGCAAGGCTCGATGCCGCCGGCATGATCTGGGAGCCGGTCACGGAGTTGCCGGAAGTCGTCGAAGACCCGGCGCTGCGCGAGCGCGGCGCCTTCTCGCTGGTCGTTCACGAACGGGCCGGCGCCATGGAAGTGGTATCCGCGCCGTTCCACATTCACGGCGCCGACATCGAGGTACGCGGACCGGCGCCGGACGCGGGGCAGCACACCCGCGAAGTGCTGTTGGAATCCGGCATCGCCGCAGCACGGGTGGATGCGCTCATGGCCAGTGGCGTACTCAAGTAGGCGCCAAAGTCGTATTCGGTCAAACGCCAACAACCCATCCTGACATTCACCAAAGGCGCACACTCAATGCGACCCGAGCGCATTCGGGCACCACTCAATAGGGTGCATTGGTTTCCCGCCGGAGGTGAACGGTCGGGGGCAACGGCCGGCCGGCGGGCATTGCGCAGGCGGCGGCGGTTGCTTTCCCCTGCGCCAGGCCTTAGTTTCCCCGCGCGGAGGCGGGCAAAGCGATGCTTCGAAGCGGCCAGCGGACGGCTGCCGTGTCCGGCATTGCCACATCCTCCACCAGTTTCCGGACTAGGAGACCGACACCATGGCAGCATTGAGCGGCTTGCGCATTCTGGACATGACTCAATACGAAGCCGGCACCGCCTGCACCCAGTGCCTGGCCTGGCTGGGCGCCGATGTGGTGAAGGTGGAACCGCCCGGCACCGGCGACCCGGGCCGCGATCTGATCAATGGCGATGAGTATTTCTACGTCTGGAACAGCAACAAGCGCTCCATCGCCCTGGACCTGCGCAGCCCCGAGGGGCGCCGGCTGCTGCTGGAGATGGTGGCCGGCTACGATGTGTTCGTCGAGAACTACGGCCCGGGCGTCATCGAGAAACTCGATATCGGCTACGAGACCGTCAAGGCCGTCAAGCCCGACATCATCTACGCGCGCATCAAGGGTTTCGGCCTGGACGGCCCCTGGGCCGACTTCAAGTGCTACGACATGGTCGCCCAGGCAGCAGCCGGCGCCTTCTCCATTACCGGCACGCCGGACGGCCCGCCCATGCGCCCGGGCCCGACCACGGGCGACTCCGGCACCGGCGTACAGATGGCGCTGGCCATATCCGCCGCCTACGTGCAGAAACTGAAAACCGGCAAGGGTCAGTTCATCGAGCTGTCCATGCAGGAGGCCATGACCTACTACTGCCGCACCGCCAGTTCCTATACGCGATATGGCGAACGGGCAACCCGGCGCACAAACAACGACGATGTCCCGACCCTGGCCCTGTATCCATGCCAGGGCGGCGGCGCCAACGATTACGTCTATGTCATGGCGGTGACCCCGCGCATGTGGCTGGCGCTCTGCGACGCCATGCAGCGGCCCGACCTGGCGGAAGATTCACGCTTCAAGGACGCCTGGCAGCGGGCCCGCAACTGCGACGCACTGCGTGCGGAAATTACCGCCTGGACCTCTGCCCGCGACAAGTACGAGGCCATGCGGCTGCTGGCCGAAGCCGGCGTGCCCGCCAGCGCCGTGCTCGACACCAGGGACCTCTACGAAAACGAGCACATGCTCGAGCGCGGCTTCATCCACGAGATCGAACACCCGAAACACGGCAGGGTGCGGCTGCTCGGCTGGCCGGCGCGCATGTCGGAGAGCCACGTGCCCATTCGGGCCGCGCCCCTGCTCGGCCAGCACTCGAAGGAGATTCTCGCCGCAGACCTGGGCCTCGGCGATGCCGAGCTCGACAACCTCCTGCACCAGGGCATCGTCGCCGAGCCGGGCGACAAGGAGCACTGACGGGAAGGCACACCGCACACCAGGGAGGGCGTCGCAGCGATTTGCCTCCGGGCCCGGCAACGGCTTCCCGCCAACAGCAACAGCACAACCAAGGAGCAAGCGTGGACAACATAGACGGCGCCACCCTGATGGCACAGAGCCTCAAGCAGCAAGGCGTGGACTACATGTTCGGCATTGTCGGATTCCCGGTGATCGGCGCCGCGTTTGCGGCACAGAAGGCCGGCATCCAGTTCATCGGCATGCGCAACGAACAGTCGGCCAGTTACGCCGCCCAGGCCGCCAGCTACCTCACCGGGCGCCCGCAGGCCTGCCTGACCGTCTCCGGGCCCGGCGTCATCCACGCCTTTGCCGGGCTGGCCAATGCCCAGCAGAACTGCTGGCCGATGATTCTCATTGGCGGCGCCTCGCCGGTGTACCAGAACGGCATGGGCGGTTTCCAGGAAGAGCGGCAGGTGCAACTGGCCGCCCCCTACTGCAAGTACGCGCACGCCATCGAGCACACCGAGCGCATTCCCTATTACGTGGAACAGGCCGTCCGGCACAGCATGTACGGCCGCCCCGGCCCCGTATACCTGGATTTTCCGGATGACATCATTCGCGGCCAGGTACCCGCTGACAAGGTCGTGCAGGCGGCCACGGTCGGCGATGCGCCGCGCACCCTGGCCGACCCGGAGGCTATCGAAGCGGCACTATCGGCACTGGAATCCGCCGAACGCCCGCTGGTGATCGTCGGCAAGGGCATGGCCTGGTCGCGGGCCGAGGACGAGGTGC
>CAZNFI010000213.1:0-4236 GCA_964572185.1 uncultured Pseudomonadales bacterium
GCCCGCATCGCCCGTCGGGCAAGACTTAATCGAGCGCCGCGAAAACCTCGTCGTTGTGTTCCCCCAGCCGGGGCGCGCGGCGGTCGATGCGCCAAGGGCTCGCGGTAAACCGGTAGGGAGCGCCGGGATAGGTCAGGTCGCGGCCGAGTTCGTCGTGGCGCACCGGAACCTGGAATCCCCGGGCCTTGAAATGTTCGTCTTCGAACGCCTCTTCGGGCGAGTTGATCACGCCTACCGCCAGGCCGGCGCGCTGACAGCCCAGGAAGAACTCCTGTGCCGGAACACGTTGCGCGATCAGGTTCAGCGCTTCGCGGCCGGCGCCGAAGATGGCGGCCATGGTGTCATCGGTGGCGACCCGGGACAGGTCGAAAGCCCCTTCCCAGTTGGCGCCCATTTCCAGGAACACGGTCTCCGGCAGTTCCCGGTCAAGGCCCAGTTCGCGTAGCCAGTTCAACAACTTGCGGAACTCGTCGGGAAAGCGGGGCGGCAGGCCCGTATTGGCGTACCGCCCGTCCGCGCACGGTTGCTGGGTCTCCATGGTGGGGTCGACCATGGCGTGTCGCCCCGTCTGGCGCTGCACGGTCTGCCGTGCCACCAGCCAGGAATACGTTGCGCCTTCCGTGGTTATGTTGGAGGCGGCGTTCATGCTCACGTCGATGAACTGGCCCTCGCCGCTGGTGGCGCGGTACAGCACGGCGGTCAATGCAGACAGCACCGCAAAGTGCGCGGCGGTCTGGTAGCCCTGCCCGGGCCCGCGTATCGGCGGCAGGGAATGGTCATCGTACCCGCAGCTCCAGGGCGGGCCGGCAGCGGCCATGATGGTCAGGTCGGTGAACGGAAGGTCGCTCTTCGGGTCGTTGCGGCCATGGGAAGTGACGGCAACGTGGATGAGGTCGGCGCGATGGGCGATCAGGTCGTCATAGTCCAGTGACAGCCCGGCAAGGCGCCTGCGTGGTTCGCCTTCGAGAAGCAGGTCGGCCGTGGCGACCAGGCGGCGGAACCGCTGTGCGTCCTCTGCATGGTCGAGATCGAGCACGATGCCGCGCTTGCTGGTGTGGTAGTGCCACCAGTACAGGCTCCGGTCTTCGCCGGGTTCATCGTCCAGAAACGGCGGATAGCCGCGGCACGGGTCGCCGCCGGGCGGCTCCACGAGAATCACATCGGCGCCCATGTCGGCCAGCAGCTTGCCCGCGAACGCGATGTGCTCGTTCGCCAGCTCGATCACCCGCAGGCCGGTCAGCGCCGTCATATCACACCCTCCGCCCGCAGCTTCCGCACGTCGTCGCCGGTCATGCCCAACAGGCGCGTCAACACCTCTTCGTTGTGTTCGCCGAGGCAGGGTGCGCCGCGTTCCAGGTGCCAGTCGGTTTTCGAGAAGTGTGCCGGTTGCCCGTCGACCCGCACATCGCCCATCCTGGAGTGCCGCACCGTTGGCCAGAGGCCGAACGCGCCGGTACTCGGGTCGAGGTCGATGCGCTCCTCGGGCTTCAGTACCGGCGCCACCGGCACGCCGGCCCGCTGCAGCAGCTTGTCTACCTCGAACTTGTCACGGGGTGCGGTCCAATCGCCGATGTGTTGGTCCAGCCGGTCCTGTGCCGCCAATCTGCATTCGAGATTGGCAAAGGCCGCGGTGCCGCACCAGGGTTCGCCGATTGCCGTGGCCAGGGCATCCCAGTCGGCCTGGTTGCGGCAGGCGATGGCCACCCACTGGTCTTCGCCCCGGCAGGCATAGATGCCGTGCGGAGCCATCGGTGGCCACTGGTTGCGGTTGCTGTGTGGTTGCCCAGGGCGCCTTGCCGGCCGGCCGTTGACCGTCCAGTCGAGCAGCGCCGGGCCATGCAGGGCCAGTGCGGGTTCGGTACAGGCCAGGTCCACCCACTGGCCCTCGCCGGTGCGCTGCCGGTGGATCAGCGCCATCAGGATGGCAATGGCCATGTAGTAGGCGCCGGTGTGGTCCATGAACGAGTAGCCCCAGCCGGCGGGCTCCCGGTCGGGCAGCCCGGAGGTGAAGGTCAGCCCGGAAACGGCCTGCACGATGGGCCCCCAGGTGCGGAAATCGCTGTACGGGCCGACGTGGCCGAACCCGCAGTTCGACACGTAGACGATGTCGGGCCTGATGGCTTTCAGTCGCTCGTAGCCGAACCCCCATTTCTCAAGTACCCCCTTGGCGAAGTTTTCGCTCACCACGTCCGAGAGCCTCACCAGTTCGGTGAGTATTTCCTTGCCGCGCGCGGTGCGCAGGTTCAGCGTGATGCCGTACTTGTTGGTGTTGTGATTGTTGAAGCCGCCGCCGAGGTCGATTCCGCGGCGGTCATCGATGAACGGCGCGATGCCGCGCAGAATGTCCCAGCGGCCTTCCCTGACCGGGTCTTCAATGCGGATCACCTCCGCGCCGAACGATGCCAGCCACTTGGTGGCGCCGGCGCCCGCCAACTGGCCGGTGAAATCGCAGATGCGAAACCCGGACAGGGCGTCGGGCCCGGTCGGCGTCAAACCAGCTCTCGCAGCGAGCCGATGATGGCATCGGCGCCGAGTTTCGCGGCGGCGATGCCGTGGTTGTAGCCGTCGGGCACGCAGACCACCCGGCAGCCGGCGGCACGCGAGGCGTTGACATCGGTCAGCGAATCGCCAACGAACAGGATGTCGGCGGTGGCAAGGCCGATTTGCCGACAGGCGAAGTGAATCGGGCCGGCGTCGGGCTTTGGCTTCGCGGTGGTATCGCCGCCGACGATGACGTCGAACCGGCCGGTGAGGTCGAGCGCCGCGAGCAGCTTGCGGGTCAGTGTGATGCGCTTGTTGGTGACCACCGCGAGCCTGGCGCCGCGTTCCGACAGTGCCTGTAGCGTATCGACCACCCCGGGGTAGGGCTGGCTGGCGTCGGCGATGTGCGCCGCGTAGTAGTCGAGGAAATGGTTGAGCATCTCTGCCACCGGTGCGCCGTCGGTTGTCGGCGAGCGGTCGCCCTGGCTCACTGCCCGGTTGCCCGTCGATGCGCCCGCGCCATCGGCGGCGCTGGTGCCTTGGCCATCCGCGTGCGCCGCCGCCACCGCCTGCTCTATGACCACGAGACCGCCGTGCCCGACCCAGTGGCGCACCATGGATTCCTGCACCGGCCCATAGCCGAACCGGTGCAGCGCATGGTTCACCGCCGCGCAGATGTCCGGCGCGGTGTCGATCAGGGTGCCGTCGAGATCGAACAGGTAGCCTGGGAAACCCCTGGGATCAAGCGCCATGGGCGCCACCCAGTTCGGCGCGCATGGCGGCGATGGTGGCGGCATAGTCGCCGGCGCCGAATATGGCGCTGCCGGCAACGAAGGTGTCGGCGCCGGCCCGCGCGGCCTCGGCGATGTTGCCGGTCTTGATGCCGCCGTCCACCTCCAGGCGCACCGCCCGCCCGCACCGGTCGATGCGATCCCGCACGCGGCGCAGCTTGTCGAGGCTCTCCGGGATGAACGCCTGGCCGCCGAAGCCGGGGTTCACGGACATGACCAGAACCAGGTCGACCAGGCCGAGCGCCTCGTCGAGCGCGTGCAGCGGCGTGGCGGGGTTGAACACGATGCCGGCCTGGGCGCCGCCGTCGCGGATCAGCGACAGGGTTCGGTGCAGGTGCTGGGTCGACTCGGGGTGCACGCTGATGAGATTGGCGCCGGCATCGACGAAGGCGCCGACCAGCCGGTCGGCGGGCTTGACCATCAGGTGCACGTCCATGAAGCAGTCGATGCCTGCCTTGCGCAGCGACGCCAGCACCAGCGGCCCGATGGTGAGGTTGGGCACGTAGTGATTGTCCATCACGTCGAAGTGAATGATGTCGGCGCCAGCGTCGAGCACCGCCTCCACCTCGTCGCCGAGCCGGGAGAAATCAGCAGAGAGAATGGACGGGGCGATCCAGTGTTGCATTTGTGTGGGTGTCCTGGTCCGTAATGTTGTACGCGATGTGGGTGTCCCCGTCCGCCTCCCCGTCCGCCGCTGTCCGCGGTCGGGAGTCGTGCTTATGTGGGTGTCCTCGTTCGTTTCGCTCGTTCACGCGATGTGGGTGTCCTCGTTCGTCAGTAATGTTGTACGCGATGTGGGTGTCCCCGTCCGCCTCCCCGTCCGCCGCTGTCCGCGGTCGGGAGTCGTGCTTATGTGGGTGTCCTCGTTCGTTTCGCTCGTTCACGCGATGTGGGTGTCCTCGTTCGTCAGTAATGTTGTACGCGATGTGGGTGTCCCCGTCCGCCTCCCCGTCCGCCGCTGTCC
>CAZNFI010000214.1:0-4231 GCA_964572185.1 uncultured Pseudomonadales bacterium
CCCACGTGCTGCTGCCGTTCATGGTGCTGCCGCTGTACTCGGTCATGCGCGCCATCCCGCCGCACTACATGCGCGCCGCCGCGTCCCTGGGTGGCACCTTTTTCCAGTCGTTCCGGCGCATCTACTGGCCGCAGACGCTGCCCGGCGTCGGCGCCGGCTCACTGTTGGTGTTCATCCTGGCCATCGGTTACTACATCACGCCGGCCCTGGTCGGGGGCCGCACCGGGCAACTCATATCCAACATGATCGCCTATCACATGCAGCTGTCGCTGAACTGGGGGCTGGCGGCGGCGCTGGGCGGCATTCTGCTGGTGTGCGTGTTGGCCTTGTATCTGCTGTTCGACCGGTTGGTGGGCATCGACCGCATGCGGCTGGGCTGATTGACCTCGGCGGATTGGCGATTGCTATACTCGCGGTTCGATGTCTGCGTGTGGGGATGGAGACTGCTGGCTGTCCAGGTGATGAAAGCTCGATTCGACTCGGGCTCGAGTGTAGCGGACTCGAAGCGGCGATCCGCTGTTCGTTCCGGTGCCCTGTGGGCCGTGCTGGGAGCCTGTCTGCTCGGCGCCTGCTCCCTGGTTCCGCCGGCCGCGGATTCCGATCGCGTCGCGGAACTCCCCGCCGACTATTCGGAAGGCTCGGTACCCGGCGGGCACCAGCCGCTGGAATGGTGGCGGGCTTTCGAGGATCCGGCCCTCGACCAGGTGGTCGAAGCCGTCCTCGAGTCCAGTTTCGACCTTGCCCAGGCGGTTGCCAGGGTGGAGCAGGCCAGGGCCAGGGCGCGAATCGCCCGGGCCTCGCGGCTGCCGACCCTTCAGGCCGGCCTCGGCGTGAACGAGTTCGATGCGCCCACCAATACCGGTCTGGGCGCGCAGCTGGACGACCTGGGAATCGGTGCCGACGTCTACGAGTCGTTTGGCGTCGAGTTGCCCGACCGGCTTGACCTGACCACCTATTCGCTCAGCGCCGACTTCGCCTATGAACTGGACTTCTGGGGACGTGACCGCCATGCGGCGCTGGCCGCGGGCGCCGAGCGCCTGGCTTCAGAAGCGGACTATCGCGCGGCACGCATCGGCGTTCTGGCGGAAACGGTCGCAACCTATCTGGAGATCGTCGATCTTCGCTGTCAACAGCATCTTGCCGGAGAAATCGTGGCGCTGTTCAGGGAACAGGAGTCCCTGGCGGAAACGCGATACGACCGGGGTGTCATCGCCATCCGCGAGTTGTATGCGGCGCGGCGCGCGCTGCGCGATGCGCAGGCTGGTGTGCCGCAGATCGATGCCCGTCTGGCCGACGCCGAGGCCCGGCTGTGGGCGCTGCTGGGCGGCTACCGCGCCGACCTGCAAAGTGTGCTGCCGCAAGCCTTGTCGCCCGTCGCGTCCCTCGACCCCGTACCCGCGGGCATACCGGCCGACCTGCTGGTGCAGCGGCCGGATGTCAGCGCCGCCCGGCAGCGGGTCGAGGCGGCTCGCCATGCACTGGGCGCCAGGCGGGCGGAATTGTTGCCGTCGCTGTCACTGTCCGGGTCCATTGGCCTGCAGAGCGCCGCATCCAGCGAGTGGTTCGATCCCGATCAGTGGTATCGCAACCTGAGCGTCAACCTGCTTGCACCGGTATTTCAGGGCGGCCGGCTGCGTGCCGGCGTGGCCTTGGCCGAGGCGCGGCTTGACGAAGCGGCCGCGGCGTTCGGCCGAGCGGTGGTTACCGCCGTCAACGAAGTCGAGGCGGCGCTTGCCGGGTTGCACGCCAACCGGCAGCGGGTCAGCCTGCTGAACCGGTTCGTGGAAGAGGCGGGCGCCGAGGCGGCGCTGCAGGAACAGCGCTACCTGGCCGGCCTTGGGGACTACGCGATTTACCTGGCCGCCGCGCAAGGCCTGTTGAGCGCGAAATCGGCGCTTGCCGCGGGCCGGCGCGAGCTCGGCTACGCGCGACTTTCGCTGCATCGTGCCCTGGGAGGTGCCTGGACCGCTGACGGGCCGGTGGCGCATGGTGCAATCGAAACCGCTCCAGATTCAATGCCGCACTTGTTGTCGGCCGATATCGAGTAATCAGCATGGGAAGAGGAAGGGGGTTTCTGCTGGCGGCGGCTATCGTTGTCGGGGCCGTCACCGTGGCGGTGCTGCTGGTGTCGATGGCTCCTGAACCGGAACGGAGCGAACCGCCGTCACAGATCCCGTATGTGGAGACGGCCACGGTCACCGGCGGTTCCGGGGCCATTCCGGTGTTTGGCGCCGGCACGGTTCGGCCCAGCGCCGAGATCGAAGTGGCACCCCAGGTCGGGGGCAGGGTGATCTGGGTGAACCCGGCTTTTCAGAGCGGCCGGCGCCTGCCGGCAGGCTCGACGCTGTTCCGCATAGAGGAAGAAGACTACGTCTACCGGTTGCGCGCAGCGGAAGCCATGCTCGCCGCGCGCCAGTCGGAATACCTGGAAGCCCGGGAAGAGGCGTCCATCGCCCGGACAGAGTACGAGCGCTACTCTGACCGGCTGCAGCAGCCCGCAGGGGCCGCCAACCCGCTTACGCTGCGGGAACCCCAGTTGCAGGCGGCCAAGGCGGCCCTCGACCGCGACAAGGCCAGTGTGGCCGATGCAAGGCTGGCCCTGTCCCGCACCCGGGTGCATGCGCCCTTCGACGGCTATGTGCGCACCGAGTCGGTGGACAAGGGGCAACTGGTCAGTGCCGGCCAGGCGGTGGGCAGGCTTTTCGCAGCCGACGCCGTCGAAGTGGTGGTGCCGGTCTCGGATGCGGATGCCGCATTGATCCCGGGCCTGTGGCAGGATCCCGGCGACGGCAACCACCCGCCAGCGACCGCCCAGGTGGTCGCCCAGTACGGCGACAGCCGTTACGCCTGGCGTGGCCACGTGGATCGAGCGGAGGCCTCCGTCGATCTGCAATCCCGCACCATCGACGTCATCGTCCGCGTGCCGGACCCATTCGAACCGGGCTTGCCAATGGGGGCGGGCGGCGCCGCGGGCGGTGTTCAACCGCTGCTGGTCGGCAAATTCGTGGAAGTGGAGATCCAGGGGAAGGCGCCTGCCAGCTACTTTCGCGTTCGGCGCGCGGCCCTGCAACCAGGGAACCAGATTTGGGCGCTGGGCGCCGACAGCACCCTGCGTATCGTTCCGGTGCGGGTGCTGCAGCGCGGCGACGACGAGGTATTCGTCACCGGTGCACTGGCGCCTGGCCAGGCGGTCGTGATCGGCGGCCTGCGCTTTGCTACCGACGGCATGCGGGTGCGTAGCGAAACCACACCGCTGCGATGAGCCAGATCGACAACTTGCAGGGAGAACCGGGCGGCCCCATTGCCTACATGGCAAGCAACCGGGTGGCTGCCAACCTGTTGATGCTGGGCATACTGGCAGCCGGCCTGGTGTCGCTGACCGGGTTGGAGCGCGAAGCCTGGCCTACGCTGCCGTTCAATACCTTTGAGGTGTCCATGGCCTACCCCGGCGCCACGCCGGATGAGGTGGAAGAGTCGATCGTGGTCAAGATCGAGGAGGAGGTCGAGTCGCTGGAGGAAGTCAAGTCGGTGAAGTCCGTGGCCGCCCCGGGCATGGCATCGGTGCGGGTCGAGGTCAAGTCCGGTACCGACATGGGCCGGGCGCTGGACGACATCAAGTCGGCGGTGGGACGTATCCAGTCGTTTCCCGGTGCGGCGGAGCGGGCCGAGTACACGGAGATGACCAACCGCCAGAGCATCGTCCGTCTCATCGTGTATGGCGACATACCCGAGCGCTCGCTCAAGGAACTGGCCTATCAGATAGAAGACGAACTCGCGTCACTGCCCAGCGTGTCCTACGTGGAAACCACGGGAATCAGGGAGTACGAGATCTCCATCGAAGTGCCCCTGTACCGCCTTAGAGCGCTGGGGTTGACACTGGCGGATGTCGCCAATGCGGTGCGCGGCGGCTCGCTTGACCTGTCCGCCGGCAGCATCGATACCCAGGATGCACAGGTTCGGGTACGCACGCTTGGCCAGAGTTACGATCAGCAGCAGTTCGAAGACATCGTGGTGCTCAGCCGCGCCGACGGCACAGTGGTTCGCCTGGGCGATATCGCCGAGGTGCGCGATGCGTTCCAGGATACCGACCTGATCATCCGGCACCAGGGCAAACCAGGCGTTTTTGTCGAGGTTTACCGGGCAGATGGCGAACAGGTGATGACGGTTGCAAGCGCGGTGCGGGAGCATCTGGCGAGCGCCATCGTGCCTTCCCTGCCCGCCGGGGTAGGGG
>CAZNFI010000215.1:0-4227 GCA_964572185.1 uncultured Pseudomonadales bacterium
GCTACACCTCCCGCGAGTTCTTCCAGCAGGAATGGGAAGGGATGTGGACCAAGGTGTGGCTGCTGCTCGGCCGCGAGTCGGAACTGCCGAACCCCGGCGACTGGCAGATGGAGCCGGTCGGGCCGGAAGAAATCCTCATGGTCCGCCAGAAGGACGGCGGTGTCCGGGCGTTCTACAACGTCTGCCAGCATCGCGGCAACCCGCTGGTGGAAGACAGCAAGGGCAGCGTGCGCCGCTTTGTCTGCAAGTACCACAGCTGGGCCTGGATGCCGGACGGCGAACTCAACTTCGCCCCGGACCGCGAGGACTTTCCGGAGGGCAACCCGTGCGGCAAGGTGCGGCTCGAGGAACTGGCCTGCGAGACCTTTGCCGGCTTCATCTGGGTGAACATGGACCCCAACTGCGGCAGCCTCAAGGAATTCCTGGGGCCGATCTGGAACGAATGGCAGTTGCGCGATATCCATACCTGGCGACGCACCATGGCCAACAGCATGTGGCTGCCCTGCAACTGGAAGGTGGTGCTCGACAACTTCAACGAGTCCTACCACGTGCCCACGGTGCACATGGGCGCCACCACCGAGACCAACCGCAAGGAAATCCGCGGCCACATCAACACTTATTTCAAGGAAACGCGCTTCGACCTGTCCAACGAAGGCCACAACCGCATGGTCATGGAGGGCGGCTACGGCGTCGGTTCCACCGACAAGGAAGGCAATATCCTGGAGCCGCTGGCCGGCCAGCTGCGCTTCTGGGAACTCGACCCGGAAGACTTCAGGGGCGCGCCCGAGAAAACCCGGGTTGCCCTGCAGCAGGCGAAGCGGCGCCTGGGCTCCGGCAAGGGGTTCACGCACTACGACAAGGTGCCGGACGAGCAGTTCACCGATGCCTTCCACTACACGCTGTTTCCCAACTTCGCGGTGTCGCTGTGGTCGGACGGCTTCCACTTTCTGCGCGCCCGCCCGCACCGGGAAGACCCGCAGCAGTGCATCTTCGATAACTGGTGGTACGCCAGCCCGGCGTCGATTGCCGCGGGAACCGAGCGCAATCACGGTGGCGACGAGGAAGTGCCGTTGCGCATGCTCGACTTCGATGGCGAGGAGAGCATCGGCCCGGGCATTGAAGAAGACGTGGCGGTGTTCGTCACCCAGCAGCGCGGCTTTCGCTCGCGGGGCTTCAAGGGCGTCTACCTGTCCAAGCAGGAAATGCGCATCCGCCGCTACCACGAGCTGATCGACGACTACATCGCGGGCCGCCTGCCGAAGTAGCGCGCGCGGAATCCGCCATGAGGCCAAGGGCGCAGGGGCGGATATTCACGGAAGTCACGGCGTTCGCGCTTGCCGAGGCGGGCGACCTGCTCATGGCCATCGGCGAGGGCTGTCTTGCCGAGGCGGACATGGTCGGCGAGATCGGCGCGGCGATCGACGGCAAGGTGGCCGGACGCCTGAGCGAAGACGACATCACGGTGTACGAGAACCTGGGAAACACGGCCCGGGATCTGGCTGCGGCGCACTATGTCCACACTCGGGTCAGGCGGGCTTCCTCGGGCTGATGCGGCGGCGGCCGTGCGGCCTTGGCCGCAACGGTTGCACGGTTCCTGTCGACTTTCTCATCAGGGTGATATCAACCCGTATCTTGCGCACCGCCGGAAGCCCGGAGGCGCGTTTGCTCAGCGCACGCAACCCTGGCCGCCGTCCACCGGAATCAACTGGCCGGTGATGAACCAGGAGGCATCGGAAGCCAGGAACACCATGACCGGCCCGAGGTGCTTGTCGGGATCGCCGTACTTGCCGCCCATGAAAATGGTTGCCAGATTCACTTCGTTGCGAATCTCCACCTGGTCTGCAGACGCCTGGGCCAGTGCCGTACGGTACATGGGCGTGTCCATGGCGGGCAGAATGGCATTGACGCGGATGTTGTCCGCTCCCCAGGTGCCGGCGGCCGTGCGTGTCCAGGAGTGGACGGCGCCCTTGGCCGTGGAATAGGAGGCGGCTGCCGGTTCCGGCCGCTGCCCGGAGATTGACCCGAAGTTGATGATCGACCCGCCGCCGGATTCCTTCAGGTAGCCGTGCGCCACCTGGTTGGTGAGCATGGTGCCGCGCACGTTGACGGCGAACATCAGGTCCCAGTCTTCGACGCTGACGTCGCTGGCGCTGGAGAAGCGGTGAATCGCGGCCGGGTGGGCCAGTGCGTCCAACCCGCCCAGGCGACCCGCGGCGGCGCCGAACGCCTGCTCGATGCTGCCCCGGTCGGCGATATCGACGTGCAGGTAGGCGGCGCTGCCCGGCCCCTGGGCATTCGCATCGCTCGCCACCTTGGCGCCTTCGTCGTCGAGTATGTCCATGCCCACCACATCGGCGCCCGCCCGGACATAGGAGCGCAGCGTTCCGGCGCCCATGCCGCGCGCCGAGCCGGTGACGATGATTCTCTTGCCTTGCAGTTCCATGCCGACCTCAATGCTGTTGTGAAGAGCGGATTCTAAACTGCCAACTCGGTGTCTGGAAAAACCCCATCGCCAGACACTTTGTTTCATGCGAGTTCTGGCGCGACTATGGCATATTGCGACCCCTCCATGGCAACGGGGGATGCGCGATGTCGTACCGCTGGCTCTATGCTCTGATCGTACTGGTGCTCTACGCGCTGCTGGTCATCGGCATCCCGGTGTTTCCCGGCTTGCTGGCGAAGCCGCTGTCAGGCTGGTTCAACCTGGGTATGCTGGTTTTCCTGGTGTTGCATCTCGCGGCACCGGCACTGGCATTCATTTATCTGCAGCAGCGGCGGGCCGGTTCGTGATGTCCGCCGGCAATCCGCCCGCGGCTTCATCGAAGCCTGTCATCGATCGGGCAGACGCGCTCGGGTGATTGCCGTTTCCCTGTTTCTGCTGATCATCCTGGTGACGGTGGGCATCACCATCGTCGCGGCCCGGCGCACCGAGACGGCCGCCGACTACTATGTGGCGGGACGTCGCATCGGCGGCTTTCAGAACGGGCTGGCAATCGCCGGTGATTTCATGTCCGCGGCCACTCTGCTGGGCATAACGGCACTGCTGTATACCGCCGGTTTCGACGCGGTGCTGTACATGGGCGCACCGCTCGCGGCCTTCGCCATCCTCATCTTCCTGATGACCGACAAGCTCAAGGAGCTGGGCCGCTACACCTTCACCGACATCGTCTGCGCCCGCCTCAACGAGCGCCCCATGCGCATTCTGGCGGCGATCACGGCGCTGGCATTCTCCATCATGTACCTGATGGTGCAGGTGGTGGGCGCCGGTGCGCTGATCGAGGTGCTGTTCGGCATCCGCTATCAGTGGGCGGTGCTGATCGTCACCGGGCTCATGGTGCTGTACGTGGCGGTGGGCGGCATGCTGGCCACCACCTGGGTGCAGATCACCAAGGCGGTGATGCTGCTGGTCGGTATCGCCGTGCTGGCCCTTCTGGCGCTGATGCGCTTCGATTTCGACCTGAGCGCCCTGTATGCGACCGCGGCGGCAAAACACGGCCCGGGCGGATTCCTCGGCCGAGCCGGGGGCATGGGATTGAGCACGCTGTCGTCGATTTCGCTTGGCGTCAGCCTCTGTTTCGGCCTGGCCGGCTCACCGCACCTGCTCATGCGCTTCTTCACCGTGCCGGATGCGGCAGCGGCCCGCACCTCTGCCGGCGTTGCCCTGAGCGCGGTGGCATTCGTGAACATGGCCATATTCTTTGTCATCGGCGCGGCGGCAGTGGCTCTGGTCAAGGACGACCCGGCCTATGGGGATGCGGCAGGACAGATCTTCGGCGGGGTGAACATGGTCAGCGTGCACCTGGCCCATGCGGTGGGTGGCGACGTGTATTTCGGCATCATGGCCGCGGTCGCGTTCGCCACCATACTCGCGGTGGTGGCGGGCCTGACCATCGCCTCGGTTTCCGCCATCTCCCACGACCTGTATGCCCATGCGATCAGGCGCGGGCAAACATCGGAAGCGCAACAGATACGCGTTTCGCGCGTAGCCGCACTCGGCATCGGCATGGTGGTTGCGGTACTCGGCATACTGTTCGAAAAACAGAACATCGCCTACCTGGTATCCCTGACCATGGCCATCGGCGCCTCCACCAATTTCCCGCTGCTGCTGCTCAGCATGTACTGGCCCGGCTTCACCACCCGGGGCGCCGTGGCCGGCGGCGTGGTGGGGCTGGTGACGGCGGTCGTGCTGATGGTGCTGGGGCCTGCCGTCTGGGTCGGCGTGCTAGG
>CAZNFI010000216.1:0-4221 GCA_964572185.1 uncultured Pseudomonadales bacterium
GCAGTTGCCGGTGCGCTCGCCGTTGCCGAACAGCGTGCCCTCGACCCGCTCTGCACCGGCCATCAGCGCCAGTTCGGTCGCGGCGATTCCGGTGCCGCGGTCGTTGTGGGTATGCAGGCTGATCACCGCCTTGTCGCGGTGCGGGAAATGGGTGGCGAACCACTCGATCTGGTCTGCATAAATGTTGGGGGTGGCCATCTCAACGGTCGACGGCAGGTTGATGATGATCGGCCGCTTGACGCTTGCGCCCCACTCCTCGGCAACCGCCGTGCAGATCTCGACCGCGAAATCCAGCTCGGTGCCGGTGAAGCTCTCCGGCGAGTACTCGAAGCTGACATTGGCGTCGAGCCCGCTCAGGCCCTGCCTGACCAGGCGCGTGCCCTGCACCGCCAGGTCGACGATACCGGAGCGGTCCATCTCGAAGACGACCCGCCGCTGCAGTTCCGAGGTGGAGTTGTAAAGGTGGAAGATGACGTTGGGCGCGCCGTCGAGCGCCTGTACGGTGCGCTCGATCAGTTCTTCCCGGGCCTGGCAGAGAACCTGCACGGCCACGTCGTCGGGAATGCGCCCCTCATCGATGATGCGGCGGATGAAGTCGAAATCCGGTTGCGAGGCAGCCGGAAAGCCGACCTCGATCTCGGCAAAGCCCACCTCGAGCAGCAGTTCGAACATGCGCAGCTTCTCATCGACATTCATCGGGTCGATCAATGCCTGGTTGCCGTCGCGCAGGTCGACGCTGCACCAGCGCGGCGCCCGTTCTATGGCCTTGCCCGGCCATTGCCGCTCAGTCAGCGCAATGGGCTGGAAGGCATGGTACTTGTGAAACGGCATGCTGCCGCCGGCGCGTCCGGCAGATGTGGCGGCGGCTCCTCGTTCGGCTGTGGTTTGCTCGCTCATGACCCTGGAGTCCTGGCTGTTTCAGGTTGGGGTTTGCTTTGGTCGGGCGGTTGCCCTTGTATGAAAAGTGGATTGCCGGCTACGCCGGCAGGAGCAGCAGAGACGATAGAGCCAGAGGCTGTTGGCAGGTCGTGGTTGCCATGGCGCGCACTATAGCCCCGGGCGGCCGGCTTGCCAACCCACCTGCAACGCCGTCTGCAATGCGGGCAGATGAGTGCGCAGGCGCCGGCGCGATGCTGCCCGGCACGGTCTTGACGCACCACCGCCACTCGGCACCCAGGGCGCCATTGACCTTGCTGGAAGCTCGCCCTGCAACATGCTCGTGGCCTTTGCGTGCTGTTCACCGCCGAAACGTGGGGGCGCTGCAACTGTTACGGACTGAGCGCCCTGCTCGTGTCCTGTCCTGTGCTGATTGATTCGACCGATGAGAGCATCGAAAGTGCCCCGAATCCGAATCCCCGGTTCGCCCGCTTCAGTCGCGGTCGGCGGATTCCTGTATCGTCAATCCGCCCCTGAACCTGATGCCGTTCTCAACGTAGTGCCGGTAATTGCGCGCGAGGCTCTCGAGGCGTTGTGGCGTCACCTTGCCAATGATGCGGCCGGGCGTGCCGAGCACCAGGGAATTGTCCGGAATCTCCTTGCCCTCGCCGACCAGTGAGTGGGCGCCGATCAGGCAGTTGCGGCCGATCCTGGCGCCGGTCAGCACCACGGCGTTGATGCCTACGGTGGTGTTGTCGCCGATCTCGCAACCGTGCACTACCGCCTTGTGGCCGATGGTGACATTGTCGCCGATGATGCACGGGTGGCCCGGGTCGGTGTGCACCACTACGCAGTCCTGAATGTTGGAATTTTCGCCGATGACGATGGGTTCGTCGTCGCCGCGCACCACCGCGCTGAACCAGACGCTCACGTTGTTTTTCAGCCTGACCCGGCCGATCACGGCCGCGTTGGGCGCCACGTAGTAGTCTCCTTCCGCCACGACTCGGCGGTCGTCGAGTTGGTACAGCATGCCGTTGTCCCCTTTTTGTTCCGTGATAGCGGGTTTACAGGCGCCCAAGATGTCTCAAGCGCACGGAAGGGGTCAACCGACCGCTTTTCTGGCGTTTCGGAACAGGCGCAACCAGGGGCCGTCCTCTTTCCAGGACGGGTCGGGCCAGGCGTTCTGACAGGCCCGGAACACCCGTTCCGGGTGCGGCATCATGGCCAGCACGCGCCCATCGGCGGCGACCACGCCGGCCAGGCCGTCCGCGGACCCGTTCGGATTGGCCGGGTAGGTCTCGGCCGGCTGGTGGCGACCGGTGACGTATTGAGCGCAGATGCGTCCACTCCCGGCCAGCGTTGCGAGATCGGACTCAGACCGGAACTCGGCGCGCCCTTCGCCGTGGGCGACCGGAACCGGGATGACGCTGCCGGCCATGCCATCGAGCCAGGGTGAGTCGGCAACGTTCACCCGCACCAGGACCGTTCGAGCCTCGAACTGGTCCGAGGCGTTGCGCACGAAGCGGGGCCAGCACGCGGCGCCCGGAATCAGTTCGTGCAGGTGGGCCAGCATCTGGCAGCCATTGCAGATGCCAAGCGCCAGCCGGTCGGCTTCGAAAAAGGCGGCAAAGGCATCGCGCACGGCGGCGTGGAACAGGATGCTCTTGGCCCAGCCGCCGCCGCCGCCGAGCACGTCGCCGTATGAGAAGCCGCCGCATGCGGCGAGTGCCGGGAAGTCGAGCAGGTTGACGGTGCCGTCAAGCAGGTCGCTCATGTGCACATCGACGCTGATGAAGCCGGCCCGGTCGAAGGCGGCGGCCATTTCCAGTTGCCCATTGACGCCCTGTTCGCGCAAGACCGCCACCCGGGGACGGGGCTCGCCTATGGCAAACGGAGCCCCGGGGTTTTCGGCCGGGTCGAAAGAGAGCGCGGCAGCGAGCCCCGGGTCGGCTGCGTCATCGATCATTGCGTACTCCTGGTCCGCTGCCAGGGGATTGTCGCGCAGGCGCTGCATCCGGTAGCTCGGTTCGGCCCAGCGGCGCTGCCACTCGGCACGGCTGGCATCGATGACCAGCGCGCCGCGATGGCGTACGCACAGGCGCTGGTCGGCGCGAACCGTGCCCAGGTTCACCACCCGAACAGCGCCATAGCGGGCCGCCACGGCCGCCACGTCGGATGCCGCGACCTGCAGCACCATGCCCAGTTCCTCGCTGAACAGCGCGGCCAGGAGGTCGGCATCGTCGAGTTCCACCTCCCAGCCAAGGCGGCCGGCGAAGGCCATTTCCGCGAGCGCCGCCAGCAGGCCGCCATCGGAACGGTCGTGATAAGCCAGCAACAGGCCTTCCCGGTTCAGATCGACGGTGGTCTTCAGCGCCTGTGCCAGCGCCTCGGCATCGTCGACATCGGGGCAGCTACCGCCGGGCCGGCCAAATCCCTGGGCCAGCACACTGCCGCCCAGGCGGTTGCGGCCGCCGCCCAGGTCAACCAGCAACAGCCGCGTCGCCGCACCGGCTGGCGTTGCGCCCGTTGCGGCGCCGGTACCCTGCAATTGCGGGGTGAGCGTACGCCGTGCATCGGCCACCGGCGCGAACGCGGAGACGATCAGCGTCATCGGTGCAACCACTTCCCGGCGCGACTCGCCGTCCTGCCATTGGGTGCGCAACGACAGGCTGTCCTTGCCAACCGGGATGGCGATGCCCAGCGCCGGGCACAGTTCCATGCCCACCGCGTGCACCGCATCGAACAGCGCCTGCTCCTCCGCCTCATCCCCCGAAGCCGCCATCCAGTTGGCCGACAGCACCACCCGCTGCAGCGCCTCGACATCCGCGGCAACCAGGTTGGTGAGCGCTTCGCCCACCGCCATGCGCGCCGATGCGGCGGCATCGATCAATGCCAGCGGCGAACGTTCGCCCATGGCCATGGCTTCGCCCTGACAGGTGCGGTAGCCGGCCAGGGTCACGGCGACATCGCTCACCGGCACCTGCCAGGGCCCCACCATCTGCTCCTGGCCGACCAGCCCGGTGATGCTGCGGTCGCCGATGGTAATGAGAAACTGCTTGCTGGCCACGGCGGGAAAGCCCAGCACCCGGTGAACGGCATCCTCGAGCGCCACGTCGGCAAGGTCGAGTGCCGCCGTGTTCAGCGCGCGCCGTTGAAACGAGCGCTGCATGCCCGGCGGCTTGCCGAACAGCACCGACAGCGGCAGGTCGACCGGGCGGTTGGCAAACTCGGCATCGCGGACCACCAGATTCCGTTTCACGGTGGACTCGCCGAGCAACGCATAGGGGCAGCGTTCGCGGCGGCACAGCGCCTCGAAGCGTTCGAATCCCGTCGCGTCGATGCCCA
>CAZNFI010000217.1:0-4159 GCA_964572185.1 uncultured Pseudomonadales bacterium
CGTGGTCGGGGGCGGTTCGGAAACTGAGGTCGCCGTTGGCGGCGATCTCGAAAAAGCTGTCGTCGGCCCCGCCGGCGATGGTGAAGCCGGTGATCGCATCGCCGCTGTCCGGGTCGGAAGCGCGCACCCGGCCCACGGCGGTGGCGTTCTCGTTCACGGTGAACGCGGTCGGGTCGTCGACGGTCGGTGGTTCGTCCGTTGTCGGCGGTGGCGGCGGTGGCGTGACCCCTCCGCCGCCGCCGCCACCGCCGCCGCCGGTGCGGGCACGGCCCACGGTCGTCTCGGACCACTCGCCGGTGCCCTCCGCATTGCTGGCCCGCACGCGGAACTCGTAATCGGTACGCTGGCGCAGGCGCGTGATCTCGACTTCCCGCTCGACCCCCTCGTGTTCCGCATCCGTGTACTCGGCGGCTCCGGGGCGGCGGTACTGCACATCGTAGTCTTCGATCGGCGGGCCGGTGTTCCCGGGCTCCTGCCAGCTCACCCGGACATTGCGCGACGAGACCCCCTCCACCTCCGGCGGCTCGGGTTTGTCGGGCGGTTCGTCCACATCGGTCACCGCCACCGTCACCGCAATGCGCACCACGGTGCCGGGCTCGTCGGCCACCCTGACGATCACTTCGAGGCTGGGCCGGCTCTCGAAGTCGTAGTGTGCGCCCTCGGCGGCGAGCAGCTGCCCGCTCGATGCCTCGATGCCGAACGAATCCGCATCCGGCCCTTCCAGCGTGTGGGTCAGCACCGCATCCGGCCCGAGATCGGCCGTCACCGGTGCGCCGATGGCAACGCCGGCTTCGGTGTTCTCCGCCACCTCGCGGGTCACGCTGTCGGCAGCGGCGGTGCGGTAGGGCGCCGTGGACAGGTTGGTGAGGTGGCCGGTGGGGCTGCGCAACAGGCTCATCACCACGATGGGCTGCCGCGAGGCCACCTGCAGTTGCCATTTGCCGGTGCCGGGGCCCAACTCGCCGGTGATTGCAGTGGTATCCTCCGACCCCGATACCGCATCGTCGCGAGCTTGCGCGGACTCCAGTTGCGCCGCCGAGAGCGTGCTCGCGCCGCCCGCGGGCAGCGTCAGGCGCACCGTACCCGCCGCAACCATGCCCGCATCGTCCGTACCCGAGATCGTCACCTCGGCTGCTTCCGTTGCGGGGTTGATCAGCCGCAGCAGGCTTACCTGGTTCGGATTGCGCCCCGGGTTGAAGATCGCCACCCGGCTGCCGGTGAGCCCCCGCTCGACCACGTCGTGCATGGCGGTGAGAAAGCCGTCGTCGCCGCGGATAAAAGCCAGCACCTCGATGTCGAGGTCGCTGGTGAGTTCCAGGCGCCAGTCGCCTTCCGTGGGCGGGCCGGTGCCGCCGGTCAGCCCCTTGTCGGCATTGCCCCCTTCGAGGTCATCGGAGTTGAAGTGGGCGGTCTCGTTGGCGCCAAGGGCGAGTACCGCTCCCTCGATGCGGTTGCCGCCATCGTCGATGGCCGCGATGGCCACGTCGCCGCCCAGGCCGGAGCGATTGACCACGCGCACGAACCCTTGGCGCTGCTCATCCGCGGCGGCGGGGAACAAAGGAACGCCATGCGTGCGCGGCGCAATGCTCCCAGGGAGGGAGCCCTGGCTGCCGGGCGCGGTGGCGGGCGATTGCTTCGCTGCATCGCCCGCACTCGGCAAGCCCGAGATAGACGCCGCAGCCAACCCCGATACGACCGCGGCGACCGTCAGAACTCGTCTGAGCATGGTGTTGTTGCCTGTTAACCGCGAAATTGCACCACAACCGCTTATCCGGAGCAAAAGGAACTGAGACGGATCGCCGGTCAGGCCGAATCAGGTGGTCGGCGTTCCGGCCACAGGCAGGCAAGGGCAGGTGTTCCGAGCAGGCCCGAGCGTCGATGTCCCGATCAGAAGACGAACGGAACAGGGCCTTTTGCGGACCCTGTGGCACAAGGGGTCTGTGATAAAGTGCGCCGATGGAGACGAGGTCGGCTCTCGGTGTGTGGCGTGGGCTTGCCGGTGCTTCGGTGCGGCGCCGGTGGGGCGGGTTTACGCTGATTGAACTGATCGTCGTGCTGGCCCTCGTGGGGTTGGCCACGGTGTTGGCGGTGCCCAATCTCGAGCGGCTGTATGCGGGCTTCGCCAGGCAGGCGGAGCAGGGGCGCATATTGAATCAGCTTGCCGGCCTGGGGCGCGAAGCGATGCTGCGTGGCCGGGCGTACGCGGTCTATCAGACAACGGCGGATTCAGGCGAACCGGAAGACGGCCGCCGGGTGTCGGGGTTCGAACCCTATGACCTGGGCGTTCCGGACGGTTGGCAGGTGCGGCTCGACAGGCCGCTGCTGGTTCGCGCCAACGGCGTCTGCCTGGGCGCGACGGTTGCGCTGGTGCACGAGGGAGTGATCACGGCACAGGTCGACCTTCAGGCGCCCTACTGCCGGGTGGATGCCGATGCGTAAGGCATCACATGGAAACGTCGCCCGGCGCCGGAGCAACGCGGCCGGGACTCCAGTTGCGGCCCTGCACGGCATCACCCATTGAACGCAGTTGCGCGCAGGAGCCGGGGATTGGCCGGGCAACGCCGCCATCGGCGGTTGTGGCGGAAGGTCGGCAATCGGCGAGTTGGGGGCGGGAACCGAGCCGCCGGCTTTTCGTTGCTCGAGACGGTGGTCTCGCTCGCCATTTTCGGTGCCGGTGCCATGGCGCTGTACGGGCTGTTCAACACCAACCTCATTGCTCTCGAACGGGTTCAGTCGACAACAGAACACCTGCCCGTGGCACGCAATGCCATCGAGATTCTGTCCACCGTCAATCCATGGCGCCAGGCGCAAGGACAATTCGAGGTCGACGGCTACCAGGTCGTCTGGGCAGCCCAATTGGTCGAACCGGTCCGGCATGGACAGACCAGCGCGGGCATGATGGCGGGTTTCGACTTCGGCCTGTATGAAATCGAATTCGCGGTATCCGACGGTAAGCGCCGTCTGGGATCCTGGCGGATGCGATCGGTGGGCTTTGAACGCGTGCGGGGCTTGCCGCCGGGAGAGGACATCTTCTGATGGAACCGGCACGCAGAGCATGCAGGGAACGCAGCCGAGCGCGCGCCCGCCGCCCCGCAGGGCTGACGCTGGTGGAGATGCTTGTTGTCTTCGTGTTGCTCGCGCTGGTCAGTACGCTGCTGTTCCAGGGAACCGGATTCTTCGCCAACCGCTACGAGACGGTGCAGAGGCTGCACCGCGAAGGTTCGACGACGGGCCTGCAACAGCACTGGTTCATTTCGACGGTTCAGGCGCTTGTGCCCTACGGAAAGGAGGTGCGGCGGTTCCGGGGCAATGCCTCTTCGTTCGAAGGGGTCACCTTGCAGCCACTGGCGGCGGAGCCGGGCATGCCGGCGGGTACGCGCTGGTATATTGACGAGCGCGAGGGCGTACAGACCGTCGTTTACAGGGAAGAGCGGGGTCCGTACGCCGGTGGTGTCGAATGGCCTGTGATGACCTCGACCCAGCCAGGGCTCCGGTTCCAATTTGCCGATGCCCAGGGGCGTTGGCGCGTGCGCTGGCCCGTGGACGATGCGCCTACCGACTGGCTGCCTCAGGCGATTCGCCTGGCCACGCCGGCGAACGGTACGTTGTGGGTCGCCCGGGTCGACCCATCCGCAGCGCCGGTCATCACTGAAGAGGATGTGCGATGAAGGCGCGGGGATTCGTGCTGGTCGCAACGCTTTGGGTTCTGGCCGGGCTTGCGGTCCTGGCGACCTATATCGACGGCATGGTCGCTGCCGATGTCGAACGCACCCACCTGTACCGGCAATCGATCCAGGACGAACTGCACCGGCGCGGCACCGAGGCGACGCTACTCTATCTGTTGTCTACCGGCCGCATGAGCCACCGGGGGCTGGTGCTGGAAGAGGAACAGCAATTTCGCGAGGAGTACGACGATCCGGACCCGCCGCCAGGAGACGGCGAACTCACCATGGCCGGGGAGGTCTACGCGGGCCTGGGCAGAATGCGGTTTTTTCTGCAGGACGAACGAGGGCTCGCGCCCGTCAACATTCCAGGTTCGCCGGTCCTGCGCGCGGTTCTGGAAGGGGCTGGCATTGCCTCTGGAGATGTCGCCCGCATCCTGCCGCGCATCGGTGACTATGTCGATGTGGACGATCGGCTTACGCTGAACGGCGCGGAG
>CAZNFI010000218.1:0-4141 GCA_964572185.1 uncultured Pseudomonadales bacterium
TTCCTGTACACCGTCATGACGTCACTCCTTGCCGGTCTGGCCGGATCCTCCCAAAGCCTGCCAGCATAGGAGGGGGAAAAAGGTCAGTCAAGACGGTTTTATCGTCGGTCATGCGCTGCTTCGCGTGCAGCAGCGGCATCAGGTCCGACCGGGCATACACCGGGGCGAGCGGCGTGCCGTCGGCCCGAAATACGCCATCGACCTTTCCGGCCCGTATTCCACCGACAGCATTGCAACCTGTGCCGGCGATCACGCGGCGGTGCACGCCTACATCGATGCCGAGGTCGGGGCAAGACCCCTCCGGGCAGCGCGCGTTGCAATTGCGAGGGAATCCTCGAGCCAGTCGCGCAGGTACTGCCCGTAGCCGCGGTCGACATAGAGTTCGAAGGCATCCGCGGCGACAGCCACGACCACAGCCGGCACCTGTGCGAGGCGTGTCGGGCGACAGCCGTGCAAGGGAAAATGGCGCTGCCGGAAGTCGAGGGCGGCGCCCGAAGCGAGCACCTCACCGGCTGCCGGGCCTTCGATTCGCCATACGGTGTGGGCGGCGGACTGGTCGACTGCATTGTGCAGAAGGCCGGCCAGGCCGGACCGGCATCGCTCGATCAGGGCTGCTGCCGGAAGTTGCCGGCCGACCAGCAACCAGTGGTCGGGACCGAGCCACAGGCTTTGCGGTTCCTCGCCGGCACTGCAGAGCGGCGGCGCCAGGTCGAGGCGCTTTGCGGCTTCGCCGGAAGCCGCCCGTGAGACCCTCAGCGAGACGAGTGCGCGATCGGTTGCCTTGCCGATGCGGATATCGGTTCGGTCAGGCACGCATGCGCTCTCCGGCAGGATCGTAGAAGCAGGGATCGACAATGCGCGCGGGAATGTCGCGGCCATTGTCGTAGACGAGTACTTCCTCGCCCTTGCGGCCGAAGCCTCCTTCGATCAGGCCGATGCCGATGGTCGTGCCCAGCGTCGGGCTGTCGCACGCGCTGGTGACGAAGCCTTCGCTGCGCCTGCCGCCCCTGTTCCCCGTCACGAAGTGGGCTCCCGCCGCGACGCTCGTGTTCTGCTCGAGGGGTTCGAAGCCGACCAGTTGGCGGCGGTCCGCCCGCCTGTCGTAGGGCCGTTCAAGTGACCGGGCGCCGATGAAGTCGCGCCGCTTTCTGTCGATGACCGGCCCGAACCCGATATCGAGGGGGTTGGTGGTGCCATCCGTATCGACGCCGACATGCACGAACCCCTTCTCGGTGCGCAGCACCATTAGCGCCTCGACGCCGATCGGCACGAGGTTTCCGGGACCGGCTGCCGCCTGGAGCCGTTCGAATATCGACACCGAGCGATTCGACGGAACGCTGAGTTCGTAGCTCTGCTCCCCCGAAAAACTCACGCGCTGCAGGCGATACGGCATGCCGTCCGCCAGGCGGCCGGCGGCAAAGCTCATATGCGGGAAGCTCGCGGTGGAAAGATCGATCAACCCGGGCAGCGACTGCAGAACGGCTCGCGCGTCCGGGCCGGCCAGGGTCGCCACCGCCCACTGGGATGTGACGTTGCTCAGCACCAACCGCATGTTGAAAAACTCGCACTGGTGCCACTCTTCGAGCCAGGCGGCGATGCGCTCCGCATTGCTTGAGGTGGTGTTGACGAGGAAGTGGTCTTCGCCCATGCGCACGAAGACGCCGTCGTCGATGACGATACCGTTCTCGTTGAGCATCAGGCCGTAGCGCACCCGGCCGGATTCAAGGGTCAGCACGTTGTTGACGTAGATGCGGTCGAGAAAACGCGCCGCATCGGGCCCCTTGACCTCGATCTTGCCCAGCGGCGACCCGTCGAAAAACCCTACCGACTGGCGTACCGCCAATACCTCGCGTGCAATCGACGCTTCACGGTCATTGCCATAGAAGGCCGGACGCTTCCAGGCACCGTAGTCATCGAATACCGCGCCCTCGCCGGCATGCCAGTCGTGGGCGGCCAGCCGCTTCGGCGGGCGGTAAAAGTCGCCGCGCCGGTTGCCCCCAATGGCGCCCATGGTCACCGGCATGAACTGCGGCCGGGCCGTGGTGGTGCCCACCTCTCCCGGGGTTCTGCCCGTCAGTTGCGCAAGCAGGCTCAAGGCGCCCAGGTTGCTCGTCTTGCCCTGGTCCACCGCCATGCCGGCCGTGGTGTAGCGTTTCATGTGCTCGACCGAGACGTAGTTTTCGCGCACGGCCAGTTCGATGTCGGCGGCGGTCACATCGTGCTGGAAATCCACCCACTGGCGGCCGGTTCGCACCGGCGCGACCGTACAGGGCCGGACGTTGGAGCCGTTTTCCCGGTCGAACCTGCCGCTTGCGGCGCCGACAACATCCAGGTCCGCGGGATTCTTGTCAGGCACGAAGCAGTGGCGCCCTTCGTCGTACCGGAGCCTGCCGCCTGCCTGCGAGTAGAGTTGCGTCGTCGGGTTCAGCCCCCCCGACATGGCGATGACGTCGCAGTCCACCTGCCGGATGGTCCCGTTCGCGGCGGCGAAGCGAAAACCCTGTACGCCGAAAGAGCCCCTGGCGGTCAGCGGCGTGGCGCCCGCATGCACGGCGATACCTCGTTCCTCTGCGGCGTCCAGCAACTCTGGTGCGACATCGCCACGCGTATCGAAGATGGCGCACACGCGTGTACCGGTGTCATGCACGGCAAGCAGCGAACGCCACCCGCAGTCGTTATTGACCACCCCGGCAACCCGCCGCCCGCAGTTCACCGCGTAGCGCCCGGCATACTCATGGACAGCGCCGGCCAGCATGATGCCGGGCAGGTCGGTGTTGCCGAACAACATGGGCTGTTCGGTCGCACCCGTGGCCAGCACGATTCGGCCCGCACGCACTTTATGGAACGTCTCTACCCCATCGACGCTTCGATAGGCGGCGCTCCGGTCATGAATCGTCACCAGGTTGTGGTCGTAGCAGCCGGCGGCCGTGGCATTGGCCATGAGCCGGACGTTGTCCATGCCGCCCAGTTCGGCAAGGGCCGCTTCCAGCCAATCGTCGGAAGCAGCGCCTTCGATCTCCATCGGATCGTGCAGCAGGGTACCGCCGAATTCCATATCCTGTTCGGTAACCAGAACATCCTCGCCGCGGCGGCCCGCTTCCAACGCGGCGGCCAGGCCCGCTGGGCCGAATCCCACGACCAGCACGTCGCAGTGGCCGTTCAGGTGCCGGTAGCGCGTGCCGTCGGTCCCCCCGGGAAGGCGTCCGATGCCGCCGGCGTGGCGCACCGCCCACTCGAAAGCCCGCCAGCCGGGCCATTTGAACATCTTGTAGTAGAAGCCCGCCGGCCAGAGGCAGCGCGTGAAATCCAGCACGCGCCCCAGGTCGAAGTTGACCGACGGAAAACAGTTCTGGGATTGGGCTACGAGCCCGTCCAGGGCCGGCATGACGGTGGCGCGGATGGAAGGGATCTTTCCCGAACCCCAATCCACGGCGAATAGCGCATTGGGCTCCTCCGCGCCCGCCGACAGCACGCCACGGGGGCGATGCAGCTTCATGCTGCGTCCCACGACCTTTACGCCGTTCGCCAGCAATGCCGAGGCCAGGGTATCGCCCGGATGGCCGACGTAGCGGCGCCGGTCGAACGTGAAGGCGACGGTGCGCGTCCGGTCGATGCGGCCGCCCGAAGCCTTGCGAAAGGGCTGGGACGGGCTCATCGGCCGCCGTCCGCTTGCGATTCGTGCGAGCAGTCTGCGACCGGACGGGGCTCGCCGGCCCCGTAGACCGCGTGAATCCGGTGCGTGACGGTGTCACGGACGACATTGAACCACTGGTTGCAGCCGTAGCTGTGACACCAGCGTTCGTGAACCACCCCCTTCGGGTTGTCACGGGCGAACAGATAGTCGGCCCATGCCTGGTCGCCCACGTCGGCTTGCGGGATCGACCCCGGCACTTCGCCGCCGAAACGGAACTCCGCCTCGTCCCGGTCGCCACAGTACGGGCAGGGAATGCGCAGCATCAGTGCGCCACTCCCGATGCCGCACCCTCGTCGATCAGCGCCCCGGACTCGAATCGCTCGAGCCCGAAATCGGCGATCAACGGATGCGGCGCATCGTTCGCCACCGTATGCGCCATGGTCTCTCCGCCCGCGGGAATCGCCTTGTATCCGCCGGTGCCCCAGCCGCCGCTGACGTACAGATGCC
>CAZNFI010000219.1:0-4110 GCA_964572185.1 uncultured Pseudomonadales bacterium
GCCTTGCCGAAGGTGTGGCCGCCGGCGATCAGGGCGACGGTTTCCTCGTCGTTCATGGCCATGCGGCCGAAGGTCTCGCGAATGTCCTTGGCGGCGAGCAGGGGATCGGGCACGCCGTTGGGGCCTTCCGGATTGACGTAGATGAGCCCCATCTGCACCGCGGCCAGGGGCTGTTGCAGTTCCCGGTCGCCGCTGTAGCGTTCATCGGCCAGCCACTCCTTTTCCGGCCCCCAGTACATGACGTCGGCCTCCCAGTCGTCCTGGCGCCCGCCGGCGAAACCGAAGGTCTTGAAGCCCATGGACTCCAGGGCCACGTTGCCGGTGAGCACCATCAGGTCTGCCCAGGAGAGCGCGCGACCGTACTTCTTCTTGATGGGCCACAGCAGCCGCCGCGCCTTGTCGAGGTTGGCGTTGTCGGGCCAACTGTTCAGCGGCTCGAAGCGCTGCTGGCCGCCGGCCGCACCGCCGCGCCCGTCCGCCACGCGGTAGACGCCGGCGCTGTGCCAGGCCATGCGGATGAAGAACGGGCCGTAGTGGCCGTAGTCGGCGGGCCACCAGGCCTGGGAATCGGTCATCAGTGCCTCGAGGTCTTTCTTGACGGCTTCGAGGTCGAGTGACCTGAAGGCTTCGGCGTAATCGAATGCCTGGCCCAACGGGTTGGATTCGGCGCCGTGCTGGCGCAGGGGGCTGAGGTCGACCCGCTCGGGCCACCAGAACTGGTTCGATCTGGGCTGGCTGTCGGCCTGGGCGGCTGTCGGCACGATGAGCGACAGCGTGGCCGCGGCGGCGGTGAGCAGGCGGTTGGGGAGTTTGATCATGGTTGGCCTCGTGGCAGTTCAAAATGTTCAGCAGTACTGCGTTGGTTTAGACCCGCGGGAGGGGGTGGAATTCCGCCCTGGTCCCGCGGCCAGATTCCGCAAATGAAACTGCGGAGAACAATAGTGTGGGGCGTGGCGATTGGTCCAATTGAAATTTTCGAACGTTGCAATAGGTTCCGGCTATTGCTGTTCGGGGCGCAAGGGCCAGTGACTTTCGTGGAACACTGTCGTTCGGTGATGTGGAGGTGTCGGCGGGCGTCGGGGGAGGTGTTTCAGGCGCCATGCAGAAGTTCGAAGGCATCGAGGTCGAGGCACATGCGGATGCTGCGGGTGGCCATGGCCATGAACATGTCGTTGCCGCGTTCGGTTTCGCCGACCAGGGTGGAGACCAGCACGGCCATGTTGAGGCCCGCGGGGGCGAAGTGGCGGTAGAGCCTGAAGCAGCGGTTCCAGTCGAGGTTCACGCCGTAACCGCGCAGCACATCCAGGTAGTGGTTGAGGAGCCGGCGTTCGTTGCGGGCGCGCCGTTCCGGGGAAATTGACGTGCCCATGAAGTAGCTGACATCCACCCAGGGGTTGCCGCGGTTCACCGATTGCCAGTCGAACACCGCGAGGGGATGCGGGCCGCCGAACATCATGTTGTCCAGGCGATAGTCGATGTGGATCACCGTCTCGGGTGCTTGCACCTTGCCGTAAGCCGCGTAGCACTCCGCGAACCGGTCGACGGCGGCCACCTGCCCGGCACGTAGGCGACTGCCGTAGCGTTGCATGAATGCGGCGAACAGCAGTGGGTGGGCGGATTCACCGCCGTCATCGAGGCGCGAGGGGGCCAACAGCGGCAGGTTCTGAAGTTGCGCATCGCCCCAGCGCGGCCCGTGCAGCTTGGCGAGTTCCTCCAGCGCCAGCGCGGCCTGGTCGGTGCTGCACTCCGACATCTGGTCGATCTGCACGCCCGGCGCCAGGTCTTCCATGAGCAGCACGAAATCGTGGCTGTCGGGGTCGAACTCGGCGGCGAAGCAGCGCGGCGTCTGTATGTGCAGGGTGGGGCGCAGTTCGGTGTAGAAGAACACTTCCCGGGCATAGTTCTTCAGTTGCACGGCGAGGTGCCGGCTTAGCGGGTTGGTGGAGGGGAACTTGCCCACCAGCGTTGGCGGCAGGCCGCCGTCCCCGGCAATGGTGAAGCGCGCATTCTCGCCGACCTGGCCGGCGCCGATGTTCTTCCAGGCGACCTCGCTGACGGTGCCCGGGAGGCCGGCGCGGTTCAGGCGCGCGGTGAGCCAGCCGGGGGTGACCTGGTCGGGATGGGCGGGGATGATACTATCCTGCGCCCGCCCGAACCGGTGAAAGGTGCGCGCCTTGTACCCCGAATACACCTCGAAGTTTCCCGAGCTTGGCTTCTATGGCCTGCCCGGCCACAGCCGCACGCCGCGGGACGTGCTGCGCCAGGTGCAGGATGCCGAAGCGCTCGGCATCGGCAACGTGATGATCTCGGAGCGGGCCGACTACAAGGAGATTTCCGCCGTCTGCGGCGCCTGTGCGGCCGTCACCGAATCGATCACCATCGGCACTTCGGCCACCAATCTCAATACCCGCCACCCGGTGGTTACGGCGTCGATGGCCACCACGCTAAACCGCCTCTCCAACGGTCGCTTTGCCCTGGGGCTGGCCAAGGGCGTGGGGCTGCGCTGGAAGATGCTGAATGTGCCGTTCCCGACATTCGAACGGGAGCGCGAGTTCATCGAGGTGATGCGCCGGCTGTGGCGGGGCGAGACGGTGGATGGCCACACCGGCGAACTCGGCGACTTTCCGCGGCTGGGGCTTGCGGACTATGTGGAGGAAGATATCCCGATCCTGTACGTGGGCTTCGGGCCGAAGAGCCTGGTGAACGCGGGGCGCCTGTACGACGGGGTGCACCTGCATACGTTCATGGGCGAGGCCGCGCTTGCGAATGCGGTTGCCCAGGTGCGGCAGGGCGAGGAGGAAGCGGGGCGGGCGCCGGGGCAGGTGAAGGTGTGGTCGGTATTCGCGACCGTGTGCGATGCCTCCGAGGAGCAGTACCTGAAGCGCATCGTCGCGCGGCTGGCCACCTATCTGCAGATTCCCGGTTACGGCGATGCGCTGGTGGCCGTCAATGGCTGGGACCCGGACCTGCTGGCGCGCTTTCGCGGCAGTTCCGAGGTGCGCGCCGTGGGCGGCCTGATCGACAGCGTGGCGACGACGGCGCAGTTGGCGGCCATCGACAGGGTTCTTCCCGACAAATGGCGGCCCGGGGCGGTGGGCGATGCCGCAACCTGTGCGCGGCGCTGGCTGCAGGAATTCGCGGCGGGTGCGGACGGCCTGATCATCCATGCCAGCACGCCGGAGGAGTTCGAGCCGGTGCTGCGCGAATATGAACGGATACGGCCGGCGCATCGCTTTGCGGGCCGTTCGAATCGCCCCGCAAACCGAACTACCTAACCTGCACCGTCAAGAAAGTCATCCTTATGTCGAGGAGTGTGAATCGGCTTGGCCGCGGGACGCCGATCGGTACGTTGATGCGTAATTGCGATGTGCTTTGACGATGTTGGGCAATGTCGCGAAAATTGGCGGACAAGTGGTTTGGAGAGCCTGATGAAGCGCAAGTCGACCACAGCCTATCAGTACGCCAACCGCCTGGCGGCTCAGCAACTTAAACCGTTGCGTGAACTTGTGGAGCGCACCACCGCAGTAACAAGTGGCAAGTCCGGGCAAAGAAACAACGCAGCGAGCCAAGCGGCGCGGAAGGCCGAAGGCGCTCTATCGAACTAGCGACTCGGATCGCAAGCACCGAATCTCGACGGAACCGGATTACCGGAGCTACTACAGGCGCGACTACGCACGATTGCTGCACTGTCCTGCGTTCCGACGCCTGCAGGGCAAGACACAGTTGTTCCCCGGTATTGAGTCCGACTTTTTTCGCGACCGGCTGACACATTCACTCGAGGTTGCACAGATTGCCAAGTCGATCGCCCTTCGACTCAACAATGAAGAAGAATACCTGCAACGCCATCCCTTAGACTTCGATCTGATCGAAACTGCTGCACTGGCGCACGATCTCGGGCACCCACCGTTCGGACACAATGGGGAGCAGGCTCTCGACGCCTGCATGAGGAATATGGGTGGATTTGAGGGAAACGCGCAGACGCTACGGATATTGTCGCGACTTGAGAGGAAGGAACCTGCGGTTCCACTGGGGTCCAAGGCGGATGACGGCGTGGGCCTCAACCTTACCTACCGCACTCTCGCCTCGGTGCTGAAGTACGATCACTGCATT
>CAZNFI010000220.1:0-4048 GCA_964572185.1 uncultured Pseudomonadales bacterium
GGGGACGCAGGCGCGCCAGTTCGCCCGGCGTCAGGGTGCCGGGGTTCAGGTGCGGCAACAGGCCGGTTTCTTCGAGCACCTTGCCGGCAACCTGTTCGAGGTAGTCGATGGTGGATTCGAAGCCGAGCGCCGCAAGCCCTTCCCGGGCCGCCCTGTAGCGCAGTTCCGGTTTCTCCCCCAGGGTGAACAGCGCCTCCTTGCAGCCCATCGCCGCCCCATGACGGGCGATTTCCAGCACCTCGTCCAAGGCCATGTACGGCGCTTTCAGCTTGCGCGGCACCTGCGCAAAGGTGCAGTAGTGGCAGACATCGCGGCACAGGTGCGTGAGCGGGATGAAGACTTTGCGCGAGTAGGTGACGACGTTGCGGAACCCGGTATCGCGCCACTCGGCGGCGACCTCCGCCAGGGAGCCGGTATCGCGATAGTCGGCGAGGCTCAACGCCTGTGCGTCCGTCAATGCCTGCCCTTGTCGAACCTTGGCGAGCACCGATGCCGGTTTTGTCATGCTGTTTCCTTCCACATTGGCGCCACACACTGCCGGCGCCGGTTTGTCCTGTTGCGCATTGCGGGTTGCGACAGGTCGCAAGCCGGCTTGAACCGTCGCGTGCGGCTGCCGGCGAGTTGCCGTATCCAGCCGCCCATTATCAACGTACCGCGGGCGTTCGGCCATAGCCGCACCTATTCATGAATAAACTACTGCGGCTACCGGATGCACCTCAGCATGGAGGGCTACGCCGGGTAGTTCCGGTCTCCCCCGGCAGCTTCCGCCTGAACGAGTGAGTTGACTGCCCGGCAAACCGCTTGGCGTGGACAACGGGCCTGGTGCCTGCATCAGTTGCGACCACCGCAGCCGACTTCGCGAAGCAAGGCCTTGGGCTTGCGGATTGCATCGCCGCCACGGTTGGCCAGGGCGCGGGAACTGTGCTCAGTTTCCCAAAAATTGCATACAATATGTGCCGATATCCCAACTGGAATCTGGTTCGTGAAACAAGCTGCGGAACTCACCCTCGCCGCCGACCGAGCCTACGAACGCATCCGCACAGGCATTCTTGACGGCGAGTTCGCGCCTGCCAGCCGCCTCAAGGAAGAGGAACTCGTGCGCGTGTGCGGAGTCAGCCGCACGCCGGTGCGGGAAGCACTCGGGCGGCTCGCCGCAGACGATTACGTGCTCGTCACGCGCAACCAGGGCGCCCAGGTCAAAACGTGGAGCGAGGCGGACGTGGCGGACCTGTTCGATCTGCGAGCCCTGCTGGAAGGCCATGCCGCGGCCCGTGCCGCACATCTGATCGATCGCGATGGCTTGCGTGAAATGGAGGCCAACGTTGAGGAAATGGACGCGATGCTGGTCAGCCGTGCGCCTGCCCACGCAAAAACCGAAAAGTTCCTGCGCCTGAACCGCCACCTGCACGAATCCATCTGGCAGGCGGCCGGCAGCGCCCGCTTGGAAAGCCTGCTTGGCCGCCTGGTCGAACAGGCGCTGGTCGTGCGTACGGCGCACCAGTTCACGCTGGAGCGCATCGTGCAGTCGCATCGGCATCACCGGGAGCTGGTGGAAGCGCTGACCAACGGCGACGCGATCTGGGCAGAGGCGGTGATGCGCGGTCACATCCGCGCGGCCCTGGCGTTCTTGCGTGGATACGCTGATGAAGCTTCGTCTGACGAGCAAAGCTGTATACAATCTGCGATCTGACTTGCCAGGGCGCATACCGATGTCAGAGCCTACGGCCAGCAAGCCGCTAAGCGGCATCCGGCTTATCGACCTGACGCACATGCTGTCGGGGCCCTACGCGGGCATGATTCTTGCCGACATGGGGTGCGATACGGTCAAGGTAGAACCTCCCGGCCGCGGCGAAGGCACGCGCCGGTTGCTTGAAAACGACGAGCGTTACGCGATCGGCGGCATGGGCGCCTATTTCTTTACGCTGAACCGCAACAAGCGCTCTGTTTGCATCGATCTGAAATCACCGGCGGGTCTCGAGTTCTTCTACGATCTGGTGCGGCATGCCGACGTGGTGCTCGACAACTTCTCCGCCGGTGTGACCAAGCGGCTCAAGGTCGATCACGAAACGCTGTCGGCGCTGAATCCGGGCATAGTCACCTGCACGGTCACCGGTTTCGGCGAGGACGGGCCGGACTATCGGCGGCCCGCGTTTGACCAGATCGTTCAGGGGCTCGGCGGCGGCATGTCCATCACAGGCCAGCAGGCGGGCGCACCGGTACGCGCCGGCATTCCAATCGGCGACCTCGGCGGCGGCATGTTCGCGGTGATGGGCATCCAGGCGGCGCTGCTCGCCCGGCACCGAACCGGCATTGGCCAGCATGTGGACATTTCCATGCTCGATGTGCAGATCAGCCTGTTGAGCTACATGGCCACAATGTACGCCATGTCGGGGGACATACCGGGACCCATCGGCAACAGCCACTTCGTGCACACCCCCTACAACTCCTTCGCGACGCTCGATGACATCATCGTCATCGCCGTCATTGGCAATGCTTTCTGGCCGCCGCTGCTGGACGTGGTGGATATCGAGGCATTGCGGGACCCGCGCTTCGACACGGCCGAGGCGCGGCTGCGGGAGAAGGCATTCATCGAAGGTCTGATCGGGGAACGGCTGAAAACGCGCCCCGCGCAGGAATGGCTGGATGCCCTGCAGGCGGCGCGCATTCCCTGTGCCCGGGTAAACAACTTTGCCCAGGCGCTCAGCGATCCGCAGGTACTGCACCGAAACATGTTTGTCGACCTCGAGCATCCGTTGGGCGGCGGTGCGCGGGTGCCGGGCAACCCCGTCAAGCTGTCGGTGGACGGCGACCAGTCGATGACGCCGCCGCCGTTGTTGGGTGCTGACACTACCGAGGTGCTCAGGGCGTGGACAGGAATGCCGGCGCATCGTATCGCCCGTGGTATCGCCGAAGGCGTTCTCGAGCAGGGCGAGCCGGCCAGGCCAGGCTCGTGAACAGGGTAGACAAGGTAATCGTCAACGACGTGGCGCCCCGGGATGGCCTGCAGAACGACCCGGTGGCGCTGGCGCCGGTGGAACGTGTGAGGTTGATCGAAGGGTTGCTCGATGCCGGCCTGGCATCGGTTGAAGTGGCCAGCTTCGTCAGCCCCAAGGCGGTGCCCAAGATGGCGGGGGCCGCGGAAGTGGTGGGCGCTCTGCAACTCGATGCCGCCGACTTTCATGCCCTGGTGCCGAATCGCAAGGGTTACGAACTCGCCTGTGCGGCGGGCATCCGCTCGGTGGGCGTGGTGCTGTCGGCCACGGAGACCATGAATCGCGAGAACATCAACATGGGTCTCGAACAGGCGACCGCGGTATGCTCTGAGGTATTGCAGCAGGCGCGCTGCGATGGCCTGTTCGCCAGGGCCTATGTTTCGGTCGCGTTCGAATGCCCCTTTGAGGGCCCGGTTGCGGACCGGGCGGTGGAACGCCTGGCGGCGGCGATGTTCACTGCCGGGGCCGATGAGGTCATCGTCGCCGACACCATCGGGGCGGGCAATCCGGTACGGGCCAAGGCGCTGTTTTCCCGCCTCGTTGCCGCATTCGGAGCGGACACCCTGGCGGCTCACCTGCACGACACCCGGGCGCTGGCGCTGGCCAATGCCTGGCAGGCGCTGGAGTGCGGCATCCGCAGGTTCGATGCCTCGGCCGGCGGCATCGGCGGCTGCCCGTTCGCGCCGGGCGCGGCCGGCAACCTGGCCACCGAAGACCTGGTGAGCCTGCTGCACCAGGCGGGCATGCACACGGGCATCGACCTGGCCGCGCTGCTGGCCGTGGTCAGCGATCTGGAATCCCGGCTCGGCCGTCCCATCGGCGGGCGCTCGGTGCCCTGGTTGCGCCGTCACCTGGCGGTGGCCTGAGGCGCCCCCGGAGGGCGCGCCGCACAAGGCCTGCGGCGGTGTTACGGCCCTTGCCAATATGCTCGTATTGCCTGCGGACCGTGCCTTGCCACAGACCTTGTGCGGCGCGCTGAAAGGTAGCGCATTTGTGACACAGGACAAGTTGCTCCGCAACTTGGATACGTTGTTCCAGAATGCAACTCATCTGTA
>CAZNFI010000221.1:0-3999 GCA_964572185.1 uncultured Pseudomonadales bacterium
GCTGCGCGGCAAGGCCCAGGCCAACCTCGAAGCGGTGCAGCCGATGATCGACGACGAGTCTTCGCCCATGAACTACTACCGCGCCTACCGGGACATCGAAGCCTGGCTGCCGGAAGACACCATCATCGTCGGCGAAGGCGCCAACACCATGGACATCGGCCGCACGCGCATGGCCAACCGGGCACCCCGGCACCGGCTCGATGCCGGCACCTACGGCACCATGGGCATCGGCCTCGGTTTCGCCGTGGCGGCAGCGGTGACCAACCCGGACCAGCCCGTGGTCGCCGTGCAGGGCGACAGCGCCTTCGGTTTCTCCGGCATGGAGATCGAGACCATGGTGCGCTACAACCTGCCGGTAAAGATCGTGTTGCTGAACAACGGCGGTATCGGCGGCGGTGTCGGGCCGCTCGGAAAGGGTCGGAATGTGCCCCCGCCCATACTCACCTACGGCGCCCGCTACGACGGCATGATGCAGGCGCTGGGCGGCAAGGGGCTGTATGTGGAAGACCCGGCGGACCTGCGCGGCGCCCTCGACGAAGCCATGGCCTTTGACGGGCCGGCACTGGTCAATGTGCTGATCCATCCCAAGGCCGGACGCAAGCCGCAGCAGTTCGAGTGGCTCACTACCTGAGACGTGGAAGCCAGGGTCATAGTCGCCGGGTCCATCAACATGGACCTGGTGGCCACCGCCAAGACCATCCCGCGCCCCGGTGAGACACTGGCGGGCGACTCTTTCGCCCGATACCCCGGCGGCAAGGGCGCCAATCAGGCGGTAGCCGCCGCCAGGCTCGGCGCGCCCACCATCATGCTCGGTTGCCTGGGCAGGGACGCCTTTGCCACGGAACTCAAGGCCAACCTCGAAGACAACGGCGTCGCCGTGCGCATCGTCGAAACCGACGCGCCAACCGGCACCGCCATGATCGTCGTCGATGCCGCGGGCGAAAACTGCATCGTGGTGATTGCCGGTGCCAATGCCCGGCTCGATGCGGCGGCCATCGACGCGGTTCCCCCGCAAAGCGGCGACGTGCTGGTCAGCCAACTGGAGATTCCGGCAAGCGCCGTGGCGACGTTCTTCGAACGCGGCCGCACCGCCGGGGCGACCACCCTGCTCAACGCCGCACCGGCATCTCCCGACGCCCCTCCCCTGCTCCCCCTCACCGACATCCTCATCGTCAACGAGATCGAACTGGCCTTTCTGTCCGGCATGCCCACATCCACCCGCCAGCAACAGATCGCCGCCGCACGCGCCTGCCGCCGCTTCCCCGCACAGACGATAGTCGTCACCCTGGGCAAGGCGGGATGCCTGGCCGTCGACGGGCAAGCGGTGATCGAACAGGCGGGGCGTCCGGTAACCGCCGTCGACACGACCGGCGCCGGCGACTGCTTCGTGGGGGCGCTCGCCGCCCGCATCCGCGCCGGCCGCCCACTCACCGACAGCCTCGCGTTCGCCAACCGGGCCGCATCCATCTGTGTGCAAAGCCCCGGCGCGGGGCCTTCGATGCCGACCATTGCGGACCTGTAATGCAACCGCGCCGGAGTGCGGGTCTGTAGCCTGCAGTAGGCCCGCACCTCATGGTCGCTCGGTGTCTGCGAGAACCACTTCACCAGACATTTCGTTGCATGCCAGGAGGTTCAGTTTGAAATTTGCTCGATTCGCCAGCCTGATGATTTGCATTGCCATCACCCCCGCGCTTTCCAAAGCGGCCATGGCAGACCGCGCCGTCTCGGTGAAAGACCTCGACTGGATCAGTGGCGCCTGGGTTGGACAACTCGGCGACCGGGTTCTTGAGGAGACCTGGAGTGAACCGCAGGCCGGCACCATGGCGGCGCACGTGCGCATGACCAGCGACGGCAAGACGGTCATGGTGGAACTGCTGTTCATCCGCGAGGAAAACGGAACGCTCGCGCTCCATGTCGAGCCCTGGAATCCGGAGCTGCAACCCGGCATGCCCGGTTTCCAGAAGCTGGTGCTCGCGAAACTCGACCACAACAGCGCGCGCTTCGTTGGCTCCGTGCCCGGCGAGGGCTTCAGGTCCTTGACCTATCGCCGCCCCTCTGCCGACCGGTTCCGCATTGAGGTCGAAACCCAGGAAGGCGCGTTCAGTGTCAATCTGTCCCCGCGCGGCGCGGCAGCGCCCTGACTCAAGCCGCGTTCGCATGGCACAAAATGTCCGGCGAATCGGTTTTTCCGGACCCTGAGCGGGATGCACGCTTCCATGCGCGTCCGCGTGCCGGCACACCGGGTTATGTACTTTCCTGAAAAAAACTCTAACTAATTGAAAAAAATAATTTTATTGACGATAACGGGCCCGGGAGGCAGCAGGCGGAGTGACACCACGGGTGTATACTGCCGCACGCTCGGCGTAACCAATGGCAGGAACATCGCAGTGACAAAATTCAGGGAGGGACAAATCGTCAAGCACCTGAAGTTCGGCTATCGCGGCGTCATTTTCAGAGCCGACGAGACATTTGCGCTGAGCGACGAGTGGTACGAGCAGGTCGCCCGCAGCCGGCCGCCCAAAGACGCGCCCTGGTACCACCTGCTGGTCGACAAGGGCAGCCATACCACCTATGTGGCCGAGCGGCACCTGTCGACCAGCGGCGACTGTACGCAAATTCAGCACCCGGCGCTGGGCGAGTATTTCGAAAGCTACGACGGCCTGGGCTACCACCCGCACACGTTGCATTGACCGCCATCACCCCGTTGCTCCGTATCCATCACCAACTGCCCGCCGACGGCGCCGACTGGCGCTGGGGGGCGGCGCTGGGACTGTTTCTGTTCGCCTTCGGCGGATTGCTGCTCGGCGTATCGCTGACCGAACGCCCCGGCGTCACCGACGCCAGCCTGCTCACCAAGGCGTACTACAGCCTCGGGCTGTTCGTCGTGGGCGGTCTCGACATCGGCACGCCAACCGGCGGCCCGCTGCTCGGTCAGGCCATGTTGTGGATCGCCTATTTCGGTGCGCCGGTACTGACCGCATCGGCAGTGATCGAGGCGATCGCCCGCATCATGTCGCCACGACCCTGGCAACTGCGGCGCATCCGCCAGCATGTGGTGGTGGTCGGCACCGGCCCCATGACCGACAGCTACCTGCGCGTGCTGCGTCGCCGGGCCCCGCGATGCCCGGTGGTGGTGGTCGACGAGAGCATCGAACCCATCCGGCGCCAGGAGCTCGAACAGACCTTCAACGTCACGGTCGTTACCGGAGACATCACCCACGACTTCCTGATCCGGGCCCTGCGCCTGCACCGGGCGCGCCGGGTCGTACTGCTCGGCGAGAGCGACTTCCAGTCCTACGAAGCCGCCAGCCGCATGCTGGCGCACTTTCCGCGCCTGCAGTCCAGAATCGTGCTGCGCTGCCATAACCTGCGCTTCATGCGCGGGCTGGCGGAGACCGCCGTTGCCCGGCAGTGCATCACCTTCAACTCCTACCACCTGGCCGCCGCCGGCCTGGTTCACGACCATCTTCTCAACCACTTTCACGCAACCGACAAGCCCGACGTGGTGGTGATCGCCGGGTTCGGGCGTTTCGGCCAGACGGTACTCGAAGAACTGCAGGCGCATGCGCAACGGGAGATCGCCACCGTGGCGCTGATCGACATCGATGCCGCGCGCCGTGTGCTTGTCGCCGAGGAGCAGCGCAGGATCGCTGGCAGCTATCGCAAGGAAATCTTCGAGGGCGACATATCGAATCCGGAGGTCTGGCTGCAGCTCGAAGCCGGCATCGACCTCGAGGCGGGAGCGCCCACCGTCATTCTCGGCACCGGCAATGTCGAGGAAAACCTGCGCGCGGCGCTGTGGATCAAGCAAAAGCATCCACACGCATTCGTATTTGCACGAACCACCAACATCTCGCGTCTGGCCGTGGAGGTGGGCGCAGAGCGCGGCATCAACAACTTCAGCATCCGGGAACTCGTGGAAGAGCACATCCCCGAGGACTGGCTCGACTGAGCGGCGCCTCGCCTGGCGGCGAGGCAATCAAGTTGCTCCGCAACTTG
>CAZNFI010000222.1:0-3862 GCA_964572185.1 uncultured Pseudomonadales bacterium
GCGCACCAGCAGCGCGCCCAGGCGGCCGCCCACCTGTTTCTGGATGTTCACGGCCTTTTCCACGTCGGCCGCATCGACCTGGCCGCGGGCCACCAGCAGTTCGCCGAGGCGCAGGTTGGCTTCGGCGGCCTGTTGTTGCGGCGGTTGCGGGAACGGCTCGCTCATGGCGCACCAACAGCGGCGCCGGTGACGCCGTGTGTGGCGGCGCCCATGCCGCGCGCGCTATCCAGCAGGGTTCGGAATGCCCGATTCATGGGCGGATTTTACCAGTGCGCGGGGGTTAGTGTGCTGTCCTATAAAAAGCTGGGCTTTCAGAGTGAGGACGACGCGGCTGTCAGCAAGCAGGCTCGACCCCGCCTTCCATCGGGGCGGCCAGCGACCTGCCGAGCACATGGCTCTCGACCACGGCGAGGCGCTTGTCGAGCGATGCCTGCCCGACTTGCAGCGCCTCGATTTTGACGGTGAATCTGGCGTCGAGCTGTTCGAACCTGGCGGTGAACCTGGCATCGAGCTGTTCGAACCTGGCAGTGAACTTGGCATCGAGCCGTTCGAACTTGGCGGTGAATCTGGCGTCGAGCCGTTCGAATCTGGCGTCGATGCGTTCAAATTTGCCGTCCAGCCAAGCGGCCTGGGCAAACACCGCCAACAACACCGATACCCCGACGGCAACGATTGCGACAAACTCGGCGCTCAGCCTGCGGGCGGGTACTGCTGCCTGCTCGACCATATCGGCATCCTACGCTTCATGACCGTTGCGCACCATCTGATGACCGGCGCGCACCATCGCCGACACCGCCGTGTGCGGCCAGGCGGCGCGCAGAGTTCCGGGCTCGCGATGAAACGGGAAAGCCGGTTGTTCGGAAACAGGAAAACGCCCCATTTCAAGTAGGAAATCAGCCATGGCTCGCGTCCAGGGCCAATGAGCCGGCCCGTCAATAGCCGGCGTAGTCATCCTTGTCGCCCAGCTCGAACCGCAGGGTACTCACCCGGTCGCGCAGGGAGACGCTGCGCCCGTCGACCATGGGCGGCTCGAAGCGCCACTGGGCGATGGTGGCCAGCGCCGCTTCCTCGAATACCCCAACCGGTACCGCCTCGACCACCCGAAGATTGACCACGGCGCCCTCGGCGGTGACGTCGTAGCGAATGGTCACCTGCCCCTGAACGCCCGCCGCCCGTGCCGCCGCGGGATAGACCGGGTCGGGGCCCGACACGAACTGCAGGGGCCGGGGCGCGGCGGCACACCCTGCCAGCAGGAGAAACACCGGCGCCCACCGGCACATTGTTCTACACACCTGAACCATGGCGCCGAGACTACACCACATGCCGCGGCGCCGCTGCCGGGGCGGGCTAATCTGTGGAGAAGCCGATGTCCTGGTGCCGCAATCGCAAATCCCGGTACAGGGCGATGAACATGGCGTTGCCCAGGGTAGAAAGCAGCGCGGAAACCGACGGCCACAAGACGAGCCCCCGGTACCCGGGCGCATCGGCGGCCGGAGCGCCCACGCCGGCCACACCCAGTGCCAGGGCAGCCGCAACGCCCGCCATCGCCAGCAACATCAGCAGGCTCGCGGCCCGCCACCAGTTGCCGCGAACCAGGGCCCGGCTGTAGCGCAGGCTGTGAATGGGGTCGAATTGGTCGAGTACCGCCGCGTAAGCCCCGAACAGGAGACAGACGCTGAGGTAAACGCCGGGGACAATCAGCAGCAGCAACCCCGACAGCACCGTAATCACATAAAGCGCCACGACGCCCAGCAGCGGAACCAGCCGCCAGACCGCAACCCCCAGGGCGTTCGCCAGAGACTGGCGAGCGCCGTTGCACACCGCCCAGGTGAGGCTGAGCGCCGTACCGAAAACCAGCAGCATGAACAGCACCAGCAACAGGCACCTGGCGAACCAGAAGACATCGAAGGCGGGCAATGCGGGTTCGGCTGCAGGCTGCTGCGCTGCGGGGAAAACCAACCCGGCAGACACCGCGCTCAGGAAAACGCTCAGGAAAAACAGAACAAAAACCTTGAGGAAGGTTGCGCGAAACAGCCGCCACCCGTAACCGATAACGTGAATCAGGCTCTTTGGCGTGGTCTGTGGTCTGTACATTCTTGCTTGCCCCTGTTCCGCCTTGCTTCTGTGTGCAAGGCCTGAATGGCCCTTTCATTCAGCAGCGTGATCGGCTTGTTTGCCGGCGCCGATGGAAGAGCCCCGGGCAGCACCAAGATCGCTACCACTCGTTCAGAATTTCAGTCCTGTACGCCCGAGGAAAGTTCCCCGGCCCGAACTTCGCCTATTGGTGAACCAGGGTTTGTGCCAACGGGTGATCACGGTGGGTGTCCTCGTTTTAGTTTGTGGGTGTCCCCGTTTTACCCCCCGTTTTACCGCTGAGGAACAGGCTGGCTGACAATGGGTCTATAATCCGGTGTTTGGGTTTGTTCGGGTTGACGGTTGTGGGCCAGCCACTGGCGACGGCGATGACGGTGGAGGCGGCGGGGCTGCTGCTGCGCTCGCCGTGCTGGACGGTCAGCCAGGTGCTGGAACTGCTCGACATCGGCGATGCGGAATTTCGCGAGATGGTTACCGGCAACCGGTACCTCGCCGACATCCTGGAACGCCGCCGCCGGCACTGCAACGACATCCACGAACGCCAGTGCAAGGCTTGCGGCGAAACCTTCCTTACCGCTACCTTCCGCACCCATTGCGGCGCGCCCGCATGCCGGGCGGTGGCCAGAATCGAAAAGGATTGAGCGGCGGGCAAGGCTCCCGGTAGCCGGCGTCATCCGCAACGGGCGGCAAAAACCGGCCCGCCGGCTGTTGCCTTGGCGCGGCATCCGCTCTTTAATGGCCGCCTACCGGAACTTCGCTCGAACGGCACAAGGAGACTTCATGCGCGCCAGATTCACGATTCTGTTGGCTTTCATCGCAGCACCGGCGTTCGCCGACGAAGGCGCGATGGATTACCGCCACCACACCATGGAAGCGATCGGCGGCCACATGGAGGCACTGGTCGATATCCTGCGCGGCAAGGTGGCGCACACCGGTCACCTGGCCGTGCATGCCGGCAACATCGCCAACCTGGCGGCAATCACCGGCACGCTGTTTCCGGAAGGCTCGGCCAGCGATCACGCATCGGCCGACATCTGGGAAAACCCCGAAGACTTCGCCGAGCGCATCGCCGCGTTCGAGGAAGCCGCCAACGGCCTGCGCGACACCATCGCCGCCGCCGGCGAACTCGGCCCGGCCGTGCAATCCCTCGGCCAGGCATGCAAGGGCTGCCACGACAACTACCGCGAGGAATAGCGGCCGAGGCGTTCTCGTCGCGGATTCGCTGCGTTAACGCAGAGGGAACCGCCTCGAGCACACCGACGAGAGCGGGCGTGAGGTGCGGGACTCCTGTATTTAGCATTTAGCGGGCGCGCACCGCCTGCATTTAGCGGGTGCGCACCGCCTGCCGAATCGTCACCCATCACCCAGCCCGCTGGCCTTGCGCCGCGCGCCCTGCAGTTTCGCCCTTACGCCGGCAGCGCGCTGCGGTAGTAGGCGCGGATGTCGGTGATGGGGTCGGTCACCAGCTTCACGAACCAGATCATGGCGGTGCGGAAGTCGAAGCGCACCCAGAGCAGCAGCACCCGTCCAAACACCACCAGGCCGGTGAACAGGAACCATTGCCGGGCGACTGCGGCGCTAACGGCCAGCAAGGACGCCGTGTCGAAAGCCGGGGCGACCATGAGATGGTACGCCGGAATGAGCAGGTAGCCGAGCACCACCCAGGTCTTGCTGCGGGTGTCGAAGCCGAGCAGCAACTGCTCCTTGTCGTGACAGGGCGGCTCGATCAGCGCGTGGCCGGCTTGGCGCACGAACAGGGCGGCGAGGC
>CAZNFI010000223.1:0-3832 GCA_964572185.1 uncultured Pseudomonadales bacterium
GATCGAAGGCTCCGGCAACGAGACCCTGACCCTGCTCGGGCACGTGATGCACGAGGTCTGGGAAGCGCACCTGCTCAACGTGGTGGGCACGGGCTATGACGTGGAAAAGGCAAAGCTGGGGGTACGCTCCGAGAAAAAACTGCTCGACCTGGTGCAAGCCGGCGACGCCGACGGTGCCGAGCAGCATCTGACCCGCCACCTGAAGCGCAGCGCGCGCATCATCTTCAAGACCATCGGCGCCGACACGCTTGTGGAGGTGCTGGTCTAATCTTCGACGATGGTGATGGCTTCTTCGGGGCAGGAGGCCGCGCCCAACCTTGCCGCATCCTCAAGCCCGGGCGGCACCTCGATCTGTTCGGCGGCCAGGTAGCCATTGTCGTCGAGTACGTAGACTTCGGGCGCCATCGCTTCACAGCGGCCGTGCCCCTGGCAGATCGACTTGTCGCAATGCGCTCGCAACCCTTGCTCCAACCGCGGCTGATCGGCCCGGACTATACACAAAGATAAATACGTTAGATATATTGGCGAATCGAAAGGAGACCTGCATGATGGAACCCGGCGCGTCAGAACTGAGCGGTCGGACAGCCGTGGTGACCGGCGGACACGACGGCGTGGGCTACTACATCGCCGAGGCGCTGCTCGGAGAGGGCATGCGTGTGGCGCTGCTGGCCCGGCGCGAGCACGTATTGCAGACGGCGGCGCGCGAACTTGGTGGAGAAGTCCTGCCGGTGGTTTGCGACATCCGGGATCCCGACAGCGTCCGTTCGGCGTTCAGGAGCGTCGATGAAGGGCTCGGCAGCGTCAGCGTGCTGGTCAACAATGCCGCCATCATTGCCATCTTCCGGATCGCCGAAGCCTCGGACGAAGAGTTGCACGCCACGGTGGAAACCAATCTGCTGGGCGTGATGTATTGCATCCGGGAGGCGGCCGCGCGGATGCGTACCGCCGGTATGGGAGACATTGTCAACATCACCTCCGAGGCGGTACTGCGGCCGTTTCCGTATCTGCTGGGCTATTCGTCCACCAAGGCGGCGGTGGAGACGATGAGCCGCGGCCTCAAGCGCGAGCTTGCTCCCCTCGGCATCCGCGTCGGCGTGCTGCGCTCGGGGCGCGTGGCCGTCCCGGACCGGCAACCGGGTTCCCGCTGGGATACTGAGCGTACCGAAGCATTCTTCAAGGAGGCGTACGCCGGCGGGTTCATCGAGCACGAGGGCGATGGCATCGACCCGAGAACCACCGCTCGGTCGGTGGTGCACATGTTGCAGTCGCCGCGCAACGCCAGCATAGATGTGCTGGAGTTGCGCGATGGCGGCACCATCAAAGAGTGAACCCGCGCTCAGACACCCGGGCGTCAAGCAACGGACCATGCTGAAACTCTATTACTCACCGGGTGCCTGTTCCCTGATCAGCCACATCGTGCTCGAGGAAGCGGGCGCCGACTGCGAGGCCCGCCCGATCAGCTTTGCCGACGGCGACAACCAGGCCGAAGAGGGGCTCAGCCCTTCAGTCACGGAGTGGTTCAGATGAGCGACCGGTCGGACAGAGGCTTGAACAGGCCCGCTCGGTGGTGGGAAAACCACATCATCAGAGTTTGTTCCATGCGAGAGAGTCGAAATGCGAGAGAGTCGAAATGTATGACGTAATGCAGGGCGTACGGGTGATCGAGGTGGCCGAACACACCTTCGTGCCCGCCGCCGGGGTGGTATTGGCCGATTGGGGCGCGGACGTGATCAAGATCGAGCGTACCGTGGGCGGTGGCGATCCGGGCAGAAACCTGCTGATCCTCAAGCGCCCCGGCCAGAAACGTAACGAGTATTTCGAAGTGGCCAATCGCGGCAAGCGTTCCGTGGCGCTCGACCTCACCCGGGAAGCGGGCCGCGAGCAGCTCTACAGGCTGGTGGAAGGCGCTGACGTGTTCATCACCAACCTGCGCACCGAAGCGCGCAGGAAACTGGGCATCGACACAGACATCCTCATGCGACGCAACCCGCGCCTGGTCTATGCGCGCGGCAGCGGTTACGGCATGCGCGGGGCGATGGCCAGCCACGGCGGGTTCGACTACCCCTCGTCCTGGTGCCGCTCGGGTTCCGGCTTTGCGCAGACGCCGGAGTCCGGGCCGCCCCCACTGCAGCCCGGATCGGTGGGCGACCTCACCGGCGGCGCCACACTGGCGGGCGCGATCTCGGCGGCACTGTTCCGCCGCGAGCGCACCGGCCAGGGGGCGGTGGTCGACCACGCGCTCTATCTCATGGGCGCCTACATCATGACCCAGTCACTCACCGGTGCGAGCCTGTCCGGTGCGCAGCCGGGTGACCCGATTGCGCCGCGCCGGGATCGGGGCCATCCGCTGGTTCGCCTTTACCGGACCAGCGACGACCGCTTCCTGTCGCTCTGCTTTCTTCAGGATCGCTGGTTTGCCGACCTGGCGCGTCGCATGGGGCGCGAAGACCTTTTGGAAGACGAGCGTTTCCAGGACGAGAAATCCAAGATGGAGAACGCCGAGGCGCTCATTGCCGAACTGCAGGGCGTATTCGAAACCAGGACGCTGGCCGAGTGGAACGACATCCTGTTCTCCATGGAGGGCGTATGGGCGCCGTTGCTGAATCCGGCCGAAGTGATCAACGACGACCAGGCACTGACCAACGGTTTCGTCACGGAAGTTTCCGCCGATGACGGCAACTACCTGGCCGCCTGTACGCCCGGGCAGTTCGATGAACGGCCCATCGGCAAGCTCGGCGCCAGCCCGGGGTATGGCGAGCACGGCGACGAGGTGATGCGCGAGCTGGGGTTGGGCAACGATGAGATCGCGCATTTGCGCGAGCACGGGGTGTTGCTATGAGCCAGCCGCTCAAGGGCCTCAAGGTAGTGGAAGTATCGATGTGGGCCTATGTGCCGTCCGCGGGAGCGGTGCTGTCCGACTGGGGCGCATCGGTGACCAAGATCGAGACGCCGGACGGCGACCCCATTCGCTACCTCAACTACTCCGGGCTGAACCCCGGGGAACTCGGCTATTCCTTCATGTACGACATCTTCAACCGCGGCAAGCGCAGCGTGGCGATGGATCTCAAGGTCGAGGGGGCGCGCGAGCTGCTGTTCAGGCTGGTCGATGAGGCCGATGTCTTTCTCACCAGCCTGCTGCCCCCGGCGCGCAGAAAGCTGGGCATCGACATCGGCGATGTGCAGGGCCGCAATCCGAACGTGATCTACGCCATCGGCAGTGGCCAGGGCGCCAAGGGGGCAGAGGCGGAGAAGGGCGGTTACGACTCCATCTCCTACTGGAGCCGCTCGGGTCTGGCCTCGGCGATTACGCCGCGGGAGTCGTCGCACCCACTGGCCATGCCCTGCGGCGCCTTCGGCGACGGCCAGAGCGGCCTGGTGCTCGCCGGCGGCATCGCCGCGGCCATCGCGCAACGGGCATTGACCGGCGAGGCCACGGTGGTGGACGGGGCGCTGCTGGCGAGCGGCATGTGGGCCATGCAGCCGCACATTGTCGCCTCCACGATTCGTGGCGTGCACGAGCTGCCCAAGAGCAGGCGCACCGCGCTGCCCAACCCGCTGGTCAACACCTACCGGACTTCAGATGACCGCTACATCGCCCTGTGCATGCTGCAGGGGCAGCGCTTCTGGCCCGGTTTCTGCCGAGCGGCGGGCCGCGAAGACCTGGCCGAGCATGCGGATTTCGCCAGCGACGCACTGCGCGCGCAGAACATCGAGGCCTGCATAGCGGCGCTGGACGATGAATTCGCCAGGCACACGCTCGACGAGTGGAAGGCGATCCTCGCTACCCAGGAAGGCCAATGGGACGTGGTGCAGAAAGTCGGCGAACTGCCCC
>CAZNFI010000224.1:0-3800 GCA_964572185.1 uncultured Pseudomonadales bacterium
CGCCGAACTTGACCTCTTCGCCGTAGGTGGCGTGGTCGGCTTCCACTTCGATGATGAGGCCGGTGTCGCCCAAGCGCACCCGGTCGCCGACGGTCGGGCCGAACATGTCCGCGTAGGCGGCCCTCGAAATGGTGCTCACGATGCGTCCTCCAGATTGCCCATCACCTGCCCCTGGAAACCGAAGATTCGCCGGCTGCCGCCGACCGCCACCAAGGTGACCCGTCGCCGCTGGCCGGGTTCGAAGCGCACGGCGGTGCCGGCCGGGATGTCGAGGCGAAACCCGCGCGCCGCGGCCCGGTCGAAGTCAAGCGCCTCGTTGGTTTCGAAGAAGTGGTAGTGGGAACCGACCTGCACCGGCCGGTCGCCCGTGTTGGCCACGCTCAGTTCCACGGTGTCCCGGCCCTCGTTCAGGATCAATTCGCCGTCCTCGATAAAGGTCTCGCCCGGTTTCATGGCCGTGTCCTCGCTCATGTGGTTGTCCGTGTGGCGCCGGTTGGATTCAAGAACCGATGGGATCGTGCACGGTGACGAGCTTGGTGCCGTCCGGGAAGGTGGCTTCCACCTGCACTTCCGCCAGCATTTCCGGTATGCCGTCCATCACGTCCGCCCGGCTCAGCAACTTCGTGCCCGCGCTCATCAATTCAGCGACGGAGCGCCCGTCCCGGGCGCCCTCCATGATCGCCGCCGAGATCAGCGCGACACTCTCGGGGTAGTTGAGTTTCACCCCGCGGGCGCGGCGCTGTTCGGCGAGCTGCGCCGCGACGAAGATCAGCAGCTTGTCCTTTTCCCTTGGCGTCAGTTCCATCGGCGTCCTCTCCTTGGGATGTCAGGTAGCCCAGATTCGCGGTGCGCAGCCCGGCCTGCCGAGGGCTGGCTGGCGCATTTGCAGCCAGAGCGCTGCCATGGTCTCGCGCATGGCCGTGGCGTCCTCTCCCAGCGCGCGGACTACCAGCAAGTCGTCGAGCAGGGTGGCCGCGAAGCACTCGTAACCGGCTGCGGCCGTGCAGTGGCGCGCCTGTTCCAGCAACTCGGTTCCGGCAGGATAGATGTAGAACGCCGCGAGCACGGACCTGCCGCCAAGGCCCCAAGCCTCCTGCAGCAGGGCATCGCCTGCATCCCAATCCTGCCGCTCGATGAGGCGCGGCGCGTTGGCCACTTGGATCAGGGTGCGTTGGCGCAGTTCGCCGGTTCGGTATCGGTCGCCGCTCAACGGCCGGCCCAGCGAAAGCAGTTCCCAGCCCATGAAGCGGGCGGAATCGGCCAGCTGAACGTCGGTCTCCATCATGGCGTTGCTGCCGCCGAACAGGATCGTGTCCTGGGGTAGCCATTCGAATGTGCCGTTCGCTTCGACCGTCAGATATTGACGGATTTCCGCCGCTGGCCCCACCGAGCGATAGACTTTCGCCGAGGCAGGCGTGGTGATCAGCGCGGATGCTCCGGCCCCAACCCTAACGTTCGTTTCCAGCCGATCGCCGCCGACCATGCCGGCCGGGGGATGCAGGATGTAGGTGTGGCAGACAGCGCCCTCCGGATAGAAAGGCCGCTGCACGTACAGCGGACCCTCGTGCGTGCGCTCGCTGATGACGGTGCGGGCTCCGTCGTGGGCGAAACTGAGGCGCAGATGGGCCCGCCAGCCCGTTTCGGCGGTTTTCGGCACCGTACTCACACCAGCAGATGCTCCTCGATCAGTCGGTCGTCCAGCGCCGGCATCGGACCCTCGGCAACAATCGAACCCTTGGTCATTATGAAGAACGCATCGGAGACGCTGCGCACGAAGTGCAGTTTCTGTTCCACCACCAGCACCGTCATGCCCAGTTCACGATTCAGCCGCACCACGATCTCGCCGATTTCGTTGACGATGTTGGGCTGCAGGCCTTCCGTCGGCTCGTCGAGGATCAGCAGTCTCGGGTCTAGCACCAGCGCCCGGGCGATCGCCAACTGCTGTTGCTGGCCGCCGGACAAATCGCCGCCGCGCCGCTTGAGCATGCGTTCCAGCACCGGGAAGTACTCGAATACCTGATCCGGCAGGCGCCGCCGGTCCTTGGGCAGGGCTGCGAAGCCGACCTGCAGGTTTTCTTCGACCGTAAGGAGCGGAAAGATCATGCGCCCTTGGGGCACATAGCCGATGCCAAGCGCCGCGCGCCGCTCCGCCCGCTCGCGCACCAGATCGATGCCGTTGTAGATGATGGTGCCGGAGTCCACCGGCAGGAGCCCCATCAGGCATTTCAAAAACGTCGTCTTGCCGACGCCGTTGCGGCCCATCAGGCTGACGGAACTGCCCGGCTCAATGCGCAGGTTCAGGTTCCAGAGGACTTGGCTCTGGCCATAGGATTGATTGAGCGAGCTGACTTCGATCATGCGCCGAGATACACCTCGCGAACCTTGGCATCGTTCTGGATCCGGTCGAAGGGGCCTTCCGCAAGCACCCGGCCCTCATGCAGCACCGTCACCTGCTTGGCAATGGAGCGGATGAACTCCATGTCGTGCTCCACCACCACCACCGAGTGCTCGCCCGCTAGGCGCAGCAGCAACTCCGCAGTGGCCTCCGATTCCTGGCGGGTCATGCCTGCCACGGGTTCGTCGACCAGCAGTACCAAAGGGTTCTGCATGAGCAGCATGCCGATTTCGAGCCACTGCTTTTCCCCGTGGGAAAGGGTGCCGGCCAAGTCGCCCACGTGCTCCTTGAGACCCACCAGTTCGATCACTTCCTCGATGCGGTCGCGCTGGATGCCGGTCATGCGCCGGACGAGGCTCGTCCACACCCGCTTGTCGCCGTCCATGGCCAGTTCAAGATTCTCGAATACCGTATGGGCTTCGAACACCGTGGGTCTCTGAAACTTGCGGCCTATGCCCAACGATGCGATTTGCGGCTCGGTCAGGCGCAGCAGATCGAGCCGCTGACCATAGAAGGCTGTTCCATAGTCCGGGCGGGTCTTGCCGGTGATCACGTCCATCATGGTGGTCTTGCCGGCGCCGTTCGGTCCGATGATGCAGCGCAGTTCGCCGGTCTCGATGTACAGCGTCAACCCGTTCAGTGCCCGAAAACCGTCGAAGCTGACGGTCAGATCCTCCAAGTAGAGGATCTGGCCGCGGGCCGTGTCGACCAATTCCTGGCGGGTCGGCTTCTCGATGAGAAACTCGAATACCCGGTCACGCTCCACCAGCGGACGCTTGAGTTTTCGATCAGGCACCGGCGGCCTCCATCCGGCGGGACTGCAGGCGGCGCCACAGCCCCACCACACCCTTCGGCAGCAGGAGCGTCACCGCCACGAACAAAGCGCCCAGCGCGAACAGCCAGATCTCCGGCAGGGCGCCGGTGAGCACGGTCTTGGCGTAGTTGACGATAACCGCGCCGAGCGCCGCACCGTACAGTGTCCCACGGCCGCCAACCGCCACCCACACCACGAGTTCGATGGAGTTGAGCGGCTGGAACTCGCTGGGATTGATGATGCCGACTTGGGGGACGTACAGCGCCCCCGCCAGTCCCGCCAGCATCGCCGACAGGGTGAAGATCCAGACTTGGTAGCGCTCCACCCGGTAGCCCAGGAAGCGGGTGCGGTCCGGCGCATCGCGCACCGCCATGACCACCCGGCCGAGCTTCGATGTCACGATGTATCGGCATAGCAGGTAGCCGAGCGCCAATGCCGCCGCCGAGCAGGCGAAGAGCGCCGAACGGGTGGTATCCGATTGCAGGCTGGCGCCCAGGATGTCCTTGAAGTCGGTGAGGCCGTTGTTGCCGCCGAATCCAAGCTCGTTGCGGAAGAAGGCCAGCATCAGCGCATAGGTGAGCGCCTGGGTCA
>CAZNFI010000225.1:0-3795 GCA_964572185.1 uncultured Pseudomonadales bacterium
TCAGGACGACATTTTCCAGGCCAGATACGTCATTGGAGGCACCCTTTCGCCGGATGGCGCCAGCGCCGTCTACGTGTTGTCCGAGACCCTGGGCAAAGGGGATGAAGAACGCCAGGCCACTTCCCTCTGGCAGGTTTCGACCCGTGGCGGGCGGTCGCGGCGACTGACCGGCGAGGCGGGGGACGATTCGAGCCCCCGGTTCGCTCCGGACGGCCGGTCGGTCTATTTCCTTTCCACGCGCTCGAACGTGCCGCAGGTGTACCGCATTGCCCTCGACGGCGGCGAGGCCGACCGGCTTACGGATTTACCGCAGGGTGTCGGCGCCTTCGACTTGTCGCCCGACGCCAAGACCCTGGCTTTCAGCGCGCTCGCGGCGCCCCCGGCCCCGCCCGGGCCCAACGACCACAAGCGCATCGCCCGCGCCTGGTTCCGCATGGACGGCATGGGCTATCTGCAGGATCTCGGCCAGGCCCTCTACCTGATGCCGAGCCGCGGCGGCAAGGCGAAAGCGGTCACCGAGCACGACGGCGTGATTCTCGGCCTCTCCTGGTCGCCGAACGGCAGTCGCATCGCCTGCCTGGTCACCGGCATGGCGCATCACGAATTCATGCAGGGCCGCCTCAGGATCGTCGAGGCCGCCGGCGGAAAACAGGAGACCCTGGCCGACGGCCAGGTCATCATGAACTTCTTCTGGTGCAACGACGGACAACTCGGGTACCTGGCGCCGCCGGGGGGCAATCTGTCCCGCCAGTCGCAGTTGTTCGTCATCGGTGTGCAGGGCAAGCGCGCCCGTTCCCGCACCGAGGGGTCCGGCCTCGCGGTCGGCGCGCTGTTCCAGGTCAACTCGCCGGCTGCCAGAACAATGGCCAGGCCGGTCGTCGCCGCGGACGGGGCGTCGGTATGCCTGCCCGTTGCCGTGGGCGGCGAGTCGCGCATCTACCGCCTCTCGGTTGCCGGCGCGCGCCGGTACGAGGAAGTGCTGGGCGGAGAGCGCATCGTCACGCCGCTCGACGGCAATGACCGGCACCTGCTGCTCGCCGTCCAGACGCCCGATACCCCCCCGGAGCTGGCTCTTTTCGACCTCGATTCCGGCGCCGAACGCGCGCTGACCGGCCACAACCGCCGCTGGCGGACGAAAATCCGGTGGCCGGAGCTGGAACGGGTAACGGCGCAGGTCAGCCGGGGCATCGAGGTTGAGGGATGGGTGCTGAAGCCACCCGGCGCCACCCCGCCCTACAAGACCATCCTCTATATCCACGGTGGCCCCCATGCCGGCTTCGGGCTCAGCTTCAACGCGGATTTCCAGGAACTCGCGGGCGCCGGCTACGCGCTGGCTTTCTGCAACCCCCGGGGCTCGACCGGCTACGGCGATGCGTTCTCCACCGCCATAATCGGCCGCTGGGGCAAGCTGGAGCACAAGGATTTCGATGCCTTCCTCGATGCCCTGGTCGAGGCCGGCATCGCCGACCCGGACCGTCTCGGCGTCACCGGCGTTTCCGGCGGCGGCCACCTGTCCGCCTGGCTGATCGGCAACTCGCGGCGCTTCAAGGCCGCGGTGCCGGAACAGGGCGTCTACAACATGTTCAGCATGTGGGGCGTCTCCGATGCGGGCCGCCACCTGATCGCGCTGGAGATGGACGGCGAACCGCACCGGATTCCCGAGCGCTACTGGGAACTCTCACCGCTCGCCCACGCCCACAAGTGCCGCACACCCACCCTGCTCATCCAGGGCGAAGACGACCTGCGCTGCCCCATGCAGCAGGCCGAGGAACTGTTCACGGCCATGGAACACGCGGGCTGCCGGGTGGAACTGCTGCGCCTGAACAACTGCCCGCACGGCATGGAACTGGCCGGCCCGCCGCCGCTGCGGCGCTACCGGATGAAAGCCATGCTCGAGTGGTTCGATGCACATATCGGGTAAAGCGGCCGAACCGGCTTTTGCCTGACCGGCAGCCGCACCCGGCCGGGAGCCGCGAGATTCCGGTCGGGCGCGCCTGCCTCGCCAGAGCTTGGACAACGGGCCTCCCCTCAGCGGCTCGCAGGCGCCCACGAGTTGCTTTATGGTGGCGGAGGTCAATCGACTCTGCGAACATGGCCGCCAGCCGGTGTGCCGCCGACCGGCACGCGAACGAGGGCAAGTCAAGGACGGCGCAATGGGGATCGAAATCCGACCCGCGAAACCCGAGGAGTTCCACCAACTCGGGGATCTCACCAGCTACGCGTACGCCGGCCAGCTCGGCGACGGCCCCGAAAACACGGTCACGGCGTCGAATCGCCCGGAATGGTCGCTGTGTGCCTTCGATGGGCCCCGCCTCGTGGCGGCTTACTCGACCATCCCCTTCACGATGCGGGCCAACGGCAACGCCGTTCCCATGGGCGGCGTCTCCACCGTGGGCACCCTGCCCGAATACCGCCGCCGCGGCCTGATGAGCCGTATCACCCTGAAGGCGTTCGAAGACATGCGCGAGCGCGGTCAGGCCGTCGCCTCGCTGTGGGCCTCCCAGGCCGCCATCTACCAGCGCTACGGTTACAGCATGGTGACCGTGATGCGCGACTACCGGGTCGACATCACGGACATCGACTTTCACGACGGAGACGATGGCTCGAGCGAGGTGGAACGCCTCGACATCGCCACCGGCTACGACCTCGTCAAACAGGTCTACATCGGCTTCATCGCCCACCGCATGTGCTACCTGCACCGGGGGCGGCCGCTGTGGCACAACAATGCCTTCGAAGAAATCGAGACTGACGGGCCCATCCACATCGCCGTGTCCCGGGACGGTCACGGGACGCCGGACGGTTACATGGTCTACACCTTGCGCCACGACAGGCGCGATCACCCCAGCCGTTCTCAGGAAATCAGGATCCGCGACCTCGCGTGGCTGACGCCGAGCGCCTACCGTTCCCTTTGGAGCTTCGTAAAGCGCCATGACCTGGTCGGCAGCGTGCGCTGGAACAACGCGCCCGCGGACGACCCCGCCGCCGAGTTCTTCCTCGAACCACGGCTGCTGAACGCCCGCGACCTCGAGGGCATGTGGCTGCGCGTCGTCGACGTACCCACGGCGCTTGAGGGACGCGGCTGGGATGCCGACGGCGAACTCACCCTCGGCATCGCCGAGGACCGCATCGCCCCCTGGAACGTGGGCACCTGGCGGCTGTGCGTCTCCGCTGGATCCGCCGAATCCGGCCCGGCCGGTGGCGACGCGGACATCGCGCTGTCCGTCAAGGCGCTCGCCCTCCTCTATGCCGGGCGCCGTTCGGCCCGCGAACTTGCCGCCCTTGGCATGCTCGACGGCGAGCCCGGGGCGCTCCGCCGTGCCGACGCCCTGTTCGCGACACGCCACGCACCGCACTGTCCGGACCACTTCTGAGTCCGTTGCCGGCCGGCGTCAAAGGCTTTGCTGCGCCGGCGCCCTGCGTACCGGAAGGACAATTCTCGAAGCCGTATCGGAACCTGTCCACACCGAAATGTCCGGCGGCGGATCGTAAGGAACGGTCAGGTTCGAATGCGCATCCGCACCGGCAATCACGATGCGCAACCGGTGGCCTTGCTGAAATCTTGCCGCGGTGGGATACAGGGTGAATTTCAGCACCGACGGTTCGTCTTCATCCAGGGGAGGCGTGCTTTTCACTGCGGCCCGCGAACTGTCCAGCCACGGCAGGCCCATCTTGTCGTAGGGCGGCTGCCCCAGCTTGCGATGCGACGAACGGATGATGCCGTCGGTGAGGTAGAACGGCTCGCCGCGGGCCTCCGGTTTCGTCGTTGCAAGGCCGCTGCCCGCGGCATCGAAATAA
>CAZNFI010000226.1:0-3792 GCA_964572185.1 uncultured Pseudomonadales bacterium
TGCAGCGCCGGCAGCGGCAGCGGCATGCGCGACAGCTGCTCGTCGGCCTGTTCGTGGTGATTGTCGTAGAGGTGCGCATCGCCGAAAGTGTGAATGAACTCGCCGGGTTCGAGCCCGCTGACCTGGGCCACCATCATGGTCAGCAACGCATAGGACGCAATGTTGAACGGCACGCCCAGGAACAGGTCTGCACTGCGCTGATAGAGCTGGCAGGACAGCTTGCCGTTCGCGACATAGAACTGGAACAGGGTGTGGCACGGCGGCAGCGCCATGCGGTCAACCAGGGCCACGTTCCAGGCACTGACGATGTGCCGGCGCGAGTTCGGGTTGTTGCGAATGCTGTCGAGCACGGCGCCGATCTGGTCGATACTGCGGCCGTCCGGGGCAGGCCAGGACCGCCACTGGGAACCGTACACCGGCCCGAGTTCGCCGTTCCCGTCCGCCCATTCGTCCCAGATGTGCACGTTGTGATCGGTCAGGTACTTGATGTTGGTGCTGCCGGACAGGAACCACAGCAACTCGTGGGCGATCAGGCGGAACGCCACCTTCTTGGTAGTGACCAGCGGAAACCCGGCGCCCAGATCGAAACGCAGCTGGTGGCCGAAAATGCTGCGGGTGCCGGTGCCGGTTCTGTCGCCGCGGTGTACGCCCTGGTCTCTCACCCGGCGCAACAGATCGAGATACTGTTTCATGTGCGTTCAGTGGCTTGGTTTTCCGGTTTCCCTGCGGGAGACCGGCGCATCGCCCACAGGATGATCAGCATACCAACGATCGTCATCGGCAGCGACAGCAACTGGCCCATGGTCAGCCAGTCGAAGGCAACAAAACCGAGGTGCGCATCGGGTTCCCTGAACAATTCGGTAGCACAGCGCAGCGCGCCATAGGCAACCAGGAAGGTACCGGAAACCACCCCTGCCGGCCGCGGCCGGGCGGCGACCAGCCAGACGATGGCGAACAGCAGGATGCCTTCCGCGAATGCCTGGTACAGGGACGAAGGGTGGCGCGCAAAGGCCTCCCATTCGCCCGTGCACATCAGGTTGATGCCGCGGATGGCGCCCGCATCGCAGGGGTAGACCAGGCCCCAGGGCAGGTCGGTCATGCGCCCCGGCAACTCGGTATTGGCGAAGTTGCCGAGGCGTCCGAGCCCGAGACCGGTGGGCACCAGCGGGGCCACGAAATCAGTTACCCGCCAGAACCCTCTGCCCGACCGGTGCCCGTACCAGGCCATGACCGCCACCGCCCCGAGCAGGCCGCCGTGAAACGACAGGCCGCCGTCCCATACGCGAACCAGCATGAACGGGTCGCGCAGAAAGGCCTCCAGGGCGTAGAAAAGCACATACCCGAGGCGCCCGCCGACAACCGCCCCCAAGGCTCCGTAGAACACCAGGTCCGACACCTGCTGTCCGGTCCAGTCCGGGTATGCGCGCCGGCGCTGGCGGTTGCCCAGCCACCAGCTCAATGCGAAAGCCGTCACATAAGCCAGGCCGTACCAGCGCACGGCCAGCGGACCAATGGAAACGATTACCGGGTCGATGATCGGATAATGCAAGGGTCAGCCCTTTTCCGGCGGCGGTTGGCAATGGCTTGTGCGGTCAACGGACGTTGCGCTGCGGCGCAACGTCCCGGCGGCGGCCGCAGCCGGGCACCGCATCATGGGAGCCGTCCCGCGGCGATACGGACACAAGCCTGGCAACGCACTATACTGCCGCACCGCTTTGCTTCCTCTTGCCCTGATGTGCCTGGTCCTGTTCGCCTATCGGATGCAGCCCGACACCCCGCTGGTGGTCGCGGCCAACCGGGATGAATTCTACGACCGTCCGGCAAAATCCGCACATTTCTGGCCGGACAAGCCGGGGATACTCGCCGGACGCGACGAAACGGCGGGCGGAACCTGGCTCGGCATAAACCGCCAGGGACGCTTTGCCGCAGTCACCAATTTCGCCATTGCGGACCTCTCGCCACCGCACCACACCGGTCCCCAGGGGTCGGTGGCAAGCGAGGGCGATTACGCCACCGATGGCGGCCACGAACCGCCCCGGCGCAGCAGGGGCGACCTGCCGACCGGATTCCTTTGCGGCACAGCCAGCGGCGCCGAGTACGCCAGGCAGGTTGACGGGCTCGACTTTCAGGGCTTCAACCTGCTGTTGTGGGACGGTGAGCACCTGGTCTGCACCTCCAATCGTGGCATCACCCGCTATCTCGAACCCGGGTACTACGGATTGACCAACGCCGAACTGGGCGTTGCCTGGCCCAAGGTGACCGACGGCATCGAGCGGTTGCGCGGGGCCATGGCGGCGGGGCCGACAGGCAGTGCACTGATCGACCTGCTGCACGAAGACTCCATGCCCGCCGACCACCGCCTGCCGCATCGGGGGCGGGGCCTGCAATGGGAACGGCGGGTGGCGCCCTGTTTCATCCGCGGCGAAGACTATGGCACCAGAGCCAGTACGGCGGTTGTCTGCACCGGGCGGGAGGTCTCCCTGACCGAACAGGGCTATGCGGCCGGGGGCATGCCCCTGGAGCGTGTCAGCTTTCAGATCGAGGCGCGTCGCCTGGCGGTGACGCGATCAAGTCGCCGCGAAACTTGTCGAGGTTGATCGAAAAGCAACTGATCTGTACCCGTCAAGGCCGCACCAGCCCTCGAGGTTCCCTGAACCGCGGCTGCCATCAGGCCTCCGTGCGCCGCTCCGCCTGCACCCGGTCCTGGTGACTGGGAACGACGCGGCCGAGGCCCGCCTTGACGAGTTGCCCTTCCATGAACTGCTGGATCTCCTGGGCGGTCTCCATCTTCAGCACCCGCGACAGCATGCGCCGCGCATCGACCCGCTTGATGTTGCGCAATACCCACTTCACCTTGGGCAGGTTGGTGGCGTTCATGGAAAGCACCTGGTAGTCCATCGCCATCAGCAGCACCGCACCGACCGGCGTGCCGGCGAGCTCTCCGCAGATGCCCAACCCCTTGCGTTGCGCGCGGGCATGCCGCGCAACTTCGCGAATCGCGCGCAGCACTGCGGGATGCACGTCCTTGTACAGTTCGGCGACCCTTGGATTGTTGCGGTCGACCGCCAGCATGTACTGGGTCAGATCGTTGGAACCGACCGCCAGAAAGTCCACCCGCCTGGCGAGTTCACGTACCTGGTAGACCGCGGACGGCACCTCCACCATCACGCCGAGCAGCGGCGGCTTGACGCTGAATCCTTCTTCCACCACTTCCCTGTATGCCTGGTCGACAAGTTTGCTGGCTTCCTCGACCTCGAAAATGCTCGATACCATCGGCAGCATGATGCGCAACGTGCCGTTCAGCCCGGCATTGGCCTTGAGCATCGCCCGCGCCTGCACGAGGAAAATCTCCGGATGGTCCAGCGTCACGCGAATACCGCGCCAGCCCAGGAAAGGGTTGTCTTCCGAGATCGGAAAATAGGGCAGGGCCTTGTCGCCGCCGACATCGAGGGTACGCATGGTGACCGGGCGCGGTTCGAAGGCTTCCATGTGGTGCCGGTACAGCTCGCGCTGCTCGTCCTCGGTGGGAAAACGGTCCTGGTCGACGAAGGGCACTTCCGTGCGGAACAGGCCAATGCCTTCCGCGCCACGGGTCAGCGACCGGGAAATGTCCCCAGTCAGGCCGATATTCACCCACAGCAAGACCCGCCAACCGTCCAGGGTAATGCAAGGAAGTTCTCGCAACTCATCTAGTTCTTCTTCGAACTCGCGCTCTTCTTCTACTAACGTGCGATAAGTGGCGGTCAGTTCAGGGGATGGGTTCGCATACACGTCACCGTAGTAGCCGTCGAC
>CAZNFI010000227.1:0-3788 GCA_964572185.1 uncultured Pseudomonadales bacterium
CATGGCCGTATTCGTCCACGACCACCGCCATGTGATTGCGGGTGGCCCGGAACTCCTGCAACAGCACATTCACCCGCTTGCTCTCAGGTATCACCTGGGCGGTGCGGATGCGGTCCTTCAGGTCGAAACCCGGCCGGCCCGGGCCGCACAGCAGCGGCAACAGGTCTTTCGCGTGCAGGATGCCCTTGACGTCATCGAGGTCGTCGCCGATCACCGGAAAGCGGGAGTGGCGCGACTCGATAATCACCTGCAGTAATTCCTGCAACGGGCGATCGGCTTCCAGGCAGACCAGTTGCGCGCGTGGAATCATGATGTCGCGTGCCTGCATGTCGGAGACCTGCAGCGCCCCAAGGATGATGTTGAGCGCCTCGCCATCCATGAGCTCCCGGTCTGCCGCATCGCGCAGCATGTCGCGCAGTTCGCCGCGGTTCTCCGGTTCGTCGCTGAACAGGTCCGACAGCCACTCCCTCAGCGAGCGCAAGCCCGCATCGAGACCGCGGTCGGCTTCCGCCGGGCGGGGACTGTCAGTCATGCCGCGTACGGGTCGGCAATGCCGACCTCGCCGAGAATGGCGGACTCCAGGCGCTCCATGGCCTGCGCCTGTGCGTCGGTTTCGTGGTCGAACCCGCGCAGATGCAGTACGCCATGCACCACCATGTGGGCGTAGTGATCGGCCAGCGCCTTTTGCTGCTGCCGCGCCTGTTTCTCGACCACCGACGCGCAGACCACGACATCGCCCAGGTGTTGCTGCCCCGGAAGCGCCGTATCGGAGGGAAAGCTGAGCACATTGGTGGGCGCATCGATACCGCGATACCTGGCATTCAGCATGCGTCCTTCCTCGGCATCGACCACGCGCACGCACAGCGACCCTGCCGTTTCCTGCATCGCCAGTTGCGCCCAGCGGGCAATCTCGGCCGGAGCCGGTACGGCCCGCGCGACGGCGGCAATCTGCACATCAACCGGCATCCCGATCCGCCTTGCCGCGCCCGGGGCTCTGCTCGGGTTGGCGGGCGTAGGCGTCGACGATGCTCCGCACCAGGGGATGCCGCACCACGTCCCTGGAGCCGAAGTGGGTAAAACTGATGCCCGGCACCCCGCGCAGCACCTCGCGTACATTGACCAGCCCCGATTTCTGCCCCGGCGGCAGGTCGATCTGGGTAATGTCGCCGGTGACTACCGCGGTCGACCCGAAACCGATGCGGGTCAGGAACATCTTCATCTGCGCGATGGTGGTGTTCTGGCTCTCGTCGAGAATGATGAAGGCATTGTTCAGCGTGCGCCCGCGCATGTAGGCCAGCGGCGCCACCTCGATGATGCTGCGCTCGATGGCCTTGTTCACCCGCTCCACGCCCATGGTCTCGAACAGTGCGTCGTACAGGGGGCGCAGGTAGGGATCGATCTTCTGCGCCAGGTCACCCGGCAGGAAGCCCAGCTTCTCGCCCGCCTCCACCGCCGGGCGCACCAGCAGGATGCGCGCCACGCGGCTGGTTTCCAGGAACTCGACCGCACAGGCCACGGCCAGGTAGGTCTTGCCGGTGCCGGCCGGACCGATGCCGAAATTCAGGTCGTGTTCGCGGATGGCACGGGTATAGGCGGCCTGATTGCGCCCGCGCGGTTTGATGGTTCTGCGCCGGGTGCGAATCACCGCTTCATCCTGGTCAGACGCCTGCTCCGGCTGCGCCAGCAGTGCCTCTACGCCGGATTCCTGGAGAAAGAGATGCACCAGGTCGGGTTCGATGGTCTTGCGCTCGGCGGTCTCCCGATAGAGTTGCCCAAGCAGTGCCGTGGCCGCGCGCACGCGCTGGTCTGGGCCGCTGATCTGAAATCGGTTGCCGCGGCTGCGGATATGCACGCCGAGCCGCTTCTCGAGGTGCTTCAGGTTCTGGTCGAACGGGCCACACAGAACGACCAGGCGGCGCGCATCGTTGGGTTCAAGGTTGATTGTGGTGGTGAACTGCGCAATCTTTTCTGCCGAGGGCAACTCGGCCGTTGCTGCCGGCGTCAGTTCATCCGGCGTCAGTTCCGCCGCGGTCGGGCGCTTGTGTTCCCGCAGCGCGGCGCGGGATTGCTCGTCGCTCAAGTGTTCTTGTCGACCCCTTTGTGTCCCTTGATGACTCTAAGCATATAGGCTTACCGCCACTTGCTGTCAATGGACAAAGGCTGAAATTCGCGCTGCCCAGCCGTTGCCGCGCGAGAAAACGGGCACGGTCACTCCACAGCGCAGCATCGCGCTGCGATCACGCGGCTCGCCAGCGGCACTTGCATGCGGCAATGGCCGTCCTGCCAGCCGGCGTGCTCGATGCCCCGGACGCACACCGATCGATGCCCCAACTCCGCCGGTAGCAGCAAAACCCGTTCCCGGACAATCAGCACAGGGCGCCGCGCAGTGAATTGGGCAGCGCCTCGGTGATCGTCAGGTCTGCAAAGTCTCCGATCAGGCCATGGTCCCGGCCGGGAAAGTTGACCACCCGGTTGTTCTCGGTGCGGCCCTGGAGCTGGCCGGCATCCCTGCGCGAGGTACCCGTCACCAGCACCCGTTGCCGGCTGCCCACCATGGCCTGCGCGATCGCCGCGGCCTGCCCACGCAGGCGGTCCTGCAGGATGGCCAGCCGGTGTTTCTTGACCGCCGCCGGGGTCTGATCCGGAAGATCGGCGGCCGGCGTGCCAGGTCGCGGGCTGTAAATGAAGGAATAGGAGACGTCGAAGCCGATCTCTTCGATGAGCGCCATGGTGGCATCGAAGTCCGCTTCCGTTTCCCCCGGGAAGCCGATGATGAAATCGGAAGAGATGCTGATGTCCGGGCGTACCCGGCGCAGCCTGCGGATCTTCGATTTGTACTCCAGAACCGTGTGGCCGCGCTTCATGGCCGCGAGCACCCGGTCGGAGCCGGACTGAACCGGCAGGTGCAGGTGGTCGACCAGGGCCGGCACCGCGGCATATGCTTCGATGAGGTTGTCGTTGAATTCGACGGGGTGCGAGGTGGTGTAACGAATGCGCTCGATGCCGGGAACCGCCGCGACATAGTGAATCAGTTCGGCGAGGTCTGCCCGGTCGTCCTCGATCGGCCCGCGGTAGGCATTGACGTTCTGCCCGAGCAGGTTCACCTCGCGCACGCCCTGCCCGGCAAGCTGCCCGACTTCGCGCAGTACATCGTTCACCGGACGGCTGATTTCCTCCCCCCGGGTGTAAGGCACCACACAGAACGTACAGTACCTGCTGCAGCCTTCCATGACCGACACGAAGGCGCTCGGACCCTCGGCGCCGGGCGGCGGCAGCGCATCGAATTTCTCGATCTCGGGAAAGCTGATGTCGACCACCGGGCCACTGATGCGTGCGCGCGCCTGTTCCACCAACTGCGGCAACCGGTGCAGCGTCTGCGGACCGAAGACGATATCGACGAACGGCGCCCGCCGGGTGAGCGCCGACCCCTCCTGGCTGGCCACGCAGCCGCCGACGCCAATCAGCAGTTCCGGCTTGCGCGCCTTGAGCGCCCGCCAACGCCCGAGCTGGTCGAATACCTTGGCTTGGGCCTTGTCACGAATCGAGCAGGTGTTCAGCAGCAGCAGGTCGGCCTCGGCCTCCGAACCGGCCGGTTCAAAGCCATGGCTCTCGCGCAGCACATCAAGCATCCGCGCCGAGTCGTACTCGTTCATCTGGCATCCGTGCGTCTTGACGAACACCCGCCTGGCGGCCTGACCCAACACGCTTTGCACTCGCCTGTTTCGAAGGGGGAGGCGAATCTACTACAGATCAATCGCAACGGAAACGCGAAACCCTGGCGCACTTCG
>CAZNFI010000228.1:0-3776 GCA_964572185.1 uncultured Pseudomonadales bacterium
CGTACTGCAGGATGCCGCCGCACCTGAAATAGGCGATCTCGTTGTCGGTGTCGAGCCGGCTCATGACCGTCACGGTGCGCTCGCCGGCGGCGCCCCGGATCCGCAGTTCCAGGTCCTGGCGGGGTGCAATGCCGGTCACTCCCGCCGGCAGCCGGATGTCGACGGTTTCCTCGCCAGTGAGTTCCAGAGTGCTGCGGCTGTCACCGTCCTTGAATACCAGCGGCAGCACCCCCATGCCGATCAGGTTGGAACGGTGGATGCGTTCGAAACTCTCGGCGATGACTGCCTTCACGCCCAGCAGGCGGGTGCCCTTGGCTGCCCAGTCGCGGCTGGAGCCGGTGCCGTATTCCTTGCCGGCAAACACTACCAGGGGTGTCGCCTCGCCCTGGTAACGTATCGCCGCATCATAGATGGACAACCGGTCGCCGGTGGGAACGTGCCGCGTGTAGCCGCCCTCGACCCCGGGCACCATCTCGTTGCGAATGCGAATGTTGGCGAACGTGCCGCGCATCATCACCTCGTGGTTGCCGCGCCGCGACCCGTAGGAGTTGAAGTCATCGACATTGACGCCGGCCTGCTGCAAATAGTGGCCGGCCGGGCTGTCCGGTTGAATGGCGCCGGCCGGGGAGATGTGATCGGTGGTCACCGAGTCGCCGAGCAATGCCAGTATGCTCGCCCCGCTGACCTCGACCGGCTGATCAAGGTCGACGCCCACGGAGAAGAACGGCGGCTGCTTGATGTAGGTGGAGTTCTGCCAGCCGTAGGCACCGCTGGCCTCGACCTCGATGGCGCGCCAGGCCTCCGGGCCCTGGAAGACATCGCCGTACTGGCGCCCGAACATCGCCGCGGAGACTTGCGCGACAGCGTCTCCGACCTCTGCATTGCTCGGCCAGATCTCGCGCAGCAAGACATCGTTGCCGTCGGCATCCTGGCCGATGGGGTCGCGGGCCAGGTCGATGCGCATGGTGCCGGCGATGGCATAGGCGACCACCAGCGGCGGCGATGCCAGCCAGTTGGTGCGCACCTCCTGATGCACCCGACCCTCGAAATTGCGGTTGCCGGACAGTACCGATGCCACTACCAGATCGCCCTCGCCGATGGCGGCGGAAATCGCTTCCGGCAGTGGTCCCGAGTTGCCGATGCAGGTGGTGCAGCCATAACCGACCAGGTTGAATCCGAGCCGGTCCAGATCCTCCTGCAGACCGGTCTTTTCCAGATATTCCGTGACCACCTTGGACCCGGGCGCGAGCGAAGTCTTGACCCAGGGCTTGACGGAAAGGCCGCGCTCGTTGGCCTTCCTGGCGACCAGGCCCGCCCCCAGCATTACCGCCGGGTTGGAGGTGTTGGTACAGGAGGTGATGGCCGCGATGACCACCGATCCGTGACCGATCGCATAGTCTCGGCCCGGTACCGAAACTTCGGCCTGGGTGGTAGCCCGACCCTGCAGTTCCAGGGCCTGGTCGAACGCGCTGGCCATGTCGGTCATGGCCACCCGGTCCTGGGGGCGTTTGGGCCCGGCCAGGCTCGGTACGATGGAGGCGAGGTCGAGTTCCAGCGTATCCGTATACACCGCCTCGCCGCTGCCCCGCCACAGGCCCTGGGCTTTCGCATAAGCCTCCACCAGCGCCACCGTCGCTGCCGGGCGATCGGTCAATCGCAGGTAGTCGACCGTCTCCCGGTCGATGGGGAAGAAGCCGCAGGTGGCGCCGTATTCCGGCGCCATGTTGGCGATGGTGGCACGGTCGGCAAGCGGCAGTTCGTCGAGCCCCTCGCCGAAGAATTCCACGAACTTGCCGACCACGCCCCTGGCGCGCAGCATCTCGACCACGCGCAGCACCAGGTCTGTCGCGGTGATGCCCTCTGCCAGGGCGCCGGTCAGCCGGAAGCCGACCACTTCCGGGATCAGCATGGAGATCGGCTGGCCGAGCATCGCCGCCTCCGCCTCGATGCCGCCGACGCCCCAACCGAGTACGCCGGCACCGTTGATCATCGTGGTGTGGCTGTCGGTACCGACCAGCGTGTCCGGGTAGGCGAGACTGACGCCGTGGTCCTCGGCGGCCCATACCACTCTGGCCAGGTACTCCAGGTTCACCTGGTGGCAGATGCCGGTGCCCGGCGGAACCACACGGAAGTTGTCGAAGGCGGTCTGACCCCAGCGCAGGAAGCGGTACCGTTCCTCGTTGCGGGCCATCTCGATCTCGACGTTTCCGGCGAACGCATACGGGTTGCCGAAGTGGTCGACCATCACCGAGTGGTCGATGACCAGGTCCACCGGAGACAGCGGGTTGACGATGGATGGGTCCAGGCCGGCATCGAGCACGGCGCTGCGCATTGCCGCCAGGTCGGCCACCGCCGGTACGCCGGTGAAGTCCTGCATGAGCACCCGTGCCGGGCGATAGGCGATCTCGCCCGCCGTGTGCGGGTTCGAAGCCCAGTTGGCGAGAGCTTCGATGTCCGCCCGCCGCACGGTATCGGCGTCTTCGAACCTGAGCAGGTTTTCCAGCAGTATCTTCAGCGACATCGGCAGCCTGGAGATGCCGCCGGCTCCCGCCGCTTCCGCCTCGGGCAGGCTGAAATAATCGTGGGCGACGCCATCGATGGTGAGTGTGCGCCTGCATCGGAAGCTGTCCAGACTCATGGTTCCTCTCTCATGGTTTCAGGGAAGGCGGCGCCCTGCCAGTGGGGCGCCCCGGAAAAAGGCGCCTATTCTGCCCTAACCGGACCTATTCATGAATAAACTACCGCGGCCGTCAATAGCAGCGAAAGCACTGGCCGTGCTCCCGCCGCGTGCGCAACGTGCCGTCAAGCACGGTAAGTGCTCGCTCTTGCTCCGCGCACCCGGTGCTTTCACTACTCTTGCCAGCCTCGCTACGTTCATTCATGAATGGGTCGGGTTAATCCGCCGCCGATTTGGGCGGGCCGGCCAGCAGCATCAGTGCTTCTTGGTGATGCGGTAGACGGCTTCCCTGACCGTGGCCAGCCCTGCCGCCTGGAAATGCGGCGGCACCAGGTCGGTTTCCAGGTAGTCGACCCGTTCGATCCGGCAGCGCGTGCCGTAGAGGGCCGTCACCTCCTCTCCGGGGACACTGAACGGCGGACCCGGCGCCCGGCCCTGATCGTACTCGAGTGTGATCAGCAGGGTCTCGCCACGGTTGGGGATGACCCGCTGAATGTGGTCGGCATAGATCGCCCGCTGCTCCGGGGGCAGCGCGATCAGCGCGCCGCGATCGAAGGTTCCCTGGGTGGCGCCAAGCTGGGGAGCGCTGATTTCCAGGTAGTTGCCGCAGTAGATGCGAAATCCGCCGCCGCTGAAGCGTGGCAGACCATCGCGATTTTCGGCGACCTCGAAACGGATGGACTGTTCCTCGAAAAACCCGCGTACCGCCGCCTCGGCAAGTTCCACCCCGAACACCGGGTGCCCGCGCTGCCGCAGCCATACCATGTCCAGCGACTTGCCGCACAGCGGTACGAACACCGGGCAGTCGTCCGGCAACCGCAGCTTGGGCCAGTGTTCGGTGAGCATCGGATTGAAAGCCTCCTGATGCCAGCCGATCTGCCCGGTACGCCAACGCTCAAGCCAGAATTCAGAGTGCATCACTTCTCTCCCGCAGCCGCGAATGTTGCCGGCTACCGCGCCACGATCACGCGACCGCCCGCACCGGGGCCGATGAACCCGGACCAGCCCCGGCCATGCAGTCGGCTGGCTCCACGATAGCCGAGCCTCTGCCGTCCGTCATCTCTCAGTCGGTTTCCGGCGGGCGGACCGGCAGGCGGAC
>CAZNFI010000229.1:0-2963 GCA_964572185.1 uncultured Pseudomonadales bacterium
CCAGGCGGCCTTCAGGTTGTTCTTGAGTTCCACCCCCAGCGGACCGTAGTCGTACAGGCCCTGGGAACCGCCATAGATGTCGGCGGACTGAAAAATGAACCCGCGGCGCTTGCACAGGGATACCAGTTCATCCATGGACTTGGCGGGCACCGGGTTCTCCTTGCTTTGGGGGGCTCAACGGGGCGCGCACTATACCCGAAGCGGCTGGCCTTGGCAGGTCTGACCGGGTCGGCAGTCAGCCGGGGAACGGCGGTGCGCGGCGCCACCGTGAATGGTTTGCGATATGCTTGGGCCGTTGCTCCGGTGGAAGACTGAACATGACAACCTGGTGGTCAAAAGCGATTCTGGGCGGCGGCGTGGCGTCCATCCTGCTGCTGCCGCTCGGCGCGGTCGGCGCCCGCTTCGGGCTGTGGGGTTTCGAGGTCGGCTTTCTGTGCCTGCAACTGGGCAGCCTGCTGGGGCTGATCGGCATTGCCTGCGGTATTCCCGCAATTGTGGCCGCCAGGCGCCGGTCGCTGTCGGGCGACCTGTGGGCCACGGTGTCGGGCATGGCCATCTGCTTTGCGGTGGTGGTGTTCATGGGCATGCAGTTGCTCAGCGGGCTGTCCGCGCCGCTGATCCACCATGTTTCCACCAACAAGGAAGACCCGCCGCCATTCATCGACATCGTCGCCCTGCGCGGCGAGCACTCCAATCCCCTGGACTACGACATCGAGGCGGTCGGGCCGTTGCAGGACGAATTCTATCCCTGGGTGGAACCGCTGCTGCTGCGCGCCACGCCCGCGGAAGCCTTCGAGCGGGCCGTGGGCGCGCTGCAGTCCATGGGCCTCGACATTGTCGCCACGCACCCGGAGGAGGGCCTCATCGAGGCCGTCGACACCACCTTCTGGTTTGGCTTCAAGGACGACGTGGCGGTGCGCGTGCGCGAGTATCCGCAGGGCACCGTCGTCGACGTTCGCAGCATCTCCCGAATCGGGCTGAGCGACGTGGGCGTCAATGCGAAACGGGTCAAGGAGATTCTGCGGCGCCTGCAGGGCGAGTGAGTTGGCGCCCGCCCGGGCGGCCGGCGGCGAAGACCGCTGGGTGGTGATTGCATGCCAGTCCGACACGGCCTGGCGCTCGCTTTGCCAGGTTGTGGATTTCGCAGACCTGGCGGCCGACGCGTCGCTTGAGTCGGCTGCCGGCCGTCTGTGCCGGGCCGATGCACTCGACGACCGCATCACCGGGTGGAACGCGGCGCGCGGGGAAGAGGCGGTGCAGGGCAGGCTGGTCGCCGCGGGCGATGCATTGACGGCAGCCTCGCAGGTTGCCCATTCGCTGCAGGTTGCGGAGCAACTTGATTGCGTCGCCAATGGGCGACGCACTGAAATGCAAGGAATCAGCCGGACAGGACACTAAAACCGGAGCAGTTTCGTCTGCAGGCTTTCCAGGTCGACGACGCCGATGCTGTTGTGGCCGGTCATGTGTCCGGCGCACTCGCCGGGATTGAATTCGAGCCGGTTGCCGGTGCGGGTCAGTCGATACCGGTGCGTGTGACCGTGCAGCGCAAGATCGTGGTCGTCGCCGGGCAGGGCATCGAGGTCGCGGGGATCGTGCACGACGACGATGCGGCGCCGGTGCCAGACGAATTCGAACGGCGGCTCCCGAAAGGTGAATCCATGCGCCTCGATGGCGCGCTCGAGGCTTTTCCGTTCGCAGTCGTTGTTGCCGAACACGCCATACAGCGGCGCCTGCAGTCCGGACAGCGCATTGAGCGTCTTGGCCTGGGTGATGTCGCCGGTGTGTACCACGCGGTCGATGCGCGCGCCGTTGAACAGTTCAACGATGCGTCGCACGTTCTTGAGATTGTTGTGGGTGTCGCTGACTACGCCGATACGCATGGCAAACCACGCGCAGCCGAGACTCGCATCCGGCCGCGCCCTCCGTCGTGGCCGGACCGGGAACCGATGGGGCCGAAGCGATGCGCCGGTCAGGCCCGACCGCTCCGGCCCCGATGCCCGGCCGGCTCAGGCCGCTTCGAGTATGTGTATCCCGCAGGCGCTGCCGAGCCCGATCACATGGGTCATGCCGATGCGCGCGCCTTGCACCTGGCGTCCGCCGGCTTCGCCGCGCAGGTGCGTCGACACCTCGTAGATGTTGGCGATGCCGGTGGCGCCGAGCGGATGGCCCTTGGACAGCAAGCCCCCTGACACGTTGACCGGGATGCGGCCGCCCAACTCCACGTCGCCGTCGTCGATCAGCCGGCCCGCCTCGCCGTCCTCGCACAACCCGAGATTCTCGTAGTGCAGGATCTCGGCCGTCGCGAAGCAGTCGTGCAGTTCGATCAGGTCGACATCCTCGGGGCCGAGGCCGGCCATCTCGTAGGCCTTGGCCGCGGCCTCCCGGGTGCAGGTGTTGACGTCGGGCATGACCAGGTCGCGCTCCTGCCAGCGGTCGGAAGTGAGCACCGAGGCGCGCACCTTGACGGCACGGTCCATGAGCCCGAGTTCGCGTGCCTTCTTCTCGGATGCAATGACCGCGGCCGCGGACCCGTCCACGTTCACCGAGCACATGAGCTTGGTGTTGGGATAGGAAATCATCTCGGCATTCATCACCACGTCGAGCGGCGTCTCGATCTGGTACATGGCCTTGGGATTCATGGTCGAGTGGTGGTGGTTCTTGACCGACACCTTGGCGAACTGCTCGAAGGTGGTGCCGTACTTGCGGGCGTGCTCCATGCCGGCTTCGGCGAAAACCGCCGGCATGGTGCCGGAGCCGAACAGGCCTTCCTTGGGGATGCCCTGACCGCCGCCGGGGCTGCCCAGCAGGCCCTTGCCCATCTGCTCGACGCCGACCGCGATGACGATGTCGTAGAGTTCCGCCTTGACCGATGCCCAGGCCTCCCGGAAGGCGGTGGCGCCGGTGGCGCAGGCATTGGAGACGTTGACCACTGGAATGCCGGTCTGGCCGATCTCCTGGAGAAT
>CAZNFI010000229.1:2973-3695 GCA_964572185.1 uncultured Pseudomonadales bacterium
GGAACAGGTTGCCGCAGTAGAGGGCCTGCATGTCCTGAATGGTCAGGCCGCAGTCGTCGAGCGCCATGAGTGCCGACTCGGCGCCGATCTGCGGCACCGTCTTGTCGGGAAAGCGTCCGAACTTGATCATGTCCACGCCAACGACATATGCATCGGTCATTTGATTTCTCCTTGCTTGATAGCTGGTTGTCTCCGTTCGTTACCGCTTGGCCGCGGCGCTCCGGTCAGGCCCGCGGCTGGAAAAAGTAGGCGAGGTAGGAATTGCCGTCCTTGTCCTTGCGCCCGAGCGCATCGGCGTAGACCACCTCTACCGGCATGTCGAATTCGATCTTTTCCGGGTCGGGGTCGATGTTGATCAGGTTGCCCTTGATGGCGGTTCCGTCGTCGAGGTCGACCACGGCGCTGATGTAGGGCACCTCGATGCCGGGATAGGAGCGGTGCACGATGCAGTAGGAATAGAGGTTGCCGGTCTCCGGCAACTTGACGGCTTGCATGTTGTCCCGGGCGCCGCACTTCGAGCAGGTGCTGCGCGCGCCGAGAAATGTCGCCCCGCAGTGGCCGCACCGATGGCCCTCGAGGTAGGGCTCGCCGCCTTCTGTCAGTTTGAGGAAGTCGACCGCTGGTAGTGGCTGGCCCATCTGGCCCCCCCTGAATTGTCCCGACGAAAGCCGGCAAGAATACCAGAAACGGCTACGCGTGCTAACGGGCGCTCGCATGCAACA
>CAZNFI010000230.1:0-1776 GCA_964572185.1 uncultured Pseudomonadales bacterium
AGGCATAGCAGGTATGACCGTTACGGAAGTTAAGGGCTTCGGTCGCCAGAAAGGCCACACCGAACTGTACCGTGGCGCCGAGTACGTCGTCGACTTCCTGCCGAAGGTGAAGGTGGAAGTGGCCGTCGATGACGCGCTGCTCGATCAGGTACTCGAAGCGATCACCAAGTCGGCCAATACCGGCAAGGTCGGCGACGGCAAGATTTTCGTCGCCAATCTGGAAGAGGTGGTGCGCATCCGTACCGGAGAAACGGGGCCGGAAGCGGTCTGATGACGTCGATCGTGAGAAATGGTTGTCGCAGTGGCTTACCCGGCCGCCGACAACCGTCCTCGCGGCAGCTTGGGGCAGTCGTCGATAGCGCATAACCCGGCATAAAACCAACGCGGAGCGTGGGCGGGCGCGCCCGGCTCGAACCGGAGCAAAGATTGTGGAAGATCTGATCCAAACCAACTACGCACTGGACACCTTTTACTTCCTGGTAATGGGTGTGCTGGTGATGTTCATGGCACCCGGCTTCGCCATGCTCGAGGCGGGCATGGTGCGGGCCAAGAATACCTCGGAGATTCTCACCAAGAACGTGGCGCTGTTCGCCATCGCCTGCATCATGTACATGGTCTTCGGGTACGCCATCATGTATCCCGGCGACGCGGGCGCGGGCGCCTGGCTGCCGGTTTTGGGGCAGGGGATCGGTGCGGAGAACACCGCCGAGGCAGCACTCGCATCGGGCGGTGACGTCTACTATTCGGCGCGTTCCGACTTCTTCTTCCAGGTGGTATTCGTGGCGACCGCCATGTCGATCGTCTCGGGCGCGGTCGCGGAACGCATGAAGCTGTGGTCATTCCTGGTGTTCGCGGTGGTCATGACCGGCGTCATCTATCCGGTGCAGGGGTTCTGGAAATGGGGCGGCGGCGCGCTCGATGCAGCCGGCTTCCTCGACTTTGCCGGCTCGGGCGTAGTGCACATGTGCGGCGCCACGGCGGCGCTGGCCGGTGTGTTGCTGCTCGGCCCCCGCGCCGGCAAGTACGGCCCCGACGGGCAGGTGCATGCCCTGCCCGGCGCCAACATGCCGCTGGCCACGCTCGGCATGTTCATCCTCTGGTTCGGCTGGTTCGGTTTCAATGGCGGCTCGGAACTGAAGCTCGCCAACGTCGACGAGGCCAACGCCGTGGCCCAGGTATTCGTCAACACCAATATCGCCGCCTGCGGCGGGCTGATCGCCGCGCTCATACTGGCCCGTATCCTGTTCGGCAAGGCAGACCTCACCATGGCGCTGAACGGAGCGCTTGCCGGCCTGGTGTCGATCACGGCGGAACCGCTGGCAGGCACCATACAGGCCTCCGCGCTGATCGGCGCCGTGGGCGGGATTCTGGTGGTCGGCTCCATCGTAGTCCTCGACAAGCTGCGCATTGACGACCCGGTGGGCGCCATCTCGGTACACGGCACCGCTGGCGTCTGGGGGCTGCTGGCGGTGTGCTTCACCAATCCCGAGGCGACCCTGGGGGCGCAGTTGCTGGGCATCGCGGTGATCTTCGCCTGGACTTTCGTGGCTGCCTTCATCGTCTGGTACCTCATCAGGCTGGCCATGGGCATCCGCATCTCGCAAGAGGAAGAATACGAGGGGGCGGACCTCGCCGAGACCGGCATCGAGGCGTATCCAGAGTTCGTCAAGGTATAGGTGCCTCGCCGCCGGCGAGGCAATCAAGTTGCTTCGCAACCTGGTGCGCTCGTTGGTCGGCAGGCGCGAGGCGTTCAAGGTGGGGCGCAACCTGGCGCGC
>CAZNFI010000230.1:1876-3685 GCA_964572185.1 uncultured Pseudomonadales bacterium
GCGTTCAAGGTGGGGCGCAACCTGGCGCGCTCGTTGGTCGGCAGGCGCGAGGCGTTCAAGGTGGGTCGCAACCTGGCGCGTTTGCTGGACAGTGCGGCTCGAGGATGCTGTTAAGCCCGCAAGGGCTCATGGAACGCCCCGGCGGGAACCCCTCTCCCCCGGGGCGTTTCGCTATCTTGACACCAGCGGTTCTCGCGGCGGAGTCGCTGCGCGGACGCGCAGGGAGCAGCCTTGAGTACACCGATGAGAACGGGTTGGCGGCCGTGAACTACTCCGGCGCCGGCTCCTGGCCGTCAGCAGGCACCGGTATCCGGCACGCCATGCTGCACCTGCTCCATTTCGTTAGCGGCCCCCATGCGCAGGCGGTTACCATAGCCGGTCAACCGCCGGCTCGATGAACACGCGATGCAGTATGTCAGCACCAGGGGGAAAACCGACGCGCTGGGTTTCCAGGACGCCGTACTGACCGGTCTCGCGCCAGACGGCGGGCTGCTGGTACCGGCATCCATTCCAGACGTTTCCGGGGAACTCGAAGCGTTTGCGCAACTGGATTTCATCGGTCTCGCCAAGGCGATTCTGCCCCGGTTCATCGACGACATGCCGGCCACCGAAATCGAAAGCCTGGTCGATGCGGCCTACCGGTCTTTCAGCGAGCCGGACGTGGTGCCCCTGCGGGCGGCCGGAGCAATCCCCATCGTGGAGCTGTTTCACGGGCCGACGCTGGCGTTCAAGGACATCGCCCTGCAGTTGCTCGGGCAACTGTTCGACTACATCCTCAGCCGCCGCGGACAGCGCCTGAACATTCTCGGAGCGACCAGCGGCGATACCGGCAGTGCCGCCATCGCCGGCGTGCGCGGGCGCCCCGCCATCGACATTTTCATCCTGTACCCCAACGGGCGCATCAGCCCGCTGCAGGAGCTGCAGATGACAACGGTCGGCGACGACAACGTGCACTGCATCGCCGTGCGGGGCAGCTTCGATGACTGCCAGCGATTGATGAAAAACGTGTTCGGCGACCTGGCATTCAAGTCCCGCTACTCGCTGGGTGCGATCAACTCGGTGAACTGGGCCCGGGTACTCGCGCAGATCGTCTACTACGGCTATGCCAGCCTGAAGTTGCCCCAACCGGTTTCATTCTGCGTGCCGACCGGCAATTTCGGCAACGTCTTTGCGGGCTACCTGGCCTGGCGCATGGGGTTTCCGATTCACCGGCTGATGGTGGCGACCAACGAGAACGACATTCTGGCCGTGTTCTTCCGCACCGGGCTGTACCGGCGCGGCGAAGTGCGCTACACCATTTCACCGTCCATGGACATCCAGGTGGCAAGCAACCTGGAGCGGTTCCTGTACTACCACCTCGATGAGGACGCACAGGCCCTCGCGGCGCTGATGGATGCGTTCGACCGGAACGGAGAAATCCAGGTGCGGCCGCCCGGCAGCGACCTGTTCCTGGCTACCGCCGTGAACACCCCCAACACCATGGCAGCCATTCGCGAGGTGTATCGCGAAACCGGCTATGTGGCCGACCCGCACACCGCCGTGGGGCTGGCTGCCGCCCGGCAACTGGATATGGAGGGTACGGTGGCCTGCCTGGCGACCGCTCATGCCGCCAAGTTCCCCGAGGCGGTGAACGAGGCGGTGGGCAAGCCGGTGGCCAACCATCCGGCCCTGGAAGCCCTGCAAGGCAAGCCCACTCGCCGAACCGTGATCGCCGCCGACGCACACGCCGTCAAGCAACTGATCCGCGAGCGCAGCAGCTAGGAGCCTGCGCCGTAGGAAGTCGCGAAAGCGAAAATTCGCTATCGCCGC
>CAZNFI010000231.1:0-3666 GCA_964572185.1 uncultured Pseudomonadales bacterium
GGAAGCCGTAGGATTCCACGTAGTAGGGCAGGCGCGATGAACAGCCGATGCCCGAGACGAATACAGTATTTTCCGGCCGGGCGCCGGCCTCGGCCAGAGCCCTTTGCACGGCCTTCAGAATGGAGTAGTCGCCGCAGCCCGGGCACCAGCGTACTTCCTGGTCGGTGGCGTAGTCCTTGAAGCTGAGTTCAGGCATTGCTGGCCTCCCGAATGCGCGGCTTGGCCTGTTCCGCGATGGCGGCTTTCACCTCGCCGACCGCCAGGGGTTGGCCGCTGACCTTGTTGAACTGGTGCACGTCGAGCAGCAGCCGGTCGCGCAGTACCGTTGCCAGTTGCCCGGTGTTCAGTTCCGGCACCAGCACCCTGTCGAATCCGGCCAGCAGTTCCGCCAGATTGCGGGGCAGCGGGTTCAGATACTTGAGGTGCACGTGGGCGACCGCCAGGCCCTCGCGCAGGCTTTCCTTGACGGCCTGGTAGATGGCGCCGTAGGTGGAACCCCAGCCGACCACGGCCAGGCCGCCGGCAACGCCCTGGTCGACGGCCTGGTCGGGCAGGTAGTCGGCGACCTTGTCGACCTTGTCTTTGCGCAGGTCGGTCATGGCCTGGTGATTGGCCGCATCGTAGGAAATGTGGCCGGTGTCGATGTCTTTCTCGATGCCGCCGATGCGGTGCAGGTAGCGGGCATCGCCGGGCGTCGCCCACAGCCGGGCCAGGGTGGCGGGGTCGCGCTCCCAGATGCCGGCGGTGGCCGCCGCATCGGGTTTGTTGTTGTCGATCGCCTCGAATGCATCGATATCGGGTATCGGCCACAACTCCGAGGCATTGGCGATGTAGCCGTCGGTCAGCAGTATCACGGGCGTCATGTGTCGCAGGGCGATGCGTACCGCCTCGATAGCGGTGGCGAAGCAGTCGGCGGCTGAAAATGGCGCCAGAACCGGCACCGGCGTATCTGCGTTGCGCCCGTAAACCGCCTGGTAGAGATCGCTCTGTTCGGTTTTGGTCGGCATCCCGGTGGAGGGGCCGGCGCGCTGGGAATTGACCAGCAGCAGCGGCAACTCGGTAGCCACCGCCAGGCCCAGGGCCTCGGTCTTGAGCGCCACGCCCGGCCCTGAACTGGAGGTCACACCGAGCTTGCCAGCGTAAGAGGCGCCGATGGCCGAACAGACCGCGGCGATTTCGTCCTCCGCCTGAAAGGTCGCCACGCCGGCCTCGTCGAGGCCCGTCAGGTGATGCAACAGGGCCGATGCAGGCGTGATCGGGTAGGAGCAGAACAGCACTTCGGTGTCGGCCAGTTCGCCGGCGGCGACAATTCCCAGCGCCAGGGCTTCCGCTCCGGTGACGGTTCGATACTCGACCGCCTCGAGCGGCGCTTCGGGTATGGGGTGCTGGGACAGAATGTGGCGCATCTCGGCGGTTTCGCCGTAGGCATGCCCGGCGCTGAGCGCGGCCAGATTGGCATTGCGCACCGGGTGGTTGCCGGCAAACTTTGCCTGAATCCAGTGTGCCGAGGCATCCCGGGGCTGGTCGAACATCCAAAGCACCAGGCCGAGCGCCCAGAAATTCTTGCAGCGCGCCGAGTTCTTGGCGCCGAGGTTGAACGGCTTTACGGCTTCGAGGGTCAGCCGGGTGATGTCGATTCGGCAGACATGGAACGACTGCAGGGAATCGTCTTCGAGCGGATTGGACTGCAGCCCGGCCCGCTTCAGCCGCTGCGCGGTAAAGGCACCTTCATCGACGATGATCAGCGCGCCCGGCACCAGGTTGGGCAGGTTCACGGCCAGCGCGGCGGGATTGAAGGCGATGAGCACGTCCGGGTTGTCGCCGGGCGTGGTGATGCGGTCGCCGCCGAACTGGATCTGGAAGGCGGACACGCCATACAGCGTGCCCGCCGGCGCGCGGATTTCCGCCGGAAAATCCGGCAACGTTGCGACATCGTGACCTGCCAGCGCCGAGGCGACGGTGAACTGCTGCCCCTGCAGTTGGATGCCATCGCCGGAATCTCCGGCAAAGCGCACCACATGGCTGATCGTGTCGGCGAGTTCGTTCGCCAATTTGCCTCCCCGGCATGCCCCACTGGCACAAAGCGGGCGCGGATTTTAGCGAAAATCCGGTCGAATTGTCGGCTCCGCTTTTTGGCCTCCGGCATGCCGAACCCATTCCTTGATGAACGTGGTCAGGCCGGCAGGCGCAGTGCGGGCACCGGATGCGTGGAGCAACAGCGTGCACTTACCCTGCTGACAGCGTGTTGCGTTCGCGGCCGCAGCGCGGCCAACGCCATCAATGCCATTGAACACCGCAGTGGTTGATGCATGAACCGCTGCGGCTTGCGCCCGACGCGCCTGCTTTGGCGCTACACTTGGTTGCATGAGCCGACGGAATACGTTGTTCTGTTGCCTGCCCACAGGCCTGACCCGCCCCGGCGGCGGGCAAACCGACCCTGCGTTGGCCGGTGCCCGGCTGCGCACGCGGCCGCTTGTGCAGTTCGGTTTGCTGGCATCGTGGCGGCAGCATTGAGTTCCTGATGGCGCGTGCATTGGCCGAGTTTCAGGTGGTTGCCGATTACCGGCCGGCAGGCGACCAGCCCATGGCGATCGCCGGGCTGGTGGACGGATTGGAAGCGGGCCTGAGTCACCAGACACTGCTGGGCGTGACCGGCTCGGGCAAGACCTTTGCCATCGCCAACGTGGTCGCCGCGGTGCAACGTCCCACCCTGGTGCTGGCGCCCAACAAGACCCTGGCCGCCCAGCTCTACGGCGAGTTCCGGGAGTTCTTTCCGAACAATGCCGTCGAGTATTTCGTTTCCTACTACGACTACTACCAGCCGGAAGCCTATGTGCCCGCATCCGATACCTATATCGAAAAGGATGCCTCCATCAATGCCCACATCGAACAGATGCGCCTGTCGGCCACCAAGGCGCTGCTCGAGCGTCGCGACACCATCATCGTCGCCTCGGTGTCGGCCATCTACGGGTTGGGCGACCCGCAGTCGTACCTGCAGATGGTGCTGCACCTCGACCGCGGCGACCGGGTCGATCAGCGTTTTATCGTGCACCGGCTCGCCGAACTGCAGTACACGCGCAACGACACCGCCTTCCAGCGCGGCACCTACCGGGTGCGCGGCGATGTAGTGGACATATTCCCCGCCGAGTCGGAGAAGGAGGCGCTGCGGGTGGAGTTGTTCGATGACGAGATCGAGAACCTGTCGACCTTCGACCCGCTGACCGGCGAAGTGGTGAACCGGGTGCCGCGCTTCACGGTGTTTCCCAAGACCCACTATGTAACGCCGAGGGAGCGCATTCTCGGCGTCATCGACGACATTCGCGACGAGTTGCGCGAGCGCGTCGAGTACCTGCAGACAACAAACTGGTCGAGGCGCAGCGGCTCGAACAGCGCACCCGCTTCGACCTGGAGATGATCAAGGAGCTTGGATACTGCTCCGGCATCGAAAACTACTCGCGCTACCTGTCCGGCCGCAAGGTTGGCCAGCCGCCGCCAACGCTGTTCGACTACCTGCCGGCCAATGCGCTGCTGGTCATCGATGAATCGCATGTCACCGTGCCGCAGTTGGGCGGCATGTACCGGGGCGACCGCTCGCGCAAGGAAACCCTGGTGGAGTACGGCTTCCGGCTGCCTTCGGCGCTGGACAACCGGCCGCTGCGTTTCGAC
>CAZNFI010000232.1:0-3629 GCA_964572185.1 uncultured Pseudomonadales bacterium
GTCAAACGCCGTACGGAGACGGAGCGCCTCACCGAAACAGACCCCAATTCGCTGCCGTCCTCGAACCCGACTGTCCCCGGCAGTGGGCCGCCGGCAGTCAAATGCCGCTGTATCGCGCTCGCCTGATGATCCACCTGTGTTGCGGAATCTGGTCCTGGGAATGCAAACGACCCAGGTACCACTTTTTCTTGATGTCGCCGATTTCGAAGGCGCTGGCTGCGCGGCTCAATCGGCTGCGCCGCTCGCCCAGGCACGCGCTGCGTCGCTCGCTACCCAGCGCAGCGCGTTGCCGAGCAGCCGGCGGAAGCCCGGGTTCTCGAACGCAGCCGGGCTGTCGCCGACATCCGAGGCGACCACCGGGCTGTTGCCGACCCGGTTGGCCCATACCAGCAGGTCGCTGCCGGGTGGGTGAGCCCAGCTATGCTGCTCGGCGGGCGGCGCCAGGGGCGGCGGGGTGAAATTGTCGCTGACGAAATCGTAATCGCCGCGCAGCAGCGGTTGCACCCGGCTTTCGAACCCCGGGGTCTTCAGGTAGATCTCATCGGTGATTTCGAAGCCGCCCTCGAGGCCTTCGAGTACCGGGTGCTCGCATTGCGGGACCAGGCGCAGGGTGGGATTGGGGTACGGGCCGTGGCCGCCCCGGTAGCCGCTCCCTGGCACGCTCTCGCCGTCGAGTTGGCCCGACTGCAGCATGAACGACGACCCGGAAATCTGCCGCCACAGCGGCCACAGCGGCCAGGAGACGGTGGCGTGATTGAGCAGCACCATGCCGGTGCCGCGTTCCACCAGGGCCTCGATGCTGGCGCGGTAAGCGTCCGGCGGAACGCCGGTGTCGTTGGCGCCATCGTGCAGCAGGCCGATGCCGGGGATGCCGGACATGTCATAGAACAGCACCGAGTCCCAGGCATCGGCATGGCCGGGCTGCAACAGCACCTGTGCGGCCGGTTGCTGCGCCAGCGTCGCCTGCACGCCCGGCATGTCATCGAACATGGCCAGAAAAGCGTTGTGGTCGAAGTCGTGTCCCTTGCTGACGATGAGGACGTTCACGCTGCCCATGGTGCTTCCCCCTGCCCTCGTTGCATCAGTTCGGTTGACCGCCGGCTACGTCGATGAACTGCCCCGTGGTCCATTCCGCGGCGGGGGAGGCGAAGAAAACGGCGGCCGCGGCGCAGTCTTCCGGCGTACCGGTGCGACCGAGCGGGATCTGGGAGCCGAGTGCGGCTTTTGCGTCCTCCTCGGAAATGTTCATCGTTTCCACCAGCATTTCGGTGACGATTACGCCCGGGGCGATGCAGTTCACGGTAATGCCCTTCGGTGCGAGTTCCACGGCCAGCGTGCGCGTCATGCTGATCATGCCCATGTTGGCGGCCGAATAGACCCCAAACCCGGGCGAGGGCTTGTGCGCGGCGATGGAGATGATGTTGATGATGCGCCCGCCGTTGTCCATGCGTTTGGCGGCCTGCTGCGACCCCCACCACTTGGTCTTCATGTTGAGGTGCAGTTGCTCATCGAATTTCTGCATCGAGATGTCCGGCAGCGCGTACATCTTGCGGTCGAGGTTGCCGCCGGCGTTATTCACCATGATGTCCAGGCGCCCGAATTCGCCGACCACCTCGTCGAGCACCCGGGGAATGGACTCCCAGTCCATGACATCGCCGGACAGACCGAGTCCGCGCGTACCGCGTTCCTCTATCTCGCGCGCCACGGCCTCCACCTCGTGCTTGCGCCGGGCGACGACCACCACATCGGCGCCGCAGTCGGCCAGGCCCAGGGCGATTCCCCGGCCGATGCCGCGTCCGCCGCCGGTGACTACCGCTACCTTGCCGTCGAGGCGAAAGCGTTGGTGCATGTTCATGCTGTTCTCCGTAATGCAATCAGTTGGTTCGGCGCCGCCCGGCAAGCGTCGGCACACGCATTGGAACGTCCGGGAGGGCAGCCGGACGGGCTGCTAGCCGGCGACCTCTTCCGAATCGAGGATGCTGTAGTCGCGCTTCTGGAAGTACCAGCGCCCGTCGACCTTCACATAGTCGTCTTCGTAACGGCCGGTGACGTAGCGCTTGCCGCCGTCTTTCTGGTGCAGCACTTCCTGCTGATACCAGGTGCCGTGCGCGCTGTCGCCGTCCACCACGATGGGACCGGCCGAGGCGAAGAAGCCCACGAATGAAAAGCCCGCCATGGCCTGTTGCCAGATGGGGTAGAAATTGTCCTTGCCGGCGATGGGTCCGGCGCCGGGCAGCGACCAGACGGCGTCGTCGCGCCAGTTGGCCTGCCAGGCATCGCCGTCGAAGCGCATCACGGCATCGTTGTAAGAGTCCACCAGTTCGCGAATGGCAAGCCGGTCTTCGATGGGTCCGCTGCTGATCATGGGAGCCTGCTCCTTGTGCATTGAGTGCGAAAGCTGCGCATCTAACCACGTTCGCCCGGTACAGGCGAGTCCTTGCGCCGCCAACCGGCGCTGCCCTGGAACCGGCGGCGCAGGTCGCCGGCCAGCGAGTAGAGAACCGGCACCAGGAACAGGGTGACCAGCGTCGATGCGGCAAGCCCCCAACCGATGGACAGCGACACGAGGCTGACTATCGGGTCGTAGCCGCCAATGCCGTAGGCGCTCGGCAGCACCCCGCCCAGCGTGGTCAGTGTCGTTACCAGGATGGGTCGCAGGCGCTCCACCACGGCATCGATCATGGCTTCCCTGGCGTCCTCGGCGCTGTTGCCGGCCGCCTCCCGGGTGCGCCGGTGAATGGAATCCACCATCACGATCGAGCCATTGACGACGATGCCGGCAAGCCCGATGACGCCGAGCATGGCGGGCATGCTCAATGCCTTGCCGTGCAGGAAGAAAATGAGGAACACCGCGGACATCGCCAGCGGGATGATCAGCATCACGAACAGCGCTTCGAGCAGCGAGCCGAGCATGAGCCAGATGACCACAGCGATGCCCACCACGGCGAGCATTGCCGCCACGCCCATGCGTGCGGTCACCTTGCGGGTTTCCGATGCTTCCCCGCCATTGAACACGAACAGCCCGGGAATTTCCGCGAACTGTGGGAACAGTTCTTCCTCCATGCGCTGCCCGAAGGACATGGCGGTGAGATCGCTGGATTCCGCGAAGCTGGCGCGGATGGTCGCCGAGCGATAGCCGTCCCGGTGGTAGATGCGGGTCACCGAGGCGGTCTCCCTGGGGTCCACCAGGTCGCGCAGGCGCACGAGTGAGCCGTCGCCGGCGCGCAGTTCGGTTTCCAGCAGGGCATCGAGGTTGCCGCGGGCGGCGGGGTCGAACTGCACGCGCAACTCGGTGGTGTTGTCGAGATCGCGGTGTTCGCTGGCTTCAATGCCGTAGAAGGCGGCGGCCAGGGTCTGGCCCACCGCCTGGGGATCAAGGCCGCGCAGGGCGAGCTTTTCGTAGTTCAGGTTCAGGTCTACCTGGGGCGTACCGGCGCGCTCGTCCACCTCCACGTCGATGACTCCGGGAGTGGCCCGCAGGTAGGTCTCCACTTCGTGGGCAACGCCCCGCCGTGTCTCGTCGTCGTTGCCGAGCACGTGCACGGTGACCGGCCGGTCGGTGGGCGGCCCCATGTACTCGGACTGATAGAGGATGCGCACATCGTCCGGCACCCGCAGCGTACCCGGCA
>CAZNFI010000233.1:0-3389 GCA_964572185.1 uncultured Pseudomonadales bacterium
CCCAGATCATCAGTTACGCCGTCTGGCTATACCATCGATTCAATCTGAGCCACAGGGATGTCGAAGACCTGCTGGCCGAACGGGGAATAATCGTCAGCCGCGAGCCGGTCTGCTTTTGGAACATCGATTCCGGCCGCAATTCGCTGGGCGCCTGTTGGACCGTCGGGGTCGGGGGAGGGCTCAGACAGCACCCTTAGCGGAAAAGCAGCGCGGAGTACCACAGCACGGCGACGATGCGATCGAACACGAGGTAGAGGAACGACCAGGCCCCCGCCGCGTAGAGCAGCCCGACCCACCATGAATAGCCGCCCCGCAACGTCAGGTACAGGGCCGCGAACGCCGGCAGGGCGACGAGTTGTCCGGCAAGGATGGTGGCGCCAAGGAGGCAGAGCCACCAGAGATACAGACGGCCGGCATCGCCCAGTTCGGTTCGGCCGGGACAGATGTCCCAGCCGGCGGCGCGGGCGTGCCGGTAATCGAGAAAGCTGTGCCGGAGTGCGGCCAGGGCGAGCACGGTCGCCGGAATGAACGTCAGCATGGGGATCTTTCCGACATCTGCCGGCCAGGAAAAAGTCGGTGCCAGCCCGTATAGCGTAGCGGCCAGGAGGAGCACGGTGGCGAGCAGCGCCATCGTCGGGTCTGCCCGTTCCCGCCGCGGAACGTGCTCGGTGTTCTCCCGGGCGGCACGCACGGCGTTCTCGACTCTAGTCGACCTCCCGCGCCGGAAAGCGAAGACGATCGTGCCGACGATCAGGGCGCCGATGACCAGGCAGATGGGCCGCGCCAGCCATTCCAGGCCGTCATGCACCGAGCTTGTGATGAACAGCGCGTTCTCCATGATCGGGCCGATCACGAAGCCGAGCACCAGCGGTGGCCGCGGTACACCACCCTTTTTCATCAGGTAGCCCACGCCGCCGAACGCGAGTAGCACCACCCAGTCGCCGATGCTGCTGTTGGCGAGCCATGCGCCCATGAATACGAACAGTACGATCACCGGCACCAGGAAGTGGCCGCGGATGAACGTCACCCTGGCGATGTACCGGGCAAGCAGCATCAGGATCAGTGCGCCGGCGACGTTGGCGATGGCCAGCATCCACACGAGAGAGAAGGTGACATCGAGCCGGGTCGTCAGCATTTCGGGCCCTGGTGTCATCCCCTGGATCATGAGCGCGCTCATCAGCACCGCCATGGCGGCGCTGCCCGGAATGCCGAAAGCGATGGTAGGAATCAGCGCGCCACCCTTCATCGCGTTGTTGGCGGTTTCCGGAGCGATCACGCCGCGCACGTCGCCTTGCCCGAACCCTTTGTTGTTCTTCGAACTCTGTACCGCGTGACCGTACGCGACCCAGTCGACGATGGAACCGCCGAGGCCCGGCAGCATGCCCACGTAGGCGCCGATCGCGGTCGAGCGCAGCACCAGCCACCAGTTGCGCAACGCATCGGCGATGCCGGTGGCGATGCCGCTCGCGACCCGTTCCCTGGGAACACTGGAGACGGTGCCGCCCCGCGCCGCGAGGTCGATCAACTCGGGAAGCGCGAACAGCCCCAGCACCACGGGAATCAGGGGCAGCCCTTCCAGCAGGTAAGTGGCGCCCAGCCAGTAGCGCGGCAAGGCGCCGTTCTCGCTGTAGCCGACGTAGGACAGCCCCAGGCCGAGCAGTGCGGCGATGAGACCCAGAAGCACCGAGTTGCCCGAAAGCGAGCCCACCAAGGCCAGGCCCAGCAGGGTCAGCATGAAGAACTCCGCCTGGGTGAAGGAAAGGATGAGCGGCCGGACCAGCGGTATCGACAGGCCCAGCACCACGGCGCCGAGCAGCCCGCCGATGGCGGAGACCGTGAAAGCCGCTCCGAAGGCGCGTGAGGCCTCGCCCCTCATCGCCATCGGGTACCCGTCGAGAATCGTTGCCTGCGACGCAGCGGTGCCGGGTATTCCCAGCAGCACCGAGGCGATGGTGTCGCTGGTGGTGGTCACTGCAAATGCGCCGAGCAGGAAGGCGAGCGCCGGCCCCGGCTCCATCGCGAAGGTGAAGGGCACCAGGATGGCCATTCCCACCAGCCCCGAAAGGCCCGGCACGGCGCCGAACCAGAGTCCGAGCAGTACGCCCAGAAAGAGGTAGCCGATCGCCGGCCAGGTGGCGACCGCCGCCAGCCCGTTCAGTACCGCATCGAACATCGCAACTTCCGGTAAGGGCCTTTACCGGGATTCGCGGCGCATGGCCGCGGCATTGGCTGCATCGCGCATCGGCTAATGCCCGCCGATGAACGCTTTGATGAAGGCGACGGTTTCGGGCGAGGTCTTGCGAACGGTCTCGACGTGAGCCTGCACCACGGCTGCCTGGACCAGGTGTGGCGGCGCCTTGGCCACCCGGGCGTAGTCCGAGACGAAGTCCGCGTCCTGGGGAAGCGTTTCCCAGGCCGTGCGTAACGCCGCGACCGCCGCGCCGGGCGTTCCCTCGGGCACGAAAGAGGCGCGCTGCATGGCGACCGAAAAGTTGTTGATCAACCGGAACGCATCATAGAGCTTACCCGCTGGCTTCGTACCTTTCAGCCTTTCGTGAACGTCGTTGAAGGTTGGAATTCCCTCGAGCCGGGCATCCCTTATCTGCTCGCCGTCGGGCCCGGTCGCCGGAATGTACCAGAGTGTGGCCGCAAGGCCCGGCCGGATCAGATTGGGTACAACGCTCTGGTAAAAGATGGGTATGGTACCGCACGAAAACTGCACCTCGTTCTGCATAATGCCGGCGATCAGGTTGGCAACTCCCCGATAGCCGGTCACATACCGGTACTTGGCCCCGAGGAGGTCGAGCGCCATCCGCAACCGGAGGTCTAAGGAAGTGGTGGGCCGCACGCCGGCCACCCTGAAGCCGTCAAGTTGGAGCAGGTCGTCCGCGCTGTCGATGCCACCCCCGGCATCCTTGCGGATGAAGCACACCAGCGGCTGGCCAATGCCGCCCAGCCAGATGAATGTCGACAGGTCGACGCGAAGCCCCGAGTCCTGCAGCAGTTGCTGGGTTAGCGGGGGGCCGAAGAAGGCGACCGTCAGCCCGTCGGGCCTGGCCACCTCACCCATGAAATTCGTGCCGGCGAGGCCACCGGCGCCCGGCATGTTTTTCACGACGATGCGAGGGTTGCCGGGAATGTGCTTGCCAAGGTGCCGTGCCACCAGCCGCCCCTCCATGTCCGTGGGGCCGCCGGCCGTGTAGTTGATCAGGAAGGTGATGCGCTTGCCCTGGTAGAACTGCGCTTCCGCAACGCCGGCGAAACCCGCCACTACCGCCAACAGGCATGCGCAAGCCGCGCCTTGCAAACGTTTCATCGTTCCACCTTGCGTTGTTTCCATCGCTCATTCAAGTGCGATTTGACACCGCAAAGGGCTTCCGGGAGGGCAC
>CAZNFI010000234.1:0-3302 GCA_964572185.1 uncultured Pseudomonadales bacterium
TGCCGAGAAACAGCAGGGTGGTTGCCATCTCGTCCGGGGTGAGCGTTGCCACGCCGGCGGCATCGCGATAGTCCTGCCCGAAGGCGAGCCAGATATCGGCATTGGCCCGGGCCAGGGGCGTATCGGTCGGGCCGGGCTGAATGGCATTGATGCGAATGCCCTGGCGCAGCAGCGGGAACGCCTGGCGCGCCACGTAGGCACTCATGGCCATCTTGCTGAAGCTGTAGTTGTCGGTGCCCTCGTGGGCGTCGATCCAGGCGGTCGCCGCTTCCCAGTCGGGCGACTCGAGAAAATCCATCACCGCGGGCATGTTGCGCGGCCAGGGCAGGCCGGCCACGGACGAGATCATGACGATGGAACCGCCCCGGCCCAGCCGCCCGCTGTCGATCAGCGTCTCGACCAGGTAGCGCTGCGAAGTAAAGTTGATGAGGACGATGTCGGGGGTGCCGTCGGCCACGCCCGCGCAGGCGAACACACTGTGTACGTCGCCCCGCAGTTGAGCGATGGCCGCATCGACGCTCGACCGGTTGCGCAGGTCTACCTTGACGGTGGCGTCCACGGCGTAGTCGATATCGGCCACGTCCATTGCCGTGACCCGTGCCCCTTGCGCCGCCGCCTGCTTTGCCGCCGCCGCCCCCATGCCGGTGGCCGCGCCGATCACCAGTACGTGTTTGCCGGCATAGCCCAGATAGGTGTCGCCCATCCCGATCCTCAATCAGTTAACGTGTCTAAAGGAGTACACTACAATCGCCGGGGATCGGCAACCGCGCGAACCAATTCAGGGCCGGAGCCTTGACCGATACCGGCTTTTGCTTTTGCTCGCGGCCCTGGCATACATTACGGGAGCGCGCTGGTCACCGGGATCATGAACAAGCAGGAGACGTCAGAGGCCACGTCTGTCACCTTCCAGGCAGCGGTGCAGTTGCGCAAACGGGCGCTCGCGGTCGAAGAGGGGAAGTTCCTCGGTTCCGAAGAAGAATTGATGGAGGCGCTCGGCGTCAGCCGTCCCACCTTCCGCCAGGTGGCGCGGCTGTTGTCTCACGAGCAGGTGCTTACCATCAAGCGGGGGGTCGGCGGCGGGTTTTTCGCGCGACGCCCGACGCTCAGCACCGTGAGCCGGGCGGTTGCCGCCTACCTCGATTCGCGTCATACCTCCCTGCTGCAGGTTCGGGAAGCGGCACAGGGCGTTTTGGGGATGAGTGTGGAGCTCGCGTTACAGAGCGAAGATCAGGCGGGACGGGAACAACTGGCACAGTTGCGCGAGGAGCTGGTAGCGGTGCAGGGGCGCAGGCAGTCGGCGCCGCAGCTACTGGCACTGGAATCGAAACTGGAAAGCATTCTGGGCAAACTGAGTGGCAATCCGGCCATGGAACTGTGCCTGACCATGTTCGACCAGTTCGCCGCCGAGCAGTCCACCACGAAGCTCTACGCCAATCAGCCCAGGCGCATGCGCGCATGGAACAAGGCGTCTGTTGCGTGCGTGGACGCGATTCTGGCCAGGGACCGGCAGGCGGCGCGCGACCGGTTTGCCGAGCGATCCGAGCTGCTGAACCAATGGATCGCCGCCGAACTCGGCAAGGCAGGGCAGCGGCCCACGGCGGTGGCCGTCGACTGACCTGGTGCCGGTAACCGTTCGCGTTGCCGGCGGTTGTCCGTCATGCAAGTCACAAAAGCAACCAGGGAGTAGCATCGTGATCGATTTCGAGATTCCGGAACAGCACAAGCAGTTGGGCTTGCGTTATCGCAAGTTCGTTGAAGACTACTGCGTACCCGCGGAAGCACAACTGCGCACCCGCCCACTGAAAGGCATTCTCAAGGGACTGCATGCCCAGGCGAAGGCCGACGGCCTGTGGTGCCCGCATATGCCCGAGGAGTGGGGCGGCCTGGGGCTGGGTCCCCTGGCCATGGCCATCGTGCAGTACGAACTGGGTGGCAGCCCGCTGGGCGACCTGGCCGTTAATACCCAGGGGTCCGACGACGCCACCATGCTCACCATTGCCCGCTACGGCACCGAGGCACAGAAGAAAAAGTACCTGGTGCCGTTGGTGAACGGGGATGCGCGGGTCTGTTATTCCATGACCGAGCGCGCCGCCGGCGGCGATGCAACCGGGTTGCAGACCACCGCCGTGCGCGATGGCGACAACTGGGTGTTGAACGGCGAGAAGTGGTTCACGAGCCTGGCCAACATCTCCGATTTTGCCGTGGTGCTGGCCAAGACCAATCCCGACAATGCGCGCCATCAGCAGTTCAGCGCCTTTCTGGTGGACCTGCCGAACCCGGCTTACGACGTGGTGCGCAACGTCCCGGTCATGGGCCATGACGAGAAGCACTACGAGGAGTTCGGCGGCCATTGCGAGGTCAGGATCGACAACCTTGTACTACCGGCCGATGCCATCCTGGGCGAACCCGGCCAGGGATTCGCACTGGGACAGCACCGGCTCGGCTACGGCCGCCTGCGGCACGGCATGCGCAACATCGGGCTGGCACAGAAGGCCCTGGACCTGGCGGTAGGGCATGTCACACAGCGGGTCACCTTCGGCCAGCCGGTGGCCGACCGCCAGGGCGTGCAGTTCATGCTGGCCGAGTGCGCGGAACAGATCTACCAGGCGCGCCTGATGGTGCTGCACCTGGCCTACAAGATGGAAAAGGGCATCGACCTGCGCCAGGAGAACTCGATTGCCAAGATCTTTCTTCCGGCCATGGTGCACAAGGTGGTCGACACCGCATTGCAACTGCACGGCGCCCTCGGTTACACCCACGATACGCCGCTGGCGCGCTGGTACACGGGAATTCGCGCACAGCGATTGGTCGATGGGCCGGACGAAGTGCACAAGTGGCGGGTTGGGCGCAACGTGGTCAAGGCCTTTCAGGCAGAGGGCACGACCACGTCGGCCTGTGGCGGCGACCTGTTCTATTGATTGACTGAGAGGAGCATGGCTGTGGATGAGCACGCGATAGCGAGTGTTTTCGACATGACCGGCAAGGTGGCGCTGGTAACCGGCGGAAGCCGCGGGCTCGGCAGGGAGATGGTGCTGGCGTTCGCCAGGGCCGGTGCCGATGTCGTTATCTCCAGCCGCAAGCTCGGCAACTGCGAGGCTCTGGCCGCGGAGGTCGAGTCCGGCACCGGCCAACGGGCGCTGCCGGTCGGCGCGCACACCGGTAACTGGGAAGACATGGAGCGCCTGGCATCGGTTGCCTACGAGGAATTCGGCCATGTGGATGTGCTGGTGAACAATGCCGGCATGTCACCGCTTTACGATCACATCACCGATGTTTCCGAAGCGCTCTACGACAAGGTGATG
>CAZNFI010000235.1:0-3287 GCA_964572185.1 uncultured Pseudomonadales bacterium
CGGTTTCCTGCTTCATCCAGAACCGGTCTTCGCCGTCGAACCAGTGGGCTTGCGGGAGCAGATTGGTGACATGCGCCATCAGCGCAGCGGATTCGAATTCGGCAGGGTCCTGCCTTGCGGTTTCAGTAGTCGCCGTACATCCGCTTGCGGCCCAAGGGACGATCACCGCCGCCACGGCCTGCCGCAACCGTTTGCGGCTCACGAAACGATGGAAACGACCGCGCACCAAGCGATGCAAAAACAGATTCACAAGCTTCACCGGCGTTCCACCTTGCCAACCTGACGACTAGGACGCATCACCCGCAACTCTCCCGCACCTCACACCCGCTCTCATCCCACAACCCACCCATGTTCCTTGCGCGGCCTCGTCCCGGCGCCCCGGGTTGGGAAATTTCATGGAACAGATTTTCAACTCTCTGTTTATACTGAATTATTTGAAAAACTCCGGAGTGCGGAACAGGTACTTCGTTGTTCCGCTTCCAGGGCTGAACTCAATACGGCGGCGGCGCGAGCTTTTCGGCCTCGTCCGCGTACACCGACTTCAGGCCGTCGCCGATGATGATCGGCAAGACGTCAAAGTGATCCCGGTCGCGATACAGGCGCGTTTCCAGTGCCAGCCCCGGGTATTGACGGAGCAGCAGGTTCTCCGCAAAGAGCACCGTGCGGCTGACGATGCGTTGCGCGGACATGGAGAGGTTGTTGGCCTCCAGATCGCCGGCGCCGATGAACACCCGGGCTGCCAGGTCATCGTGATCGGCCGCGTGGTCCGCCTCCATGCCGAGGGTGAGCTTGTTGGTGCCGCTGCCGATGATATAGCGGTCGAACCCTCCCGGGCGCGCGAACAGGGCATAGCCGGTAAAGGCACCGCCGGCGGAATGGCCGAACAGCGCGTGATCGTCCGCCATCCGGTATTGCTCCGCAAGCGCCGGGCGAAGCCGATCGATCAGAAAGGCCAAAAACGCATCCCCCTTGGCGTGGGCGAACGGGTCCGTATCCGGGTCCAGGCCGAATTGGGACAACTGTTCGCGCATGTATTCCAGTGCGGGACCCGGTTCCGACAGCGACGACCCGGGCGGGAAGAGGTCGACGGTCCGCTTGCCGAGGCCGGCGATTCCCTCCTCGCTCGGATGCCCAACGCCCACGACGATCAGTTCCGGAATGCGGTTGCCCGCCGCATAGAAGCCCACCAGGCCCACCGTCATGTCGAACAGGAGCGCCCCATCCATGGCCCAGAGCACCGGGTAGCTTTTGTCCGGCAAGGCGTGATAGGTGGCCGGCAGCGCAACCAGCACCTCGTGGTCGTAGTCGTACCCTTCTGCCCGGTAGCGCATCGGCGGCAACTGGGTCATGGCGTAATGGGCGCCTTCCACGCGAATCTGGTTAACCTGCGCCCAGGCCGCGCAGCACAACAGCAGCCCCGCCACGGCGACCGGTGCGCGGCATCGTCCATACCTCATCGCTTCCTGTTTATCAATGTGTCTCATGTCGGTCTCTCCGTTTCGCCGCATCAATCCGCAGCGGCTGAGTTTTCTGTCACTCGAGTGTAGACGTAGTGCGCCGCGGCGAGATCCTGCGCCGTGTTGCCCAGGCTCTTGTAGACGGTGATCTCGCTTTCGCTCGACCGCCCCGGAACCTGGCCGTCGATCGCCTGGCCGATCTCGCCGACGATGTCGGTTCGGGCAAAGTGCCCCTCCTCCATGGCCAACAACAGGTCACCCGCTTCGGCGAGGGCGAATTCGGTGATTTCCGTGTACACCCGGCCCCGCTCGAGAACCCTGCCGTCGGCTTCCCGGGTGGCCGGATTATGAGCGCCCACCAGGTTGACATGCGCCCCCGGCGACAGCCAATCGCCCTCGAGCACGGGCGTGTAGCTGCCGGTGACCGTGCAGACGAGGTCCGCACCCGCCACGGCTTGGGCGGCATCGGCCACGGCATGCACCTCCGCGCCTTCCCTGTCGGCATGGCGTTCTGCAAACGCCGTGGCCTTTTCGAGATTGCGGGCCCAGATCCGCACGTCCCGCACCGGGCGCACCGCAAGCATGGCTTCGAGATGCGTTTCCGCCAGCACGCCGCAGCCGAGCACGGCAAGCGTCGCGGCGTCTTGTCGCGCAAGCACCCGGGTCGCGGCAGCGCTCGCGGCGGCGGTCCGTAGCGCGGTGACGGAACTCGCCTCCACCAGGGCGAGCGGCGTGCCGTCAGTCCGGTCAAACAGCAGGATATGGCCCTGCACCGTCGGAATGCCGCGGTCCGGGTTGGCCGGGAACAGCGTGACCAGCTTGGCGCCGAACACCTCTCTGGAACCGATTTCACCGGGCATCACCCCGAAATAGCCCGCGCCGTCCGCCACCTGGAGCATCGAGCGCAACGGCAACTCGATCTCGCCCCGACTGATGGCGGCCTGGGTGGCGGCCATGAGATCGATGCAGGCGGGCATGTTCAGGGTTGCAAGAACGGTCTCACTGTCGAGGACGAGTACGCTCACCGATCGCTCCGCCAGTTCACCTGCCCGCAACCGTCGCCTGCGGCGGCGGCAGGTGCGGGAAATATGGGTTGTTCTATTGAGGGAAGCCTGTTCCCATCCGTCCTCAGGATACTACACGGCGTTCAGGACGCCGTAACGTCGGGACGGATCGGTCGTTTCGGCGCTCGAGTGAGGCTGAGTCATGCGGAAACATCAAATGAGCACCCTTGATGCACGTCTCGGCGTCGGCGAACCAATCACCCGACGGGATTTCATCGGCTCGACGCTGGCGGGAACGGGAGCGGTGCTGCTGACCGGCTGCGCGCCGGCGCAACTCATGCCGCAACGGCCGGACCCGGCGGCCTGGCACCCCTGGGACGGGTACGGCGGCGTCGGCGACTACGCGACCAGCAACGGCAACACCCAGGCGGTGATGGATGCCGCCCACGTGCTGCGCGACGGCACCAAGGAACGCGCCCTCGCCGCCGCATCGTCAACCGGAGAGGTGTTCGATGCCGTCGTGGTGGGAGGTGGCTTCGCGGGCCTCGGCGCCGCCTTCCAGTTCCACGCCAACAGCGAGAACCGCACCTGCCTGATTCTCGACAACCACCCGGTATTCGGCGGCGAGGCCAAGGAAAACGAGTTCTCCGTCGGCGGTTACCGCCTGTTCGGGCCCCAGGGGTCCAACGGCTTCATGCCGCCGGTGGGCCGCACCACCCTCTCGGACGATGTCTGGCGCGCGGTCGGCATGCCGATGGAATACGAGTTCGCCGATGCCGACGAGAGCTTCGGGGTGCGCCTCGCCCACGACAGCTACGATGCGATG
>CAZNFI010000236.1:0-3232 GCA_964572185.1 uncultured Pseudomonadales bacterium
ATGACCAGCAGGTCAGAGCCGGTGATGCCCGGCCCTCCCTTGCGCGGACTCTTGTCGCCGGCCGCAACGTCGATCACGTAGATGGTGAGATCGGCCAGTTCCGGGCTGAACGTGGCGCTTAAATTGTCGCCGCCGCTCTCAACAATGACCAGGTCCAGGCTTGGGAAACGCACGCCAAGGCCATCGATCGCCGCCAAGTTCATTGATGCGTCTTCACGGATTGCCGTGTGCGGGCAGCCGCCCGTCTCCACGCCGACGATGCGGTCCCGCTCCAAGGCCTTGGCGCGCAGCAGGATTTCAGCATCCTCGCGGGTGTAGATGTCGTTGGTCACCACCGCCAAGTCGTAGCGGCCGCGCAGCCGTCGGCACAACAGCTCCACGAGCGTCGTTTTCCCAGCTCCCACGGGGCCGCCCACTCCGAGTCTCAATGTGGTTTTCAAAGGCACCTCCTCATGATCGAAACAGTCTGACTTCCTTGGTTTCGTGCCAGGCGCTGGCTAGGGCATGACCCGGCGCCAGGCATCCGATTTCCTCATCCCCGCAAGCGAAAGCCGTACCCACCGCCTGCTCAATGGCGTCGCCTAGGCTCCTGAGCAGGCGCTGACCGGCGCTGTGGCCGAGTGGCACGAGCTTCACCGCCGCCGCCACCTGATTCTCGCACCAGGACCAGGCGTAGCCCGTTGCCGCATCCGCAGCGGGAATGTCCCAGTCCGAAGCCAGTGCCGCAAATGCGGCTGTAAACCCCAGGGGCGGGTCGGGCACCCGCGCATCCAGGTTGCTTGCTAAGCGCATGAGCGCCGCGCCCATGTTGGCTTCCTCGTCGCGCAGTTGGGCAGTTTCACGGCAGGCCCGGCCCATGTCGTCCCAATGCCGAACTGCGGCTGGGTCGCGTTCGCACCAAGCCGCGTGCGTGCGGATGAGGATGGGCAGATCCACCCGGGCCACCGACCGACTCAGCAGGCCCGTGATCCAAGCGTGCGCCGATGCCTCGTCCGACACCCAGCCGCTGGATATTGCTTGTTCGAGGCCTTGGGAATAATGATAGGCACCCACCGGCAGGGTTGGACTGATCAACTGCCACAAGCGCGTGGGGTCAGTGCGAGTGGCCATGGCCGTGCAAGTGTCCGTGCTCATGATCCTGTCCATGGCCGGTTCGGCCGTAGGCACCGGCTTCCGGTTCGAACGGCGCCGACTCGCGCTCGGTCGCGCCCCCCAGGCCTAGTACCAGATCGTCGAGCACGTGATCGGCAAGGTAGCGCAACCAGCCGTCGCCCACCTGCACGGCCACGTGGCGGTTGCCCAAGTGATAGGCGATGCGTGCCAACCGACGCGGGTCCTCGCAACGCACCGTCGAGACCGATTCCGCGGCGGCGACGACGGTGACCGCCCTGCCTTGCCGCGAAAGGAGACGGTCGCCGCCGCGCATGACTGTGCCTCTTGGCAGGAGCACCGCGATTTCCTCCCCGGAGTCGAGTGCGGCCCGCTGCCGGGCTTTCTGACGCCGGGCGAAGGGCAGGGTCAGCGCTGCGCCCGCAGCCGCGACGCCAAGCTGCGCCGAATCCGCCACGCGCTCGGTGAACTGGTGCAGGTTACCGGTGTCATCGGCCATGGATCAGAACAGGAAGTAGCGCTGGGCCAGCGGCAGTTCGCTGGCGGGTTCACAGGTCAACAGCTCGCCGTCGGCCCGCACCTCATAGGTTTCGGGATCGACCGAGATCTCCGGTGCGTAGTCGTTGAGCACCATGTGTCGCTTGCGCACCGGCCGGGTGCCTGCCACCGCGACGACAGGCTTGCAGAGCCCTAGGTCTTCCGCCACGCCGCCTTCGATAGCGGCCGCTGCGACGAAGGAGACCGAGGTTGCCGCCAGCGCGCCGCCGAAGGCGCCGAACATGGGCCGGTAGTGCACCGGCTGCGGCGTCGGGATGGAGGCGTTGGGGTCGCCCATGGGGGCGGCGGCGATCATGCCGCCCTTGAGGATCAGCGACGGCTTGGCGCCGAAGAAGGCCGGTTTCCACAGCACCAGGTCGGCGAGCTTGCCCACCTCGACGGAGCCGACCAGGTTCGCCATGCCGTGGGTGATGGCGGGATTGATGGTGTACTTGGCGATGTAGCGCTTGACGCGGTGGTTGTCGTTGCGGTCGCTGTCCTCGGGCAGCGGGCCACGTTGCGCCTTCATCTTGTGCGCCGTCTGCCAGGTGCGGCAGATCACTTCGCCGACGCGCCCCATGGCTTGGGAGTCGGAGGCGATCATGGAAAAGGCGCCGAGATCGTGCAGGATGTCCTCGGCGGCGATCGTCTCGCGGCGGATGCGGCTTTCGGCAAAGGCGACGTCCTCGGGGATGGACGGGTCGAGGTGGTGGCAGACCATCAGCATGTCCAAGTGCTCGTCCACCGTGTTGACCGTGTACGGCCGCGTTGGGTTGGTCGATGACGGCAGCACGTTCTGCAGGCCGCAGGCCTTGATGATGTCCGGGGCGTGACCGCCGCCGGCGCCCTCGGTGTGGTAGGTGTGGATCGAGCGGCCTTTGAAGGCGGCCAGGGTGTTCTCGACAAAGCCCGATTCGTTCAGCGTGTCCGTGTGAATGGCGATCTGCACGTCGAAGCGTTCGGCCGCCGATAGGCAGTTGTCAATGGCCGCCGGCGTGGTGCCCCAGTCCTCGTGCAGTTTCAGCCCCATGGCGCCGGCGCGCAGTTGTTCGTCGAGCGCCTCGGGCAGGCTGGCATTGCCCTTGCCCAGGAATCCCAAGTTCATCGGCAGGCCGTCCGCGGCCTTGAGCATGTGCGCGATGTGCCAAGGGCCCGGCGTGCAGGTGGTGGCGTTGGTGCCAGTCGCCGGGCCGGTGCCACCGCCGAGCATGGTGGTTACGCCGGACATGAGCGCCTCTTCCACCTGTTGCGGGCAGATGAAGTGGATGTGGGCGTCGATGCCGCCGGCGGTCAGGATCTGACCTTCGCCGGCGATGGCCTCCGTGCCGGGACCGATGACGATGTCCACACCCGGCTGGGTGTCTGGATTGCCGGCCTTGCCGATGGCCGCGATGCGACCGTCCCGGATGCCGATGTCCGCCTTGACGATGCCCCAGTGGTCGACGATCAAGGCATTGGTGATCACCGTGTCCACGCTGTCGGCCCGCGGACGCTGACTTTGCCCCATGCCGTCGCGGATGACCTTGCCGCCGCCGAACTTGACCTCTTCGCCGTAGGTGGCGTGGTCGGCTTCCACTTCGATGAT
>CAZNFI010000237.1:0-3207 GCA_964572185.1 uncultured Pseudomonadales bacterium
GCAAGCCGGTCGTCGCAATCCACGTCTACCTCGGCGATCTCGTGCGGGCAAGCCGCCGCATGTGGGGCCAGGACGGCGCCGATCCGGGCCAATACGACCAGGCGCGATACGACGCCCTGGCGATGGATATTGGCGCCGAAACCGATTCAGCGTGAGGTTTCGCCCGCTGCGGCAATCACTTCGCGAACCGCGTCGACGATGGCATCTGGCCGGTCGAGACTCATCATGTGGCTGCCGTTGTCCAGCAGCGGGCCGTAGACGCCGCCGCATTCGGCGCCCCTTTCCATCACCACCGTCGGGCCGTTGCCGCGCACGGTGGCGTGCAGCCGGCAACCCCCGAGGTCGACGAAATCGTTGAATCGGATCATTGCGGTACACCGGAAAAGTGTCGCAGAAACCACCCCACGTAGCGCGTGGTGGCATCGATCACTTCCGGGAAGGCCCGGATGCCGTGGCCCGCCTTCGGATAGGTCGCGAGCACCGATTCGACACCGTGCTCGAGCAGCGAGCGGTGGAATTCCAGCGCCTGGCCCGGCGGTGTCGACTGGTCCGCGCCGCCGGCGATGGTCAGCGTTGGCGTGCTGACCCGATGTGCGTACATGACCGGGCTGCGGTCGAAGTAGCGGCCCTCGGCCCGGTACGGGCTGTCGCCGAGGAACAGGGCGTCGAACTGGGGGATCTGCGAGGTGCGGTGCTGCGAGTACCAGTTGGTGCAGGGCGAGATGGGCGCCGCGGCGGCAAAACGGCTGTCCTGGGTGACGAGCCAGGCGGACATGTAGCCGCCGTAGCTGATGCCGGTGACCCCGAGTCGTTGCGGATCGGCGATGCCCCGTTCGACCATGGCGTCGATCCCGGTGAGGTAGTCGCGGGTGTCTTCGCCGCCCATGTCGCCGACCACCAGGCGCGCGAAATCCTGACCGCGGCCGCTGCTGCCGCGCGGATTCGGGTAGAAGGCCGCGCAGCCATGGTCGGTGAGTACCTTGGTGCCGCGCAGGCGCCCGTGCCACCGGTTGCGGCAGGACCATACCGGGCCGCCGTGAATGTCCATCACCAGCGGGTGCGGTCCCGGCCCTTCCGGACGCACCAGCCAGCCCTGCATGCCGAGGCCGTCCCGTGCCTCCCAGGTACAGGGTTCTACCCGCGCCCGGTTGAACTCCGGCGCACTGGCGGCCGCGGTGGCGAGCGACGTTATCGGCCGGTAACCGCCGTCCGACAGCACCGCCAGTTCCGGAGCTACTCCGTAGCCCTCGCAGATGGCCGCGCAACCGCCGCCGGGCAGTGGACAGGCGCTGGGAAACCAGGCGCCCATGGTGCGTTCGTCACCAGACCAATGCTCGGTGATTTCTCCGGTACCGAGGTGCAGTTCCCCGACTGCGGTATCCAGTCCGCGATGCCCGGCAAAGACAAGGTGGGCATCGCCGCGCCAGGCGAGGTGGGTAACATCCACCTCCCCGGTGCCGATCTCCCGTTTCGCACCCGTCGCCGCATCGAGCAGGAGCAGCCGGCCGGCAACCAGCAGCCGGTCGCTGCACACCGCTTCGATCAGCGCGATATGCCTGCCGGACGGCGAGGCGGCGGGCACCCCGATCTGGTCGTCGGGCCTGTAGAGGTCCCGAACCTCGCCGGTTCCCGAATCGATGGCCACGAGCCGGGAGTCGTACCAGGAGCCCTCGCTGTGCGACCCGGAGACGACGGCGGCCAGTTGTTGGTTGCCGATCCAACCGCATTCCCAGCAGTTCAGGCCTTCCTTCGAGACCAGCCTGAGCGAATTGTCGCGGGTGTCGTAGATGTACAGGTGCCGCCACAGGTTTTCCGCGTCTGCGGTTTCAATGCTCGGCGCCCAGTCCGGCAATGCATCGCCTTCGGCGGTGGTGGTCGTGGCGCCGAGCGCACCGGGCAGGTCGGCCCCGAATCCGGCTACACCGATTGCGATGCGGCTGCCGTCCGGCGACCAGTGCAGGTATTCCGCGGTGCCGTTTGCGGGCGGTGCCGCCCGGGTGGGTTCCCCGCCGTCGTGACCGGTCAGAAATAGCTGGAAATTGCCCGCTCCGCCGCGGTCCGAGAGAAACGCCAGCCGCCTGCCATCGGGCGACCAGCGTGGCAGCCTGTCGCTGTTGGACGGACAGGGTAGGCGCCTTGTCGTCCCGTTGCTCATATCCACGAGGCAGATGCGCGTGACCGGCGCGGTCGCAAGGTCCTCGAACACGGAGCCGGTGAACGCGGCCATCCTGCCGCCCGGGTGCAGCGCGAGATCGGCACCGTCGCTCACGACATCCTGCCCGGGAGCGTGGATGGCTTCGAAGTAAGTCAGGACTTCGCGGTAGAGAGGGCTGGCACTCAGATCGCGGTTCATTGCGTCAGGTGGTTTACCATTGGCCTGATTTCGATTATCCCCTTTTGGTCGGGTGTGATTTGACATGCATGGAGCGGCCACGGAGTGGGAGCGGGCGGAGCCCTGCGATGTCGGGCTCGATGCGCAAGCGCTCGAACGGCTAGCGAAGACGGCGGGAAAGGACCGCCCCTGGTTGGACAGCCTGCTGGTCGTCCGCCACGGCAAGCTGGCTTTCGAGCGCTACTTCAACGGCTTCGGGCCCGATGACCGGCACTCCGTTCCCGGCGCTGTAGCCTGGCCGGCGGAGATCGGGCCATCGGAACTCTGCATGCGGCCGCGTGACCTGGCGCGCCTCGGCCTTCGCGTACTGAATCACGGCAGTGTAGACGGCCGCCCGGTGGTGCCGCGCGACTGGCTGGAACTGGCGACCGCTTGTACTCCCGGCGTCGACGGCCCCTTCCTCGATGCCTTCTATGCCAGTATCGGCGTGCCGCCGGTACGGGGCATGGCCGGGTACGGGCTGCATTTCGGGCTTAAGGAACTGGGCGGCCATCCCGTGATTGCGCTGGGCGGTTCCGGCGGCCAGTACGCCTTCGTCTTCCGCGGTCTCGACCTGGTTGTCGTGCAGACTGCCGGTACCCCCCGTGGGGGTCGGGAGGCGAGCCCGCTGACGCAGGACGGCTTGTCCGGCGGTGTCGATATCGTCCTGGACGTGATACTGCCGACGCTCCGTTGACTGGCTGCGGAGAGCGCTGTCTAGCGCGCTGAGCGGGAAATGGGCCGTCAGCTTCGCGTATCTCGGCGCATTCTTCAGATTCGCACGTTCAACTCGATACCGATGGTTCGCGGCCACGGTCTGATCGGTTCGCCTCCTG
>CAZNFI010000238.1:0-3194 GCA_964572185.1 uncultured Pseudomonadales bacterium
CTTCGAACAGACTTCAATCCCGCTCGGCGCCGGATCGCAAAACCACAAAAGAGTTTCCTTCCACGAAAGCTACCGCAAGAAACTGGTTGCAACGGGGGGCGGTTGTACCTATATAGGGCGCATGAGCGACGACCAGACCCACATCTACAAGGTGCTGTTCCACAGCATGGGCCAGATTTACGAGGTCTATGCCCACAACATCTACTCCAGCGACCTGTACGGCTTCATCGAGGTGGAAGACTACATATTCGGCAAGCGCACCCAGGTGGTCATCGACCCCGGCGAAGACAAGCTGCGCGCCGAGTTCGAAGGCGTGCAGCGCAGCTTCATCCCCATGCACGCGGTAATCCGCATCGACGAAGTGGAAAAAGAGGGCGTCGCCAAGGTGACGGAAACGACCACCGGCAACGTTACCCCGTTTCCCATGCCGGTTCCCGGCGACCGGAGCAAGAAATAGCCGGCCCGGCCAAGCCCGCGGCCAGGCAGCCCGAACCATCAGTCACCCGCTAAGGTAACCATGCCGAACGACCGCCTGTTGCCGGACGGCACACAGACCTCCTTCCGCACCTACGCACTCAGCGTGCTGGTGGTGGTGTACACCTTCAACTTCATCGACCGTCAGATCCTGTCCATCCTGATGGAAGCCATCAAGCTCGATCTGGGCCTGAGCGATACGCAACTGGGCCTGTTGAGCGGCTTCGCCTTCGCGCTCTTCTACGCCACCCTGGGCATCCCCATCGCCCGCTGGGGCGACCGCCACAACCGCCGCAATCTCATCGCGCTGGCGCTGGCGGTGTGGAGCGCGATGACCGCCATATCGGGGCTGGCCATGAACTTCTGGCACCTGCTGCTGGCGCGCATCGGGGTCGGCGTCGGCGAGGCCGGCTGCAGCCCGCCAGCGCACTCGATCATCTCCGATTACTACCCGCCGGAACGGCGCGCATCGGCCCTGGGCATCTATTCTTTGGGCATCCCCATCGGCATCCTGTTCGGCTTCCTGGCCGGCGGCTGGATCAATGAGTTCTTCGGCTGGCGCCTGGCGTTCTTCGTGGTCGGCATCCCCGGCCTGCTGCTGGCGCTGATCGTGCGCTTCACGGTACGCGAACCGAAGCGCGGCCTGGCGGAAGGCAAGGCCGACACCGGCGGCATGCCTTCCTTCATGGAGACCTTCACCCACCTGTGGCGCAAGCGCACATTTCGGCACATGGCGTTCGGCGGCGCCCTGACCGCCTTCCAGGGCTATGGGTTCGTCGGCTGGATACCGGTTTTCTTCATTCGCGTACACGACATGAGCACCGGCGAACTCGGCACCTGGCTGGGGCTGATACTGGGCATCCCCGGCGCCATCGGCATCGCCTGGGGCGGCTTCCTGGCCGACCGGCTGGGCGCACGGGACACCCGCTGGTTCCTGTGGACGGCGGCGCTGGGCCTGGCCGGCACCATACCCTTCGCCCTGGCCGTGTTCTTCCTGCCGAACCCGTACTGGGCGCTCGCGGCCATGGTCATGCCGATTCTGCTCGGCAACTTTTACCAGGCCACCACGTTCTCGCAGACGCAGGGCCTGGTGGAATTGCGCATGCGGGCGGTGGCGGCTGCGGTGCTGCTGTTCATCCTCAACATCATCGGCCTGGGGCTCGGCCCCTTCGCCGTCGGTTTTCTCACCGAACTGCTGGCCGGGCGCTTCGGCGACGAATCGGTGCGCTATGCCATGGTGATCTGCGGGCTGGTGCAGATCTGGGCCGTCTATCACTTCTGGGTCGCCGGCAAATACCTGGCCGGGGATCTCGAACGCACCTGACATCGCGCAACGCGGTGATTGTGCCTTTCTTGGAACAATAGTCTGACGATTTGGTTTCCGGGCAGCGGGTGGGAACTCGGTCGGGCGTACAGGCTAGAATAGTCGGTTTTTTCGGGATGGATATTCGAAGTGTCGGCAATGATTATTGTTGGGGCAGGACACGCTGGCGGCCAAGCTGCGGCGAGCCTGCGGCAGGAAGGGTTTGAGGGGGCAATCGTCGTCGTCGGGGATGAGCCGCACATTCCCTATCAGCGGCCACCGCTCTCCAAACAGTACCTGGCCGGGGAACACGGGCTGGAACGGGTGTATCTGCGGCCCGAGAAATTCTATGCCGATCGCAATATAGACATCCGCGCCGGGGTGCGCGTCGAGTCCATCGACCGCGCCGGACGGACGGTCGCTACCAGCGACGGCGAACGAGTCGACTACGAGAAGCTGCTGCTTGCCACCGGCAGCCGGCCCCGGCTGTTGCCGATCGAAGGCAGCGACCTGCCGGGTGTCCACTATTTGCGCACCATCGCCGATGTGGACGCCATCCGGGCGGAAATGGCGCCCGGGCGCAAGGTAGCCGTTGTTGGTGGGGGTTACATCGGCCTTGAGGTAGCTGCGGTGTGCATCGAGGCGGGCCTGCAGGTGCGGGTGATCGAAATGGAGAACCGCATTCTGCAACGGGTCACCACCCCCGGCATGGCCGAGTTCTACCATGGCCTGCATAGCGGCCGGGGGGTCACCGTGCATACCGGCACCACTGTCACCGGCTTTGCCGGCAACGGGCGCGTGAGCCGGGTGCTGTGCGGTGAGACGGCGTTCGATGCAGACCTGGTGATCGTCGGCATCGGCATCCTGCCCAACGTGGAACTGGCCGAGGCCACCGGGCTCGAATGCGACAACGGCATCGTCGTCGACGACCACTGCAGAACCGCCGACCCGCACATTTACGCCGCCGGCGACTGCACCAATCATCCCAATCCGCTGCTCGACCGGCGGCTGCGCCTGGAATCGGTGCCCAACGCCATGGAACAGGCCCGGGTTGCCGCCGCCAACATGTGCGGCGGCGACAAGGCATACGCCTCGGTGCCCTGGTTCTGGTCCGATCAGTACGAGTTGAAACTGCAGATGGTCGGCTTCGCAGCGGACGGCGACACGGAGGTGCTGCGCGGCGACAAGGCGGAGAACCGCTTTGCCGTGTTCCACCTCAAGGACAGCCGGGTGGTAGCGGTGGATGCGGTCAACAGCCCCAAGGAATTCATGATCTGCCGACGCCTGGTCGGCCAGCAGGTGGATGCGAACGCGCTTGCCGACCCCGACACCGACCTGAAGACGCTGTTGTAACGGGCTGCTAGTTGCTGCGCAACTTGGATACGTTGTTCCAGAATGCAACTCATCTGTACACACA
>CAZNFI010000239.1:0-3132 GCA_964572185.1 uncultured Pseudomonadales bacterium
CCGAAAGGCACTTTGCGGTAAAAGCAGGCCAGTGCCGCGGCCAGCACCGTGGTGGTGTCGCCCTGGGCCAGCACCAGGGCGGGCCGGTATTCTTCCAGGCAGGCATCCAGGCCGGTGATGAGCCGCGCGGTGAGCGCCGCCAGGTCCTGGTTGGGGCGCATGGCATCGAGGTCGGCGTCGGCGGCGATGCCGAATACGTGCAGAACCTGATCGAGCAGTTCCCGGTGTTGCGCGGTCGCTATCACCTTGACGTCCCAGTGTTCGCAAGCGCGCAACGCCAGGATCACCGGCGCCATCTTGATCGCTTCAGGACGGGTGCCGACGATGCACAGCACTCGTGACGAGGTTGTACGAACATCGTTGGGGTAGAATTCCGGCATGAGCATCACCATCCTAACAGGGCTGCCGGGGTCCGGAAAATCAGAGACCCTGATCACCCGGGTGAACCGGGAACGGCAGGCCGGGCGCGCGGTTTTGACGTTCCTGTGCAGCGATTCGTCGATACTGCGGGCCAGGCCCAACATCACCAAACGCGGCAGGATGGGCTGCCGTGCCGGCATTACCGCCGAGGTCGATCACTTCGTCTCGGCCGAGCGCTGCATGGCGCTCATCGGCGAGGCGCCGGCGGGTTCGCTGCTGGCGTTCGACGAAGCGCAGCACTTCGGCGCGCGGCTGGTCGAGGCCTGGTGCGCGGCCGCCGATCGGGGTGCCGAGGTGCTGGTCGCCTCGGCGAGCCCCGCCCAGCTCGAGGCGCTGGGCCGACAGGGCCACACCGCCACGCAACTGTCGCTCGACTGTCAGGCGTGCCGGCAGCGCGAAGCCACCACTTTTTTCGTGCATCGTGACGACGACCGCACCGAGTCGGTCTGCGCGGCCTGCCACGACCGCTTGCGGGCAGATGCAGAGCGGGAGGTGGTCGAGCGCCTCGAGCGCGGCATTCCCTATGCCGGGGAGAAGTGGATCTATCAGCCCGTGGAACTGGGCGAATGCGCCGGCTGGAAGGTGGTGAGGGAGGACTCTGCCACGCGCTTCGAACTCATCCGTGGCATCTGCGCCCGCAACGGGCTGCCCGAGGCCCATTCGACGTATCTTGACATCGGCTGCAACACGGGGTTTTTCTGCAACCACATGGCGCACCTGGGGTTCCGCTGCACCGGGGTCGACGTCACGGTCAACGACATCGAAGTGGCCCGGCTGCTCGGGTGCTACGTGCGGCGCGATTTCGCGGCTTATGTGTTATCGGATGCCCACGACTATCTGGCGGGTACGCACAACGAGATGTTCGATGTGACCTCGGCGTTCAGCGTCTTCCAGTGGGTGATGATCCAGAAGACGCCACAGCACGGGCTCGACTGCATGCGCTGGCTGTTCGCCAGGACCGGCCGCATCTGCATTCTGGAGATGGGGGAATCCACCGAAGCGCATTACGCCGAGCGGGTGGGCATGCAATACGATTCCGACTGGATTTACCGGTTCATGGAAGCGGAGGGCGGCTTCGAGCGCATCGATGTGCTCGAGGCCGGGGAACACGGGATTCTGCGCGACCTGTTCGTGGGATACAGGGGCGCGTGACCTGGCAGTCGCGCCAGCGACGCACCAGGACTCTTTGAGCGGCCTTGCCTTGAACCAATGAGCCGGGACATCGAACAGCCTGTGCAAGTTGCGCCGCGCCTGGTTCCGGTGATTCTGGCCGGCGGCGTCGGCAGCCGCCTGTGGCCGCTATCGAGGGTCCTGTTCGCCAAGCCCTTTCACACCCTGTTCGGCGAACGCTCGCTGTTGCAGAACACCGTGCTGCGGGCGGCCAAAGCGACGCGGTCGCCGCCCATCGTGGTGTGCAATGAGCAGAACCGCTTCCTGGTCGCCGAACAGCTGCGGGCGCTGGATCTCGGCTGGCAGCACATCGTGCTGGAACCCGAGGGGCGCAGCACCGCCCCGGCCATCGCGCTGGGCGCGCACCTGGCGCTCGGCGAGGCGCAGGGTGCCCAGTTGCTGGTGCTGCCCGCCGACCACCTGGTGGATGACGATGCGGGCTTTGTCGAGGCGGTCGGCACGGCCGCCGCTGCCAGTGCGGGCGGTGCGGTGGTGGTGTTCGGCATCGCCCCGACCCGGGCCGAAACCGGCTACGGATACATCGAACAGGAGGCCGGCGCGGGGCAGGGCGTGCAGCCGGTGCGGGCCTTTGTCGAAAAGCCCGACCGGCAGCGCGCCACGGCGTTTCTGGCCGGCGGGCGGCACCTGTGGAACAGCGGCATGTTCGTGGTCGATGCTCAGGTGGCCATCGACGAGGTTGCCGCGCACAGCCGGGCACTGGCCGAGGCGGTCGCGGAGTCGGTTCGCCAGGGCAACTCCGACCTGGACTTCTTTCGCCCGGGCGATGCGTTTCTTGCGAGCCCCAGCGTCTCGTTCGACGTGGCGGTAATGGAAAAGACGGCGCGCGCGGCGGTGCTGCCGGTGGATTTCGGCTGGAGCGACATCGGCAGTTGGGAGAGCGTGCTGCAGGCATCGGGCGCGGACGGGCAGGGCAACCACTTTGCCGGGGACGTGTTGCCCCTGGACGTGCACGACACCCTGATCCATGCGAGGCACCGCCTGGTGAGCGCCGTCGGCGTCGACCGGCTGATCATCGTCGAAACCGCGGATGCGGTGCTGGTGGCCCACCGGGACCGCGCCCAGGAGGTGTCTGCCCTGGTGGGGCGGCTCAAGGACGCGAACCGTTCGGAACACCTGCTGCACACGGAGGTGTACCGCCCCTGGGGCAGCTTCGAGGGCGTCGGCCGCGGCGAGCGCTACCTGGTCAAGCGCATCAGGGTGAAGCCGGGGGCCGGCATTTCACTGCAGAAACACCGTCATCGGGCGGAGCACTGGGTGGTGGTGCGGGGCGCCGCCGAGATTACCCGGGGCGAGCAGGTGTTCACCCTGCAGGAAAACGAAAGCACCTATATCCCGCCGGGCGTGAAGCACCGGTTGAGCAATGGCGGGCAGGGCTGGCTGGAAGTCATTGAAGTGCAGGTCGGCGGCTATCTGAGCGAAGACGACATCGTGCGCTACGAAGACCGCTACGGCAGGGTGCGGGAGTAGGGTGACCGGGCGCACTCGATCGAGCAGCGCGCCGACCTGAAACGGCTCAGCCGG
>CAZNFI010000240.1:0-2725 GCA_964572185.1 uncultured Pseudomonadales bacterium
TCGGTGGCATGAAGGGCATCACCTACACCCAGGTGGCCCAGTACTGCGTACTCATCTTCGCCTACCTGGTGCCGGCCATTTTCATTTCCCTGTTGATCACCGGCATCCCCATTCCACAACTGGGCCTGGGTGCGGAAGTGGCGGACGGCAGCGGGCTGACCGTTCTGCAGAAACTCGACCGCACCCTGGTGGAACTGGGATTCGGCCCCTATACCGACGGCAGCAAGGGCATGATCGACGTGCTGGCCATCACCATGGCGCTGATGATCGGCACCGCCGGCCTGCCGCACGTCATCGTGCGTTTCTTCACCGTACCGAAGGTGTCCGATGCGCGGCTGTCCGCCGGCTATGCGCTGCTGTTCATCGCCCTGCTCTATACCACGGCGCCGGCAGTGGGCGCATTCGCCCGGCTCAACTTTATTGACACCGTGCACGACACCGCCTACACGGACGTGGCCAACTGGTTCAAGCGCTGGGAAGACATCGGCCTGATCGGCTGGGTCGACAAGAACGAGGACGGCGCCATCCAGTATGCGCCGGGCGCCGCCTTCGCCGGAACGCCGGAGTTCACGGACAACCGCAACGACGAAGGCGCCCGCCTGTTGGCCAACCCGGCGACGGCGACGGCAAACGAGGTCTATGTCGACCGCGACATCATGGTGCTCGCCAATCCGGAAATCGCCGCCCTGCCCAGCTGGGTGATCGCGCTGGTGGCGGCCGGCGGCCTGGCGGCAGCCCTGTCTACCGCGGCGGGCCTGCTGCTGGTGATCTCCGCTTCAGTTTCGCACGACCTCATCAAGAAAACGCTGGCACGCGGCATCAGCGACCGCCAGGAATTGCGCTACGCGCGCATCGCCGCGGCCACGGCCATCGTCATCGCCGGCTATCTAGGCATCAACCCACCGGCATTCGTCGCCCAGGTGGTGGCGTTCGCGTTCGGGCTGGCCGCCGCATCCCTGTTTCCGGCGATTCTGCTCGGCATCTTTCACAAGGGGACGACCAAGGAAGGGGCCATTGCCGGCATGCTGGTAGGCCTGGTGTTCACCTTTGCCTACATCGTTTACTTCAAGTTCGTCGTCCCCGGCGCCAACACCGCCGAACACTGGTGGTTCGGCATTTCACCGGAGGGCATCGGTGTCGTCGGCGCCGCCCTGAATTTCATCACCGCGCTGGCCGTCAATCGCTTTGCGCCCGCGGTGCCGGCCTCCGTGCGGGCCATGGTGGATTCGATCCGCGTGCCCGCCGGGGTCGAGCGGCCGCACGATCACTGACAGGGGGACGACGATGCAGACAGATGCCCATCTCGACATGCTGAAGGCGTACATCGGCCACGAGATCGGCCTGTCGCCCTGGATCCTCATCGATCAGCAGCGCATCGATGCCCACGCGGAAAACTGCGGCGATGACCTGTGGATTCACACCGACCCGCAACGCGCTGCCAGGGAAACCCCGTTCGGCTGCACCATCGCCCAGAACTTCCTGCTGATTTCACTGTTGACCGACATGGCGCAGGCGACCACGCTGCCCACCGACGGCGTCGCCTGGCGCACCAGCTACGGCTTCGACCGGTTGCGCATCGTACAGCCGGTGCCCGTCGACAGCCGCGTGCGCGGACGCTTTGAATTGAAGAAAGTGGAGCCCAAGGGTCACCACGGCGTGCTGGTTTACCTGGACGCGGCGATCGAGATCGAAGGCGACGACATCGCCCCGGCACTGGTCGCCGAGTGGCTGGTGTACCGGCGCCTGGAGGATTGACGCCCGTTGCAGGCGAACGTCCCGCTGTCGAGTCCGCTTCCGCCAACCAACCATCGTTGCCCGCCTGGCATCGGCAGAGCCTGAGCTGGTTCAGGCGGATCGAGCCTTGGCTTCCCGACGCCTGGCGTGGAGTATCGGCTCCGTGTAGCCGTTGGGCTGCGCCATGCCCTTGAAGATCAGGTCTCTGGCCGCCTGGAAGGCGACGCTTGCCTCGAAGTCCGGGGCCATGTTGCGGTAGTCGCCATCGCCGCTGTTCTGTGCATCGACTATGCCGGCCATTCGCTCGAGCGTCTCGTTTACCTGCGCTTCGCTGCAGATACCGTGGTGCAGCCAGTTGGCGATGTGCTGGCTGGATATCCTCAGGGTGGCGCGGTCTTCCATGAGGCCCACGTCGTGGATGTCGGGCACCTTGGAGCAGCCAACGCCCTGGTCGACCCAGCGCACCACGTAGCCGAGGATGCCCTGGGCGTTGTTGTCGAGTTCCGCCTGTACCTGTTCGGCCGAGAGATTCTGCCCGCCCAGCAGCGGCACGCGCAGGATGTCGTCGAGGCTGGCCGGCGCGCGCGACTCAAGTTGCGCCTGCCGCGCCGGCACATCGACTTCGTGGTAGTGGATGGCGTGCAGGGTTGCCGCTGTCGGCGAGGGCACCCAGGCGGTGTTGGCGCCAGCTTCGGGATGGCCCGACTTGGTCGCCAGCATTTCCGCCATCTCATCGGGTTTCGGCCACATGCCCTTGCCGATCTGCGCGCGACCACGGAAGCCGGTGGCGAGGCCGACATCGACGTTGAGGTCTTCGTAGGCGGCAATCCAGGGCTCGGCCTTGATCGCCTCCTTGGGCAGCACCGGGCCGGCCTGCATGCTGGTGTGAATCTCGTCGCCAGTGCGGTCGAGGAAGCCGGTGTTGATGAACACGATGCGCTCGCGGGCTTCATAGACACAGGCTTTCAGGTTGACCGTGGTGCGGCGCTCT
>CAZNFI010000240.1:2735-3130 GCA_964572185.1 uncultured Pseudomonadales bacterium
GAGCACCGATTCGACGCGGGCGAACAGCCGTACCGTCAGTGCCGCTTCTTCCGGGCCGTGCATCTTCGGCTTGACGATGTAGACACTGCCGGTACGGGAATTGCGCAGGCGGCCCCTGCCGTTCAGGTCGTGCACGGCCGCCAGGCTGGTGAGAAAGGCATCCAGGAACCCTTCCGGCACTTCGCGGCCGTCGCTGTCGAGTACCGCATCGGTGGTCATCAGGTGCCCGACATTGCGCACCAGCATGAGGCTGCGGCCCGGCAAAGTGAGCGGATTGCCGTCGGCGCCGGTGTAGTGCCGGTCGGGGTTGAGGCGGCGCACGATGGGCTTTCCGCCCTTCTGCAGCGTTTCCTCCAGGTCGCCCTTCATCAGGCCGAGCCAGTTGCGGTAAACGA
>CAZNFI010000241.1:0-3123 GCA_964572185.1 uncultured Pseudomonadales bacterium
GAAGGGCAAAATCCGGCGCGATGATCGCGGCCCTTGGCGCAATATGCGGGCTAGCCGCTCCGGTAGCGCGTGGCGCGATGCCCGGGGAATAAGGCCCCCGGTTGTTGTACGATTCTCCCATGCTGTTTTTCGTATTTCTGCTCGGTCTGCTTATCGTCGGCGTGGGATTGTTCGGCATGGCGATGCCGGCACGCATGACGGGCATGGTGGCGCGCGTGAATTTCACCGACGGGCTGCGATACCTGGCCTCCGTGCTGCGGATCGCCATAGGCGCGGTGTTCTACCTGGTGGCCGACGAGACCGACTTCCCCGTGACCCTGCGTGTTCTGGCCGGCTTCTCGGTACTCTCGGGCGTTGTCGTGCTGTTCCTGAACCGCACCACGCTGCAAGGCTGGCTGCAAGTCGTGCAGGGTTGGCCGGCCGGCGCCATGCGTGGCATTGGCGCCATTGCGCTGGTGCTGGGCGGGTTCCTGATGATGGCGACGGCCTGACCGTGGCCGAGCGCACCTATTGCTGTGAGGACAATGCCGGCGAGCCGATGCTGGGCACGGCCGATGTGGTGGATGTGTGGCTGCTGCTGGAGTACCGGCCGGTCTGGAAAGCCAAGGCCATCGCCGACAACGATCTGAGCGAGGGCGTGCGGCGGTGGCTGTCGGAAGGGGTGGCTGCACTGCAGGCGGCGGGTCTGAAGGTGCGGCCGCAGATGATCCGGCAGCCGGAAATCGACCGTTCCGACACGCGCCTGCTGGTGCATCACGGGGGCCGTCTGCGCGAGTTCGGCGCCGGCGAGGTCGGTTACGACGACCTGATCGGCTCACCCATCGAGGCGCTGGTGCAGGACCCCACCCGGGGAACGGCTATCGATGCCCCCCAGTATTTCGTATGCACCAACGGCCAGCGCGACCTCTGCTGCGCCCGGTTCGGCCTGCCCGCCTACACACGGCTGCGCGAACTGGTGGGTGAGCGCGCCTGGCAGACGACGCACCTGGGCGGCCACCGTTTTGCGCCGAACGTGCTGGTGCTGCCCCAGGGCGTACTGTACGGGCGGGTGCAACCGGAACAGATGGAGCATTTTCTGGCCGAGGTGGAGGCGGGCGCCGTACCCGTTGCCAATCTGCGCGGGCGTTCGTGTTATCCGAAACACGTGCAGGCGGCCGAAGGGCTGGCCGGGCGGGGTGATCTTGAACTGCTCGATGTCGCGGGCGATGAAGATCGCTCGGCGATAACCTTCGCGGGGTCTCCGCAAAACCTGACCATCGAAGTGCAGATGTCGCCGGAACCGCGGTGGATTACCGCCAGTTGCGGCGATGCGGCCAAGAAGGCCGTCTATCCTTTCATTCGGGCCGAAACCTCCGCCTGACTCGCGACCGCCGGCGAGCCTGCCCCGGGCGCGACCGCTCCGGCGGGCAATTCCTGTGTGACGAGTCGCCGGATGCGCTCCGTGGCCTGCCTGATGTCGCCGGCGGGCTCGATGGGCTTGCCGATGTCGATGCGGTACCGCTGCCCGGCCTTGTTCAGGAACTCGCGAAACAGCGTCATGTCTTTCAGTTCCGTATTGATGGCGTACAGCAGGTAATAGAGCAGCGAGTTTCGCCCGACGATGTGCATGGGCACGATCGGGCAGGCGTAACGTTGCGCGAGGTTCACCGGGGCGGTCACCCACTCCCTTTCCACCAGGCCGCGCAGCGTGGGCCGCGCCAGCCGTCCCGAGGGAAAGATGATGACCAGCTTGCCGTCGCGGAAGGCGCGCACCATGTAGCGCACGGTTTCCTTGTTGCGCGCGTGGCTGCGGCGGGTTTCCATCCACTCGACCGGGATGATGATGTCGGCCATGCCCGGCGCTGCCCGAATGGCGTCGCGGTTGGCGAACAGCACCAGGTCGCGGCGCACCGACTTGACCGCGTCGAATACGGCGAAGCCGTCGGCGATGCCGGAGGGATGGTTGGCGGCAACGATGGCGGCGCCGGTGCGCGGTATGTGCTCGAGGCCCGTTACCTCCACCCGGAGAGCGAGTTGCCCGCTCATGTAGTCGAAGATCTCCAGGCCGGTCATCTGCTGGATGTGGTCGATTAACGCCACCGTCTGCCGGTAGCCGATTAGGGGGTAGAGAAAGCGGCGCACCAGCCGCCAGATCAATGGCCGCCGCATGAGGTTCTCGGCCCGTTCTTCGATCAGCACGTCGACGATGTGCGGCATCGACCTGGTGGTACCCCTCGAAATGCGGTGTGGCAGACAGTTACGGGAATTAGATGCTGTCGAGGGGATGGGGTCAAACGGAGTGGCGCTTGCCACAGCCACCGGGTACGGCAGGGAGTTCGGGAAAAGCGACAGTGCTTGCGATATGCCATTGATGCTTGCAAAATGCTTTCATGACTGTGCAGATAACGATTCGAGGGGTAGCCGAAGAGGTACGCGATGAACTGGCGGTGCGAGCGGCGCAGCGCCGGCAATCCATGCAGGAATACCTGCGTGGCGAACTGGAGCGCATAGCCTCCCGCCCTTCCGTCGATACCTGGTTGCGAGACGTGCGCCGGCGCAAGGGCCTGTCGGGCGCACGGGTTGGCCCGTCCACCATAATCCAAGCTCGAGACACAGATCGCCGGTGACTGCCGTGGTCGATGCGTCTGTGCTGGTTGCGGTGCTGGTGGACTCCGGCCGGGAAGGCGAATGGGCGGAATCCGCTCTTGCGGAGGGGGAGTTGGCCGCTCCGGAACTGGTGCTGGCGGAAAGCTGCAACATTCTCCGCCGGCTGCAGTTGGCGGGTGAGCTCTCCCGGCGCGAAGCCAACGGCGCCCGGGACGACCTGCTCAGCCTGCAGCTGGAACTGTTCCCCTTCCACCCGTTCGCCGATCGCGTGTGGGCGTTGCGCGAGAATCTGACCTGTTACGATGCCTGGTATGTGGCGGTGGCCGAAGCACTCGGCTGCCCGTTGCTGACGCTGGACCGGAGGCTTTGCCGGGCTACCGGCCCGAGCTGTGATTTCGCCGTTCCGCCGGTTGCTTGATTCGCCGTGTCGATTTCTGCACTATGCCGGCCCTTCTTCCCGCGCGCTCGTAGCTCAGCTGGACAGAGCACTGGGCTTCGAACCCAGGTGTCGGGGGTTCGAATCCTCCCGGGCGCGCC
>CAZNFI010000242.1:0-3112 GCA_964572185.1 uncultured Pseudomonadales bacterium
TGAGCGCCGTCGGCCACCGTTCCCAGACCACCCACACCCAAAAAAAGTAGGCCGCACACCCCACAAAACTCACGCCTTCCAGCGTTAGAACAAATTAGCCGTGGCTTCCACCCGGTCGCGGTTGACGTGCGCCAGTGCCAGTTCGCACACTTTGCGCGGTGCGTCCGTGCACTCGGCGGCCCAGTCGCGGAAACTGGATCTGAACCCGTGCGGCACGTACCTCTCCGGAGCGCCCGGCGGTCAAAACCAGGAACTCGAACGCAAGAACGAGCACCCGGTAAGCGCCCGACTGGCGCACCTTCGCGAGGGCGGCACCGACTTCGGCGTGCGGCAGGGCCTTGCGGTGCTCGATGCGCACACCGTTCTTCGGCAGCGCGGCCGAGATGGCGTCGCCGGCCGGGTTGTCGGCTCGGTAACCCTGCGCGACCGCCCACTTCTTGCGCGTCAGCGACCCGGCACGCCGCCGGGGTGGAAACTGTCATGGGACAAAGTGTCGCTATGAGGTAATTCCAAACACCGAGCGGGCATGGGGTCAGCGTACGCGCATTCCTGGTTGGGCGCCGCTGTCGGGGCTGATCAGGAAAACCTGTTCGCCGCCCGGGCCGGCGGCGAGCACCATGCCTTGCGAGGTGCCGAAACGCATCTTGCGTGGGGCCAGGTTGGCGACGACCACCACCATGCGGCCGACCAGGTCTTGCGGCTGTGGATAGGCGAGCCTTATGCCCGCGAATACCTGGCGTTGCTGGTCGCCGAGATCGAGCGTCAGGCGCAGCAGCCTGTCGGCGCCGTCCACGGCTTCGGCGGCGATGATCCTTGCCGCCTTGAGTTCCACTTTCGCGAACTCGTCGATGGAAATGGTGCCGTCGGCGGTGCTCTCCGTCCCGGGCGCCTGCTCCGGCTCGTCGACTGCACGCTTCGAGGCATCCACCAGCGCATCGAGATCTTTCTTTTCCATGCGCTTGAAGAGCGGGCGAAACCTGTCGATGCGGTGATCGAGCAGGGGTTTGCCGATGTCGTCCCAGGTGAAGGGCTCGACGTTGAGGAACTGCCGGGCTGACTCGGCCATGGCCGGCAGGATGGGTTGCAGGTAAATGGCGAGCACCCGGAACAGGTTGATGCCCTGGCTGCAGATGGCCTGCATCTCGTCGTGCCGCTCGGCGTCCCGGGCCAGTTTCCACGGCTCGTGGTGGGCGATGTACTGATTGGCCAGGTCGGCGAGTTCCGTAATCAGGCGCACGCCCCGGGAGGTGGCGCTGTTCTCGAAGTGGCCGGCGAGTTCATCCTTTGCTTCGACAAAGCGCTGCCACAGCGGCCGGTCGTGCAACTCGGCCGACAGTTGCCCGCCGAACTGCTTGCCGATGAAGCCGGCGCAGCGGCTGGCGATGTTCACGATCTTGCCGACCAGGTCGCTGTTCACGCGCTGTGCGAAGTCGTCGAAGTTGATGTCGAAGTCGTCGACCGTGCCGTTCAGCTTGGTGGCGTAGTAGTAGCGCAGGCACTCCGGGTCGATGTGCTGCAGGCAGGTGGCGGCGTTGATCAGGGTGCCCTTCGACTTGGACATCTTGGCGCCGTTGACGGTAATGAAGCCGTGCGTGTGAATGCGGGTCGGCGTGCGGAAGCCGGCCCCGTCCAGCACCGCCGGCCAGAAGAGCGCGTGGAAGTTGACGATGTCCTTGCCGATGAAGTGGTGCACCTCGGTCTCGCCGGCGGCATCCGGTGCCCAGAAATCCTCGAAACGCACGTCGCCGCCGGCATCGATCAGGTTCTTGAAACTGGCCATGTAGCCGATGGGCGCATCCATCCACACGTAGAAGTACTTGTCGTCGGTGCCGGGAACCAGGAAGCCGAAATAGGGCGCATCGCGGGAGATGTCCCAGGCGCGCAGGCCCGCGTCGAGCCACTCGGCGAGCTTGTTGGCCACCTCGGGCTGCACGGTGCCGCTGCGCGTCCATTGCTGCAGAAAGCGCGTGTACTTCGGGAGGTCGAAGAAATAGTGCGGGGAACTGCGCACGGCCGGCTCGGCGCCGGACAGCAGCGAGCGCGGGTTTTTCAGTTCGATGGCGTTGTAGGTGGCGCCGCAGGCATCGCAGTTGTCGCCGTACTGGTCTTGCGCCCCGCAGCGCGGGCAGCCGCCCTTCACGAACCGGTCGGCCAGGAACATGCTGCGCTCGGGGTCGTACAGCTGCTCCACGTCGCGGGTGAAGATGAGGCCGGCATCGACCAGGCGCTGATAGATCAACTCGCACAGTTCACGGTTCTCTTCCGAGTGCGTGGAGTGGTAGTTGTCGTAGTCGATATGGAAGCCCTTGAAGTCGCGCACGTGTTCCTGGCGCATGCCCTCGATCATCACCTCCGCGTCGACGCCGTCTTTCTCCGCCTTGAGCATGGTGGCGGTGCCGTGCGTGTCGTCGGCGCAGACGAAAATGCACGAATGGCCGCGCAGCCGCTGGTAGCGCACCCAGATGTCCGACTGGATGTGCTCGAGCAGGTGGCCAACATGAATCGGGCCGTTGGTGTACGGCAGTGCGGTGGTGACCAGAATGCGGCGGCTCATGATTATGTGTGTCAACTGCGAATCAGGTTGTAGAAAGCGTCATGTCTGCGCCCGTTCACTGCGGTCTCGCACGGTTGTCTCGTCGGGGTGGGGCATCGCCCCGGCGGCTTTGCAGTGGTTGCATGAGCGGCGCGAACTATACCGCAAGCCGGTGCGCAACCCTATAATGGCGCACCTGTCCTTGTGGCCATCCCAGCCGGAAGCCCATTCAGCCCCATGAAGGTCGAACAGTTCAGCGATCCTTACCTTGCCAAGTCGTGGCAGAGCCTTGGCGCGCGGGTGCTGTCCAGCGGTGACCGGGTGTCGGTAACCCTCGGCTATCCCGCGGCGGGCCTGCACGAGGCACTGGCGCAGCGACTCAAGGCGCACCTGGACACCGACAGGCTTGACCTTGAAGTGCACTTCGACCCGCCCGCCGGCCGCGGCTTCGCCCAGGTGAAGCACGTGATCGCCGTGGCGTCCGGCAAGGGCGGCGTGGGCAAGTCCACTACCGCCGTCAACCTCGCCCTGGCGCTCGAGCGGGAAGGCGCCCGGGTGGGCTTGCTGGATGCCGACATC
>CAZNFI010000243.1:0-2931 GCA_964572185.1 uncultured Pseudomonadales bacterium
CCTTGCGCGTCATGGCATCGGCCGGCGGCGGCGCGCGCGGCGGCTGCGCGGGCTCCGGCGCCGCCTCGCCGTCGCCCGGCTGTGCCTCGCCGTTGCCCGCGGATTCTTCCCCGGCCTGCTCTGCGCCGTCTGCACCGTCGGCCGGTTGGTCTTTCGACCTGTCCGCCGGTTCCGGTTCCGGCCACAGCGGGTTGGGCGAACGCGGCGGCTGCTGTTGCGGGGCGATGCTAACCGGCGTCGACGAGCCGATGTTGGTGGCCGGCGCCATCGCCGCGATGTGGCTGGCATAGGCGATATAGGTGCCCGCGCTGGCCGCCCGCGCACCGCTCGGCGACACATAGGTAACCACCGGAATCTCCGAGGCGAGAATTGCCTTGACCATGTTGCGCATCGACTTGTCGAGCCCGCCCGGCGTGTCCATGCGGATCACCAGCGCCTGGGCATCCGCCGCCGCCGCATCGTCGATGGCCCGAATGACCAGGTCGGCGCTGGCCGGCCCCACCGCGCCGTCCAGCTCGACCAGCCACACCGCGCCGCCCTGGGAATCTTCTTCCGCAGCCGGTGCCGAAAGCGCCGCCGCCAGGGCGAGCGCCACGATGAATACAAGCCAGCTACGCATTGCTGCAGACGGTTTCCACGACAACCACGATCTTACTGCAACCGCCTTGCCGGAGCACAGCAAAGCCCGCGTAATCTTTCAGCCAATTCCTACCTACGGCCAGCGCCCGGTGATCGACACTGCGGGGCGACTTCGGGATAATCCGGCTCGAGGAACCGATCATGAATTACGAGTTCATCACCACCATCGCCACCATCGTGACGGTCGGCGCAAGTCTTGCGGGTTTCATGCTGCAGGCCATCAAGGCCGCGTCACGGTCGACGGACGCCAGGTTCGTCGCGATCGACGCGCGATTTCGCGAAATGGAGGAGCGGCTCGACGCGCGATTTCGCGAAATGGAGGAGCGGCTCGACGCGCGATTTCGCGAAATGGAGGAGCGGTTCGACGCGCGATTTCGCGAAATGGAGGAGCGGTTCGAGCAGGTCCACCGGCGATTCGAGAAGGCCGACCAGCGCGCGGGCAAGTTCGAAGAACGGTTGTACGACATCCAGAAAGAGTTCACGGGAGTCCAGAAAGAATTCAACGGCGTGCACGCCGGTATCGCCCGGCTCGGCGCCCTGGTGGAGGGCATCGGCGTATCGTTGGCAACCGCCGCCGCGCCCAGGATGGAACACAAGGCTTGAGCAGCGGAACGCCTGGCGTGTCCCCTACCCGGAATCCGCCACCCCACGCAGGTCCGGCAGTACATAGCCCTGGGCGGCCAGGTCCGCGCGAACCACTTTCTTGTCCATCTTGCCGGTCGAGGTGAGCGGAATGCCCTCCACAAAGAGAATGTCGTCCGGCAACTGCCACTTGGCGAAGGCGGTGGCGCAATGCGCCGCGATGGCCTCGGGGCTCACCTGCCGCCCGGGGTCGGGCACCACCAGCGCCACCGGCCGCTCGTCCCAGCGCGGATGCGGCTGCGCCACCACGCAGGCCTGGGCGATGCCGTCCAGCGCCACGATGTGGTTCTCGAGATCGACGCTGGAGATCCACTCGCCGCCGCTTTTCACCAGGTCTTTGGAGCGGTCGGAGATAATCAGGTACTCCTCCGCATCGATCTTGCCCACATCGCCGGTGACCAGCCAGCCGTCGTGAAACTTGTCCGGCTGCGGGTTGCGGTAGTACTCGGAACAGATCCACGGGCCGCGCACCAGGATCTCGCCCACCGACTCGCCGTCGTGCGGCACGCGGTTGAAGTGCTCGTCGAAGATGTCGAGTTCCAGCCCCGGCATCAGTTGGCCGGCCTTGGCGACGTTCTCGAACTGCTCGTCTTCGGAAATGGACAACTGGCTGCGCTTCATCACGCGCCGCGACAGGGTGGCCAGCGGCGAGGTCTCGGTCATGCCCCAGCCCTGGATCATCTCCACGCCCAGGGCGTCCCAGTACCAGCGGATCAGCGATGGCGGCGGCGCCGAACCGCCGCAGGTGAGCCGCTGCAGCGCCGACAGGTCGAAGCGCCCCGGGTCGGCCTCGACAATGGCTTTCACGCCCTGCCAGATGGTCGGCACGCCGGCCGACAGGGTCACCCCCTCGGCGACGATCAGGTCGAGCAGCCGCGCCGGGTCCATGAAGCGGTGCGGCATCACCTGCTTGCAGCCCAGCATCAGCGCCGCCCAGGGAATGCCCCAGCCCATGGCGTGGAACATGGGCACCACGCCCAGCACCGTATCGGCGCCCGACAGCGCCATGGCATCGGCCATGCACTCGGTGAGCGTGTGCAGGTACTGGGCGCGGTGCTCGTACTCGACCCCCTTCGGGTCGCCGGTGGTGCCGCTGGTGTAACACAGGCCGAGCGGCGCCGTCTCGTCGAGTTGCGGCCAGACGTACTCGGTGGGCTTGCCGGCGATGAACGCCTCGTAGTCCACCGCCCCGGGCAGCTTCGTCGACCAGCCCTCGAAGCCGTCTTCGGTAGCCACCACCACCCGCTCGACCGTGGGAATCGAATCCCGCACCGCTTCCAGCAACGGCAGCACGTCCGCATCGGCGATGATCACCCGGTCGCCGGCGTGATTGATGATGTACTGCAGGTCTTTGGCGCCGAGCCGGATGTTCAGCGTATGCAGCACCGCGCCCATGCCGGCACAGGCGTGATAGGCCTCGAGGTGGCGCGAGCCGTTCCACAGGAAGGTGGCCACCGGGTCGCCGATGCCGATGCCCGCATCGCGCAACGCGTGCGCCAACCGATGCGCCCGGTCGCGGGTCTGCCGGTAGCTCTGCCGGCGCGTGCCGGCCTCGGTGGCGGTAACGATTTCCTCGTTCGGCGCCACCCGGGCGCCCCGCTCCACCAGCGTCGACATCAACAGGGGGGTGTGCTGCATGGCCATGAATGC
>CAZNFI010000244.1:0-2902 GCA_964572185.1 uncultured Pseudomonadales bacterium
TGAAGCGCTTCGCCGCCGCCCAGGGCCACCGCAACCTGTTCCAGGACGGCCTGGTGAAGGCCTCGCACGGCCGCACCACCCTCGACGAGGTGACGCGCCTCACGCTCACGGACAACTGACGGCGCCGTGCAGCAGTTCAACTACGAGGTATTCGACCGCGACGGCCGGCGCCTCACCGGCCAGGCCGAGGCCGAAAACGCCGACGAGTTGATACGCCGGCTCACCGGCGACGGCCACACCGTGGTGGAGGTGCGCGAACAGAAGAACGACCTGCAGCTGCCCCTGCGCCGCCGCCTGCGCGCGCAGGAGCTCACCATCGCCTTCCACGAACTGGCCACCCTGCTGCAGTCGGGCGTGTCGCTGGGCGATGCCATCCTGGCGCAGAGCCGCGGCAGCCACCACCCGGCGCTGGCGGCGGGCTTCGCCAGCATCGGCCGTGCGCTCACCCAGGGCGAGAACTTCCTGGGCGCGCTGCGCGCCAGCGAACTGCCGCTGCCCGACTACGTGTTTCACCTGGTGGAAGCCGGCGAACTCAGCGGCGAACTGGCCGCCGCGCTGCGCCAGGCGGTGGAACAGATGGAGTACGACCAGAAAGTGGCCGCCGATTTCAAGAGCGCGCTCACCTACCCGGCCATCCTGGTCAGCGCCGGCACCGCGGCGGTGTTCTTCGTGTTCGTGTTCGTGGTGCCGCAGTTCACCAACCTGCTGGAGGCCGGCAGCGACCTGCCGCTGCTGGCCGAGGTGGTGCTGCGCACCGGCGCCTGGTTCAACGAAAACGCGCTGCTGGTGGCGGCGGCGGCCGCCGTGCTGGTGGCCATTGCGGTGACCCTGTTCCGCCGCCCGGCGGTGCGCCAGCGCTTTCTCGACGGCCTGGCGCGCCTGCCGCTGCTGCGCGAATGGCTCTCGGAAGCCGACACCGCCAAGTGGGCCTCGGTGATGAGCGCCATGCTGGCCAGCCGCGTGGAACTGATGGATGCGCTGGGCCTGGCCGCCCGGGGCGTGCGCGTGTCGCGCCGGCGCAGCGGCCTCGGCCGTGCGGAGGCGGACGTGCGCGGCGGCGTATCGCTGGCCGAGGCGCTCGAGAAACAGGACGCGCTCACCCCCACCGGCTACAATCTGGTGCGCGTGGGCGAGCAGTCGGGCCAGTTGGCGCAAATGCTGCGCTCGCTGGCGACCCTGTACGAGCAGAACAGCGCGCGGCGCATGAAGCGGTTCCTCAACCTCATCGAACCCGTGGCCATCCTGTTCATCGGCGGCTTTCTCGGCGCCATCATGATCGGCGTGATACTGGCCATGACCAGTGTTAACGAAGGCGTGCTGTAAGTGTGGCGATACCGGGCGTGCAGGCAACACAGCCAGGTAGTGAGGTGTGAGGTGGAAGAAGGCGTACTGTAGGTGTGGCTATACTGGGCGTGCAGGCAGGACAGTCAGGTTAGTGGGGTGGAAAACGGCGTACTGTGAACGAAGATGGAACATCGGAAATGGCAAAGGATTGCAGCATGAAGCCCGCCACGGGCAGAACCGACCAGCCGCAGGCGCCGCGGCGATCACGCAACACCGGCTTCTCCCTGATCGAACTGATGGTGGTGCTGGTAATTCTCGGCCTGCTCACCGGCCTGGTCGGCCCGCGCCTGTTCGGCCGCGTGGATGCCTCGAAGGTGCAGACCGCGGAAACCCAGATAAAGATGCTGCGCGGCGCGCTGCAGACCTACCGCCTGGACATCGGCACCTACCCCAGCACCGCCGAGGGCCTGGAAGCGCTGATGCGCCCGCCGGCCGAGGTGGCCGACTACTGGAACGGCCCCTACCTGGAAGACGAACTGCCGGTAGACCCCTGGCGCGAACCCTACAAGTACGAACAGCCGGTGGAAAACCTGCAGGGCTTCGCCCTGTATTCGCTGGGCGCCGATTCCGAGAGCGGCGGCGAAGACATCAACGCCGATATCGGCTACCTGCCGGAATAGGGGGGCGGCCCCCCTCAGGGCTGGTCGAACCGGTTTTGAACTCGCGCATTGGAACGGTGTCTATGGGTGTGAAGTAGCCGCTTGCCTCCATCCGCTGCAAAGGCTTTGCCACCGCCTACGCGGTTTGCGCTGGCGGGCCGATTGACGGTTACCCTCGCGACAGCCGGCGTTGTAAAATACCCGGTTCGGCGCTGCCCCAGGAACCAGGAGGTCGATGCGCGTGTAAAGCACTGAGCGCCATACGGGCGCCGGCGGGAAGACCACAAGCTCTTGAGACACAGCATGCCGAATTTCTTCAGGTTGGTACCTTTCCTCTGCTGGCTGGTCGCCAACGCGGCCACGGCGGCCCGGGTCGAGTTCGTCGGCGACTATTCCTTCGACATCGACGACGACGAAGACAGCGTAACGGTTGAGATTGCGGAACTGCGCAACGCCTCCCGCACCGAGCGCACAAAGACCCTCCTGCTGTCGCTGCGTTATACCGAATGCAACGCACCCGGCTCCTACGGCTTCGACTCCTTCGAAGTGGAAGAAAGCGACCACCCCGGCCTGTATCCACTCGACTTCGTGGTGCCCGGTGGAGATTCCCGCCTCGGCCCACAGGGCTCCTGGACCGACATCCGTTTCACCACCGACTACCAGCCGCCGCCGGGCGGCACCTACCGCAGGCACCTGGCCGTCTACGAATACGACCCCACCGCGCCCGACGACGACACCACCGAACTGGTCGGCGCGGCAACCTTCAGCTTCCCCCGCCTCGAGGGCGGCGGCTCCGCCGGCGGCAGTTGTTACGAAGCCATCGAGGTGAATGTCAACGGCAACCGCAATGGCGCGATCGATCTCTCCGGCGACTGGGACTACTACCGTTTCGAGCCCTTATCACGGGGCACCCTGGCAATCGAGACCGCCGGGGCGATCGACACCATTGGCGAACTGAT
>CAZNFI010000245.1:0-2869 GCA_964572185.1 uncultured Pseudomonadales bacterium
CCCGCTCCACCAGCGTCGACATCAACAGGGGGGTGTGCTGCATGGCCATGAATGCAATCCTCCGGAAATGGGTTCGAAGCCGGCGAGTTTAGCGGCTTCCCGGCATTTGCACAGGTGCCGCAACGGCACGCGTCTAAGGCATTGGCGCCACGGTCGACAGATTGGTGAGGTGGCCGGTGGGGCTGGCCAGAATGTTCACCACCTCGATGGCGCGGTCGGAGTCGACCACCAGTTGCCACTTGCCCGCGCCGTCACCGAGCGCACCGGTGAAACCGCTGCCGCCCCACTCCAGTTCGTCCGCTTGCAGGGTTGTTGCCGTTCCCGCGGCCAGTTCGAGCGAAACGTCCGTACCGGGCGAAGCTCCATTGTCGTCGATGCCCGTTATGGTCACCGTTGCGGCCGCTGTCCCCGAATTGATCAAGCGCAGGCTGCTCACCTGATTCGAATTGCTCCCCGGGTTGAAAATCGGCACCCGGTAGCGCCCGTTCACCGACCGCACCCGGTCGTGCATGGCGGACAGGAATGAATCGGCGGTGCGAATGTAGGACAGCACCTCGATCTCGAGGTCGGTGCGCAATGTCAGGCGCAAGTCTCCCGTACCACCGCCGGCATCGCCGGACAGCCCCTTGCCGGCATTCCCCGACGCGATGTCGCCCGAGTTGAGGTGCACGGTCTCCCCGGCACCGAGCATCAGCGTCAGCGGGCCGTACTCGTCTCCCGCATCGTCATGGGCCGTCACGCGCACCTCGCCTGCCGAACCCGACAGGTTGATCACGCGTATGAAACCCTCCTGACCGGACCCGTTCGCGGCGGCCGGAAAAAGCGGCACCAGGTGCATGCCCGGCCCGCGGGCCACCGGCACCGTGGACAGGTTCGAAAGGTATCCGCCGGGGCTCTCCAGCAGATTCATCACCCGAACCGGCTGCTCGGACGTGACCCGCAGCCGCCACTTGCCGGTTCCGGTACCCAGGGCGCCGCTGTCGAGCCCGTCGCCGGTTTCCAGTTCGAATGCGGTCACCGTGCGGGCCGTTCCCGCCGCAACCGTGAACCCGGCCTGGCTTCCGGGCGATTCCCCCGCATCATCTATCCCGGCAACATCCACCCGTGCGTCCGCGGCACCCGCGTTCATTATCCTCAGCAGGCTCTTCTGGTTGGCATTGCTGGCGGGATTGAAGAAACGCACCAGGTGTTCGCCGCCACTGTTGGCAACGACGTCATGCATCGATGTCAGGAACCCGTCCGTCGTGCGCAGGTACGACAGCGCTTCGAACGGCACGTCGCTGCTGAAGTCCACCTGCCAGGCGCCGTCGCCGGCTCCCGCGGCGCCAACCAGTCCCTTCGCCGCGTTTCCCGACTCCAAGTCCTGCGAGTTCACATGCACGGTCGCCAGCGCGTCGATGTCGAGCCGCAGTTCGCCGCCCTGCGCGCCGGCATCGTCCACCGCGGCGATGCGCACCGCGCCGGAACGGTTCGAACGGTTGATGATGCGGATGAAACCTTCCCGAACCGGATCGGACGCCGACGGCACCAGCGGCGCCGACCCGGCGTACTCGACCCGGCCGCTGTCGACGGTGCCCGAGCCAATGCGCTCGAACACATGAATGCCGCCAACGGCGCTGTTCTTGAAGATTCCGCTTTCCGCGCGGCTCGACACATAGATGTGCCGCCCGTCCGGGCTGACGGCATTGGATGCGGGCGTGCCGAAGAACGGAACGGCGTTGTTGAACCGATCCGCCTGCCAGTAGGAAGCAAAGTCGGTACCGAGGAGAACGCCGTCCAACGGCCGCCATTGCACCGAATAGGCGATCTGGTTGCAGATCACGTCGAAGGAGAGCGATTCCATTCGGCCAGGGGCCGGCTGGCATCCCTCTCGGCTCGTAACGTGACGTGAAACGGGCGACGTCCAAAATGGGCCCAGTTGGTACAAAGACCGCGGGCGGCCCGGATCCTCAAGTCCGAATAGCTCGGTCGGGTTGCCACCACGCCCCACGGCCATCAGCTGACGCCCGTCATCGCTCGATGCAATCGATCGTTCGGTATCGCCACTTCTGCGCAGTAACGTCCGGTGCACCTTTGTCAATCTGCCCGTCCCGGTATCGCGCTGGAACGTGATCAGCGTCGAATGTGAAATCGAGTAGATGTACCGATCATCCCTGGAGATCAAACCTGTCCGATTCGCGGCAGACAGAGTGTCGCTTTCGACCCAGCGTATCGCTCCGTCCGCGGCAATGGCGAACACATCGAAAGAGTCGACGCCAAACCGGTACAGCGAAGAGCCGCCGGAATCGGCAAATACCGTATCCAATCCGTCTATAGCCTCACAACGGTCCAAAGCAACCGAAATTTCCTGTGCTTCCTGCAACCGAAAGCCGCCATCGTACGGAGAAAACTGCCGCCACTCGCTGCAGGATCGTCCCTCCACCAGCAGGCGCCCGCGCAGGCGATCCCAGATCATGGCCCTGGAACGGAAATCTCCTTCCAGCACCTGATGCAGCGTCAGCGCACCGCTGTTCGGGTCACGCTCGAACACATGCAGCCCGGACGTGGCACCGAGGTAAAGCGACGGCCCGTTGAACGCCAGCGCGCCGGTATCGCCGAGGTTCAGCGGCCGGCCGGCCGCATCCACGCCGTCGGGCGCCAAGTGCCCGGCGTAACGCAGCCAGGTCGGCGGGTCCGTGCCCGCCCAGGCCAGTTCGAAGTCGCCGCCCGGCGCCGCCCCGTGTACACCCAGCGAGACGGCATACGACACACCCCGCTCGGCATAGAAGACGACCTCTGTGGGCTCGGTGTCCCGGCGCCATCGACTGCTCCGGATCAGTCTGGGACCGGCGCCGGCAGCCCGGTGCACGGCGAGCGCCCAGGGCCCACC
>CAZNFI010000246.1:0-2867 GCA_964572185.1 uncultured Pseudomonadales bacterium
CCTACGCCCGCTGCGGCATCATCGTCAACGTCACGCCGCTGGAGCCGGAGTGGGAGGGCCACGTCACGCTGGAGTTTTCCAACACCACCAACCTGCCCGCCAAGATCTACGCCAACGAGGGCGCCGCGCAGATGATATTCTTCCAGTCTGACGAGAGCTGCGAAGTGTCTTACAGGGACCGTGGCGGCAAGTACCAGGGGCAAACGGGCGTGACGCTGCCGAGGCCCTGAAAAGCCCGGAAACCGGGTGCATGTCGAACCGGCGCGATTGCCGCTGATGCCTGACCGAGAAATCTCACGCCATGATCGATGACGTCATTCAACGATTTGACCGGGCGCTGAAGACGCTAACCGGCCATCGCGCTGCAGAGCGCGAGAATCCGGCAGCCGGCATCGAGGATGCGCCGCTGGACGACGGCGAGCGCGGCCACGCTGCGGGCCTTATGCGCGTGAACCACACCGGCGAGGTGTGTGCCCAGGCACTTTATGAAGGCCAGGCACTGACCGCCCGGGACACCGCCGTGCGCGAGCGCCTGCTCGAAGCCGCCGGCGAGGAGGCCGACCACCTGGCCTGGTGCGCCGAGCGGCTGGAAGAACTGGGCAGTGCGCCGAGTGTGCTGAACCCGCTGTTCTACGCCGCTTCCTACGCCATGGGCGCGCTAACCGGCCTGGTCGGCGACAAGGTGAGCCTGGGCTTTGTCGAGGCCACCGAAGACCAGGTGTGCGAACACCTCGAACGCCACCTCGAAGCGCTGCCGCAACAGGATGCCAGGAGCCGCGCCATCGTCGAGCGCATGCACGAGGACGAATCGCGCCACGGCGCCGATGCGCTGCAGATGGGCGGAGCCGAGTTCCCGCGGCCGGTAAAGCAGGCGATGACCCTGGCGTCCCGGTTCATGACGGAGACGACCTACCGCATTTGAGTTGCCGTCGACGTCGCTTCGACGGAGGAACTTTCTCTGCACCGCGGTGACCAATCTGATGGGGCCAAGTCTGACCATGCGGGCCGTTGACGGGCGCTAAGGACAGCCAAGAATTGGACGAATCCTTTGTTGCACGAATAGGGTGGAGTGAGTTTCCATCGGCCTGGTTCGGCCAGGCGCCCTTTGGCGGCCCGCCGCATACGACCCCGGCAGGGCAGGGAGCCCTGGCGGGCCGGGCAGTGTCGCAGCCGGCCGCGACTCTGCCCGGGCCGCGCTGGTGCGCAGGCCGCCAATCGCCAGCCGGCCCGGAACCCAGTGACTACACCGGTTCGCTTCAATACCGTCAGGCGATCGTGGTGCCCGCGGTCGGAAGCCAGGTGCCGGCGACGGGGCAGCCTCACCGATGCGAATTTCAACAAGCGCCGCCTGCCTTTGCCCGGGCTGGTTCTTACATTGGCCCCTGGCCTTCGCCGCCCGAGTACGCCCCTGACGAGCCGCCTCGTCTGACCCACTACAGTCACTCGGCCGGGGCGCCCCTGCCGAGCTGGATCAGGCGCGTGCAGGCAACATGCCCGTTCGGTTTGGGAGTTACCGCCGTGTTCGAAAGTGGCGTTTGTCCGGGAACCGTGTTGGGGTCGCGGTTTTTCGAAGCGTACCGCAACGATTCCGGCGACGGGCTTTTCGAAAAGGCGCTGGCGAAACACGTTCCGGATCTGGCCCACTCCACGCTGACAAACGCGATGGGTGAACGGCTGTTTTCCGGGCTGCACCATGGGTTCATCGGTGTTCCCGGATTGGGAGTAGAGTGGTTGCGCGAGCAGAGCGACGATCGCCTGAAGGCTCTGCTTGGCTCGCTTTGCGCCTGGTCGCAGGCCAGTGAGACGAAGGAATCGCGGGAGGGCCGGGTCGAGGAAATGGTGTCGAGTGTGAGGGAAAGCGAGACTTTTGCGGTAACCAATGCAGGGGTGATTCAGCGGACGGCCGCCCGACACATGGTCGCCGAGTTGGCCGCAGCGGCGCTTCTCACCGACCTGTCGAGGCTTCGCACGACGTGTCGGGGTACGGAGGCCGTCCTGCCGCTGTTAGTCATTGCGCTGGTCGGGCAGGACGATCTGCAAGCATGGGAAATGCAATGTGCTGCATGCTTCTCGTTGCGCCACGGCGGGCCGATTGATGTTGTGTTGAGGCCAACGGGGGAGTCGGCGCAGTTGGTTCTGACCGACGTACAGCCTCGTCTGATCACGCTCTCAACCGACTCGACATTCGACGTCTCTGCCGCGGAACGCAGGTGGGGCCGCGAGTGGGCGCCCGTATTGGGTACCTCGAGTGTCTGCGAAAGACTGCTCGGCCCACCAGGTTCGCGGTCTCCGCAGGGTCTGGTCGGAGAGTGTATCCGATCACTGGAGGGCGCTATGGCCGGGACAGTTGCCATGTGCCGTCTCCGGAATCGAATGTGGCTGCAAGCGGTCGAACTGTTTGGCGTGTACGATCCGAGGGCAGTCAGTCAGCGAGTGAATTACGAAGCGCTCGAGCGCGAGACGGCACGCCTGGAAAAGAGAAGCAATACGCTCAAGTCAGCCTGGCGGCAGCTTCGGGGATTTGCCGCGAATTGGGCCGCGGGCCCGGAGATCAGCCTGAAAGTGGGTGCACGGCTGGCGTTGATCGGGCATTTGGTCGGCGAGATGCCTTTGATCAGTTGCAGCGCCGGCGACGACCGCCTGGTGCAGCAACTCGATGCCGAGGTGAAGTTCCTGGCCGCGGCGGCCGACAGCAACAGCGGGCACCTGCCGCCGATCGATGCAGACATGGGGGTGTGGGGGCGGTTCCGCAGCGCATTCGACAGCACACCAGACAGCATGTCTCAAGTTGCCCGCAAGTCGAAACATGCTGTCTAGGCGCCTCGCCTGGCGGCGAGGCAATCAAGTTGCTCCGCAACTTGTCGAGG
>CAZNFI010000247.1:0-2862 GCA_964572185.1 uncultured Pseudomonadales bacterium
ATGGCGAACCGATAAGACTGTACGGCACCTACAACGACCTCGACGAGGCCCGCTTCATCACCGAGCGTACCCGCTCGGTCATCGAGAACGGCGGCAGTCCCGCCGACGTGGCCGTGCTGTACCGCTCCAACGCCCAGTCCCGGGTGATCGAGGAAGCGCTGATGCTGGCCGGCATCCCGTACCGCATCCACGGCGGGTTCCGGTTCTTCGAACGGGCCGAGATCAAGAACGCGCTGTGCTATTTGCGCCTGGTGCACGACCGGCATGCCGATACCGCGTTCGAGCGGGTGGTCAATACACCCAACCGCGGCATCGGCGACAAGACCGTGGAAGCCATTCGTACAGAAGCGCGCGCCCGCACGGTGTCCCTGTGGCAGGCCTGCAAGGATGCCATCGCCGACGGCCGCTTGAAGGGTCGGTCGGCCACGGCGGTATCCGCCTTCCTGAAACTCATCGACGACCTGGCGGCAGGTTGCGAAGGCATGGCGCTGCACGACCTTACCGAGTACATCGTGCGCGACAGCGGCCTGCTCGAGTTCCACGGGCGCGAGCCGGGCGAACGGGGCCTGGCGCGCAAGGAGAACCTGCAGGAACTGGTGCATGCGGCGCGGCAGTTCAGCGGCGAACTGGTGTTTCCGCTGCAGGATGACGAGGCGGCGGAAGTCTCCGTGCTGCAGGAGTTTCTCGACCAGGCCGCGCTCGATGCCGGAGAGGCCCAGGCCGGCTCGGGGCCGGCAGTGCAGCTCATGACGCTGCACTCGGCCAAGGGGCTGGAGTTTCCGACGGTGTTTCTTTCAGGGCTCGAGGAAGGCCTGTTTCCGCACCGCATGTCGGCCGGCGAACCGGGCCGGCTCGAGGAGGAGCGCCGGCTCTGCTACGTGGGCATGACCCGGGCGATGCAGCAGCTCTATCTCACCTATGCGGAAACCAGGCGCCTGCACGGCAGCGATTCGCACAACCGGCCTTCCCGGTTCGTCGAAGAACTGCCCCGGGAGCTGATCCAGGAAATCCGCATGAAAGGCGCTGTGCAAAGGCCGTTTCGGGCAACGGCCGGTGCGCGTGGTTCAGGCCTTCGCGAGGAAGGCGCATTCCGCTACGGCCAGCGCGTGCTGCACGGCAAGTTCGGCGAAGGCGTGGTGCTCAACTGCGAGGGGTCCGGCGAACGTGCCCGGGTGCAGGTGAACTTTGCCGGCGTTGGCGAGAAGTGGCTGATGCTCGGCTACGCCAACCTGCAGCCGCTCGACTGAAACGCCGGCGCGCCGGTCAGTCCCGGTCCAGCGAGCGCATGCCGGCCGGCACGTATCGGGCGCCCGCCACCTTGTCGGGCGCAAACAGTTCGTCCAGCGACGCGACCTCGTCGGCACTCAGCGCGACCGCCGCCGCTGCCGCGTTTTCTTCGAGGTATGCCACCCGTTTGGTACCCGGGATAGGCACGATGCTGTCGCCCCGGGCGAGCACCCAGGCCAGTGCCAGTTGCCCGGGGGTGCATGCCTTGGCGGAGGCTGCCCGATTCAGCTGTTCGACCAGGGCAAGGTTGCGCGCCAGGTTTTCCTCCTGGAACCTGGGCATGCCGGCGCGGAAGTCGTTTTGCTCCGCCAGCGATTCCCGGCTCTTGATGGTGCCGGTCAGCATGGCGCGGCCCAGTGGGCTGAACGGCACGAATCCGACACCGAGTTCACGGCAGGCGGGCAGCACGTGCGGTTCCGGGTCGCGGGTCCACAGGGAATACTCGGACTGCACGGCGGTGATCGGATGGACGGCATGGGCGCGCCGCAGGGTCGCGGCGGATACTTCGGAGAGGCCCAGGTAGCGCACCTTACCCGCCGTGACCAGGTCGGCCATGGCGCCGACGGTGTCCTCGATGGGAACCTTGCGGTCGAGGCGGTGCAGGTAGTACAGGTCGATGCGGTCGGTGCCGAGGCGTTCCAGGCTTTCATCGCAGCGGGTGGCAACCTGGTCGGGATGGCCATCGATGCCGCGCTTGCCGTCCGCGTCGACGGCCATCCCGAACTTGGTGGCCAGCACCATCTCGTCCCGGCGCCTGCCGAGCACCCGGCCGATCAGCTTTTCGTTGTGACCGAGCCCGTAAGCATTGGCGGTGTCCAGGAACGTCACGCCAATGTCGAGGGCCCGGAGCAGGGTGCGCTCCGATTCCGCCGGATCCGGCTTTCCGTACGCCTGAGACATGCTCATGCAACCGAGGCCGATCATGCTGACCTCGAGTTCGCCCAGGAATCTCTTCTGCAATGTCTTTTCCTTTGCGGTGGCTGGCGCCGGCGCCCGATTCGAGCGTGGCATTCTGGCAGTGCCGGTACCGGTACTCAAATCGGTCGGCAGGGCAGTTGGGCATGCTGCCTCAACCGATCGCCAGGTGCGGCCGCACCGACAGTTCCGCGACCACCGCGGCGAACAGGCTGAAGCCGACCCAGGTATTGTTCCTGAACGCCTTGAAACAGGCGGCCGGTTGCCGCTCGCGGATCAGCACCTGCTGGTAGGCGAACAGGCCCAACACGGTAACCATGCCTGACGGATACCAGACGCCGAACGGGTAGAACAGGCCGAGCGCGGAGAACCCGGCCAGGGTACAGGCCTGCAGCGCCGCCACCGCCAGCCGGTCGAAGCGGCCGAACAGGATGGCTGTACTCTTCACGCCAACCTCGAGATCGTCCGCCCGGTCGGTCATGGCGTACATCGTGTCGTAGGCGACGATCCATGCCGTGCTGGCGGCGAACATCAGCCAGCCGGCGGCCGGCACCCGGCCGGTGACCGCCGCGAACGCCATGACGATACCCCAGCTGAATGCCAGGCCGAGCCCCAGTTGCGGCAGGTGTGTCCAGCGCTTCAGGAACGGGTACAGGGCGG
>CAZNFI010000248.1:0-2852 GCA_964572185.1 uncultured Pseudomonadales bacterium
CCCGGTGCTCTACCAACTGAGCTAACGACCCACATGGGCGCGCGGTTCCTGCGCGCTTGCGTTACCGGCGCGGGCGCGCATTGTACACACAGCGGCGGCGCGCGCGGGCGCGCATTGTAAGCATCGCCCCCCGGGCGCACAAGAAATCCGCCTGCGCAGCGGTGGGCTGCCCGAACCTGCCGGCGCCATGCATGCATATGGCTGGCCCCGGGCCGGCGCGGCATGCACTGATGCCAGCAATGCGGGCCCGCATCCGATGCTGGCCTGGATGCGGATACGGGCCTGTACGCGGATACAGGCCGGAACAGAGGCTCAGGGCCAGGGGGGCGGCATTGACGCCCTCTGCCGGCTCTGGAACCATGCGCACCGCCGCGGCCGGGAGCCGGGCGCATGCAGACCCCATCCCCAGGAGAAACGACAATGGCACTTACCAAGCTGAGCAGGTCGATCGAAGGCAAGGTCGCCATCGTCACCGGCGCCGCCAGCGGCATGGGCGAGGCGACCGCGAAGCTGTTTGCCGACGAAGGCGCCCGGGTTGCCGCCATCGACATCAATGCACAGCCGCTCGAGCGCGTCGTGGCGGAAATCGAGGCCGCGGGCAAGCCGGTCAGGGGCTGGGCCCTCGACCTTGCCGACGGCGATGCCATCGGGCGCGTATTCGCCGATATCGCCGATCACTTCGGCGGCATCGACATCCTGGTCAACAACGCCGGCATATCGATGCCGACCGCCATCGACGGCGACGATTTCGAGGCCGCCTGGAACCTGAGCCTGGCCGTGTTGCTGACCGCCCACACCCGCACCATCCGCGCTGCCGCACCTGCGCCAGGCGGAACACCCACGCATCGTCAACATCGCTTCCACCGAAGGGCTCGGCGCAACCAAGTTCGGCAGCCCCTACACGGCCGCCAAAACCGGCGTCATCGGCCTCACCCGATCGCTGGCGGTGGAACTGGGAAGCGAAGGCATCACCGTCAACTGCATCTGCCCGGGCCCCATTCGCACCGGCATGACCGAGGCCATCCCGGAAGCCGACAAGCGTGAGTTCGCGCGCCGCCGGGTGGCGCTCAAGCGCTACGCCGACCCGGAAGAAGTCGCCCACGGCACGCTCGGCCTGGTGCTGCCCGCATCCGGATTCATTACCGGCGTAACCCTGCCCGTCGACGGCGGCCTGACAATCAGAAACGCTTGATTGCCCGACCGGCTACGACCCGCCCACTCGGCATCCGCAAAAACCAGGTCGCAGGACTTCTGTTCCATGCGAGTCGGGAACCCGGCGCGCCAGCGCGCAGGGAACAGCATCGAGTACACCAATGAGAGCGGGCGTAAGGTGCGGGACTCCGGCGCTCGCCAAGCTGAATCGCTCGGGTCGATAGCGTTGGTTGTTCGACACACCGGCCCGGCAACCCGTTGCGGGGCGGCGCCGGAACGTCCCCAATACATGAAAGAACCGGCATTGCAGGATTAATGGCCGCCCGAGACGTCTTTTCCGCCCTGCACGTACGCGACTTCCGCTGGCTGTGGATCGGCAGCGTCGCCGCATCGTTCTCGATGAACATGCAGATGGTGGCGCGCGGCTGGCTGGTCTATACGCTGACCTCCTCGGCGCTGGACCTCGCCTGGGTGACCCTGTCGTTCATGCTGCCCATGGTGCTGTTTTCGCTGTGGGGCGGCGTGCTCGCCGACCGCTTGCCCAAGAAGCGGGTCATTGCCGCCGCCCAGGGCCTGAACTGCCTGGCGACCCTGGTGCTCGGCGTGATCATCTTCACCGGCCAGGTCACCTTCTGGCATTTCATCTGGTTCGGCGCCTTCAACGGCATGGTGCTGGCGCTGTCGGTGCCGGCGCGCCAGGCGATCGTGCCGGAACTCATCGAGGAGCGGCTGATCTTCGCCGGCATGGGCCTGTCCAATACCAGTTGGAACGTGGCGCGCATCCTCGGCCCGGCGTTCGCCGGCTTCCTGATCGCCTGGGTGGCCGCCGGCGACACCACCTCCACCCGCGGCGTCGGCATTGTCTACTTCATCATTGCCGGGCTGTACCTGCTGGCGGCGCTGACCACGCTGCTGATATCCGCGCCGCCCAGGATCAAGCCGCACGATGCCAAGGGCCCGCTGGAAGACATCGTCGACGGCATGCGCTATGTGCGCGCCAGGCGGCCGATATTCGGGCTCATACTGCTGTCCATCGTGCCGTTCATGTTCGGCATGCCGGTCAACACGCTGCTGCCGGCCTTCAACGAAGACATCCTGGGCGGCGGCCCGGACGACCTGGGCCTGCTGATGTCCGCCATCGGCGTGGGTGCCATCGGCGGCTCGCTGATGATGGCCATGATGGGCGGCCTGCGCCGCAAGGGCGCCTGGCTGGTCGCCACCTGCATGGTCTGGGGCGTCTCGACGGTTGCCATGGGCCTGTCCACCACGGTGCTGATGGCGTCGCTCATGGGCGCCCTGTTCGGCTGGGTGAGCGCCTGGAACATGTCCCTGAACCGGGGCCTGCTGCAGGTGCAGGTGTCGGACCGGATGCGCGGGCGCGTCATGAGCATCGACATGATGTCGCATGGCCTGATGCCGCTCGGCATCATTCCCATCGGCCTCATCGCCGAAAGCCACGACATCGCCACCGCCCTGATCTGCGCCGGCGGGGCATTCATCGTGGCGGTCGGCGCCCTGGCGCTGCTGTCTCCGTCCGTTCAACAGGCCTCGGGAATGTTGTCGCGCAAGGAGCAAAACAGGGGTTTTCGATAGGTTCAGGGACTCGCACAAGGTTCTCTTAACCTTCTAATAAGCATAAAGTTTTTGGTTCTCCGCGCCTCACTTCAGCACACTCCATCGACGCATTTTGTTGTGTCATT
>CAZNFI010000249.1:0-2847 GCA_964572185.1 uncultured Pseudomonadales bacterium
CAGTGAAAGATGCCGTAGGTGGCGGCCCACTCCCGCGCCTGGGGTGACTCGGAGTCGAGCCCGAACGGCGGCGTGTCCAGGTAGTACGCCCATTCGATCGGTGACCAGTACAGCAGGCCGCCGCCGATACCGGCGCAGAACAGCATGCCCATCCAGGAGACGCTGGAGTAGTCGGGGCGCGCATCGGCGCCGCCGAGCCTGATGTGGCCGTATCTGCCGAGAGCAAGCACACCGAGCACCACTGCCGCGGCCAGGGTGATCCACTGGTAGACGATGCCGAAATTGCCGGCGATGAAGTCGTAGGTGTCGGCTACGATGTCCGATGCGCGCTCCGGCGCGATCAGTATCGGGATACAGGCGACGGCGATGACGGCAGTGCTCGCGAAGAAGATCACCTTGTCGACCTGTGGCGCGCGTTGCACCGGTCGCCCGGGCGCTGTCATCTGTTCTGCAATAGCGGGCAAATCTCGGTGTCGAGGGGTGCGGCGGCTGTCTCCGCATCCAGTATCAGGGCCTTGCCCGTGGCTGTCCAGCGCGGCCAGACCGGCGCGCCCGGGTGTCCGGCGTCCAGATGTTCAGAAACAGGCAGTCCTCGGAGCGCTCCGGCATCCGCTGCTCCACTTGCGGCGGCTGGCCGAATGCGCGGGCGACCGTCCCGTACCACTCGACGGTGCCGTTGTCCTGCATGCACACGGGCGGCCAGCCGGCGGTATCCGCGGGAGCAGCCGCCGGCTCCGCCACCGGCGGGCGCCAACGCCGGTCGCCAACCGCTGGTTGGACGTAGCGGATGCCCGGGTAGTGCAGCCCGTCGTCTCCGCCCCTGGCGACGACCGGCATGGCCGCGTACGGCGGTGACTCGTACGCCCAGACCGCAAACGCGGCAAACGCAGCCATCACGCCGAGTATTGCGCGGACTCTGCGCAGGTTTCGATTGCCGGCCGACATCGAGATTCGTCAAGGCGGGCTGTCGCGCCGGCTCCGCTGTGCTAATCGAAATTCACATCGTCAGCCAGGCGACCAGCAGGCGAATCTGGGTGTCGTCCAGGCGCTCGCCGAACGGCGGCATCTCGCCGTGGCGGCCCATGGCGATGGAGTGCCGGACGGCCTCTTCCGAGTTGCCGTACAGGCTGGCCCGGTCGGTGAGATCGGATGCGCCCAGCAACGGGTTGCCGGACCCGTCCGGGCCGTGACAGGCGCTGCAATAGAGCGTGTAGGGCTGCGCCCCGGGGTGACCCTCCACCTCGCCGCCGCCGAGCGCGAGCACGTAGTCGGTCAGTTGATCGACCGTCTCTTCCCCAACCGCCGGCAACCAGCCCACCATGACCGCCTGGCGCCCGTGGCGGATGGACTGCTCGATCTGCGCCGGCTTGCCGCCCCACTGCCAGGCCGCATCGCGCAGGTCGGGGAACAGGTCGGCCTGGCCTCGGGCATCGTAGCCGTGGCAGGTGGCGCAGTTGCGGTCGTAGACCCGTTGCGCCGAGGCCATCAGCTCCGGGTCGGCCTGCAATGTCTCCAGCTTTGCCTCCGCAACAAGCCGTCTGGTCGGGCCGAACTCCCTCGCATAGCGGTTCTGGCGCTCGCGCAGCTCGCCCCCCTGGGACCATTCGAGGGCGCCGCCGAAAGCCCCGAGCCCCGGGTACAGCATCAGGTAGACGACGGAAATCACGAGGGAGACGAAGATCAGCCAGAACCACCAGAGCGGCGCCGGATGTTCCCCCTCCTGCAGGTTGCCGTCCCACACGGGGCTGGCTTCCGGCTCGTCCCGGCCGCCGCCGAAGTACAGGCTGAACACCATCCAGACCAGCCCCGCAAGGCTCCCCAGGGTGAGCGCCAGCACCCAGCCGCTCCAGAATCCGCCCGGCAGCTCAGCCATCGTCGCGCTCGTCGTCCAGGGGTATGCCGGCGATGCGGTCCACCGCCTCGTCCGAGGAGCCCCATAGCGCCCAGATTGCCAGCCCCGCCATGAACGCCATGACCAGCATGTCGCCGGCGAACAGGAACCAGGTCATTCGCTGCCTCCCGTGCCGGGCGCACCCAGGCTCTGCAGGTAGGCCACCAGGGCATCGACCTCCATCAATCCTTCCAGGGCTGCCGGCGCCGCCGCGATGTCGGCGTCCGCATAGGGATGTCCCAGCCGCCGCAGCGCCCGCATCTTCGCCTGGATGGAACCGTCGGCATCCGCCGGGCGTTCGCCCAGCCAGGGGTAGGCCGGCATGATCGAGTCGGGCACCACCGAGCGCGGGTCCAGCAGGTGAATGCGGTGCCAGACGTCCGAGTAGCGGCCACCCACCCGGTGCAGGTCCGGGCCGGTGCGCTTCGACCCCCACAGGAAGGGCCGGTCGAAGGCGAATTCCTCCGCCCTGGAAAAGGGGCCGTAGCGCCGCACCTCGGCCAGCAGCGGACGCACCTGCTGCGAGTGGCAGGTGCTGCAGCTCTCGCGGATGTAGATGTCGCGGCCGGTCAATTGCACCGGCCCATAGGGCGCCGCGCCGGGTGCCGGGGTGGCCAGGCCGTCATCGAGCACGCTCGGCAATACCTGCACCAGCCCGCCGATGGCCGAGACGAACAGGATGCCGAAGATCAGCAGGCCGCTGTTGCGCTCGAGCCGGCGGTGCAGGTCGACGGCCCTCATGTGGTCTCCTCGCCGGCCGCCGGCGGCGCCACCGGCACGATGTTGCGCCCCTTGACCGTCATCCACAGGTTGACCGCCATCAGCACGGTGCCGGCAAAGAACGCGAGCCCCGCCACCAGCCGCAGGGCATAGTAGGGCGCCATGCTCGCCATGATGTCCTTGAAGCTGTAGCTGAGTTCGCCGATCTCGTCCAGGCTCAGCCACAACAGGCCCTG
>CAZNFI010000250.1:0-2772 GCA_964572185.1 uncultured Pseudomonadales bacterium
AGACCGGAATCCTGTGGTTGGCCAAGGGGCCACGGTCGTTCCAGCCGTGGTTCCTGATGTCGTGGACGAACAGGTCGAAACCGTCGAGAAGTGCGGACCAGAACGGAACGTAGAGGTCGATCGCCAGCCCGGTGCCATGGCTCAACACCAGCCGCGGGCCCGTCGGGTTGCCATGCCGCCGGACAACGGTCACGCTGCCGTCGTCGAGCGGTACGTCGAATGTGGCGTGCGGCTCGGGAATGTCCCACACGACGGTCTGCGCCGGCGTCATAGCAGGGAGCCGACCTTGCCGTGGGGGCGCAATGCCTCCAGATCGACCTCGGCGTGGTCGGTCGCGGGTCCCGGACCGAATCTATCGAAGCGCTCACTCATGCCCTGCTGTTTTTCTGGCGCCTCCGCCCTGCGCAGCCGCGGCAAAGCGGGATCGCGGGTCAATGCCGCACATATTTGGCATAGTAGCATGTACGCTGGCGCGCGCATGCGTGGCCCGGTTGCGGCTGGGTTTCCCCGTCCAGCCGCGGCAGGCCGAACCACCGGGAGGTAGGCGTTGAACGGCAACGATGCGATTCGTTACGAGCCACACGAGTCTCCGCCGCAGCTCCTGTCCTGGAGCATGGGCTTCCAGACCTGTCTGTTGTCCGTAGGCCCGCTCGCATTCTCCCCGCTGGTCGTTGCCGAGGCCGCGGGCATGGGCGACGCGTACGCCCGCTGGGCCGTGTTCGCCGCCATGCTGCTCGCCGGTCTCGGCACGGCCCTGCAGTCGTTGCAGGTGTGGCGCGTCGGCGCCGGCTACCGAATCACCGCGGGCAGTTCTTTCGCGTTCATTCCGCTGGTGACGGTGGCGCTGATCGAGGGCGGGCCACCGCTGGTCATCTCGCTGGGACTGACGGCCTCGCTGGCGCGGATCCTGATGGCGCTCCAGCTCCCTCGGCTGCGGCGAATCATCACGCCCACGGTATCCGGCGTCTTCTACATGCTCATTCCGGCGACACTCGCGCCGGTGATCTACGGCATGGTCGAGAACGTCCCCGCAGGGACGTCGTCCGGTCAGGCACTCGCGGTCGCGGCGGTAAGCCTGTTGGCGATCGGTGCCGCCATCCTGCAGCCGTTTTCAACCTGGCGGATGTGGGCGGTACTGATCGGCGCGGTTGCGGGGTGCGCGGCCGCGGCCTTCGCCGGTTTCTTCGACCTCTCGGGCGTCGTTCGGGCCGACTGGGGGGGTGTTCCCGGCGGCTGGCCCGGGTTCGGGCTGGACTTCGGTCTGGCTTTCTGGAGCCTGCTTCCTGCCTACCTGGTGGTTACGCTGTCCTCCGTCATCGGCACCCTCGGCCAGTCGATCGCCATTCAACAGGTCTCCTGGCGGCAGCAGCGCGCCGTGGACTATCGGGCGTCTCAGAACGTGCTCACCGGCGATGCCTTGAGCAACGTATTTTACAGTCTGGCAGCCATCATGCCCTCGATGACCTACCCCAGCAGCGTGACCCTGACGGCGATGACCGGCGTCGCCGCCCGGCGCGTCGGCCTCTGTACCGGTGCGCTGTTCGTCGCCATGGCATTCCTGCCGAAACTCTCGGCGCTGATCTTCGCGATCCCGAAGCCGGTGGTGAGCGCCCTCCTGACCGTCCTGGCCGCCATGATGTTCGCGCAGGGCATAGCGCTGGTCGCGCAGGCCGGATCGTCCCAACGCCACATGTTCGTGGTCGGCGTTTCCTTCTTTCTCGGCATCGGCTTCGAGTTCGGGATGATTCCCACAGGCGACGGCGCGTGGGCGTCGGTTCTCGGGAATGGCATCACCGTCGGCGGCGGTACCGCGATCCTGCTGACGGTGCTGGGCGATGTCGTCAGCGCCCGGCGCGCTGCCCTGGCAACCGTGTTGGACGATTCCGCCCTGCCCGCCGTATTGGCATTCGCCGATCGCTGGGGAGCAAACCAGCGACTGGGTTCATCGGATACCGGTCGCTTGCGGCTAATCTGCGAGGAAGCGCTCGCCACCCTGGCCGAGGGTGCAACGGGAGAGGGCGGTGCGCGGCGGTTGCGCCTCAGTGCCACGGTCGACGAGGGCGTTGCCGTGCTTGACTTCGTCACCTCCGCACAGGGCGACAATGTCGCCGACCTGTTGCAGATGCTCGACAGGGAGGTCTCCGCGAGCCTGCCGGAGAGTCAACTGTCGCTGCGGCTGTTGCGGGGGTTGGCGGCATCGGTCGAACACCGCCAGTACCACGGCGTCGACATCCTGACCGTGCGGGCGAAACTGCGAGCAGCCGCGTAGCGACGATCCCGGCGCGGCCACCCCGGCGAGCCCGATCCCCCCGCAACCGTTGTTGCAAATCATTGATCTCTGCGTAATGATCGAATCGGGGTGGGGCTCGGTCCAAACAGGTTTTGGTCACTCATTTGCATTACTCCCCGCCAGCACATCGCCAACGGAGAAAATTGTCATGGCATCAACGGTCGATCGCATCAAACAACTCATCGACGAGCATCTCGACCTGGGTCGCGACGCCGATTTCGATGCCCAACTGGCAGACTCCGAGGTGTCATCCATCGATGCGGTCGCGTTCTTCAAGGAGGTCAACCGGGAGTTCAATCTCGAGCTGGAAGCGGAGGATTGCCTGCAGTTCAAGACTCTCCAGCAGCTTGTGACCTATATCGACGACCGCAACGGTTGAATGCACTCGACCGGCGGAACGCTGGTACCAACACCGCGTGACGTCCAACGAGTGGAGTCATCCGCCTCGGCAGTCAGGGGCATACCGGGTTTCGGCGCACGGC
>CAZNFI010000251.1:0-2770 GCA_964572185.1 uncultured Pseudomonadales bacterium
GGTTGCAGTACCTGCAATGGGTTTGGGCTCGGTCGTCGCCGACCGGGCTGAGCAGGAAATGACGCCCGGCTGCCCGGGGACGATCGGTGGCCCGGGCGCTGTCGCTGGATGTCCGGCTCAGCCGCTGGGCGTCAGGCGCAGCCGTTTGCGGGTGCAAGCACGCCCGCTCTCCTGCCCCCGCCGGTTGACGGTGTCTCGCTTACCGGCCGGCCTGTTCACGAGTGCACCCGTACCCAGCGTGCGACGTCGGCGTGGCTGCCGAACCAGACGTCCCCCTTGGCCATGGCGTGCTCGATCAGGCGTTCGAGTATCCAGATCCTGGAGCGATAGCCGATAACGAACGGGTGCATGACAAGTTGGAACAGGCCACCCTGCTGCCAGGCCGCATCCAGTTCCCGCCGGAAGATGCCGAACACATCCTCGGGCGTTGCCCAGGGCCGGGTGGCGGGCTGGCGGTTGAACATCAGGTAGACGGCATCGTCGCGGAGCCATTCGACGGGAACTTCCACGACCTCGGTGGGTTCGCCGTCGAGCAGCAGTTCGTAGCAGTCCTCGTCGGCCATCAGCGAGCTGTCGTATTCGAGCCCCAGTTCGGCGACGATCGCGATCGTGTGGGGGCTCAGATCCCAGTTTGCCGAGCGGAACCCGACCGGCGCTTCGCCCAACTGCCCGGCCAGCAGGTCGCGCGAGCGCAATACCAGGTCCCGCTCCGTTGCCGCATCGAGTAGCGAATTGTTTTCGTGCATCCAGCCGTGTATGCCGACTTCGTGGCCGGCGCCGGCGATGCGTTTCGCCTCATCCGGGTCGATCAGGGCGCAGACGCCGGGCATGAAGAAGCTCGCCTGGACCTGGTGGCGACCGAGTATCTCGAGGATTCGCGGCACGCCGACCCGGCGTCCGAACTCTCCCCAGGCCAGGCGCCCCACTGCCGCGCCGCCGGCGCCCAGTTCGTAGGCTTCGTGGTCGCAGTCGAAGGAAAAGGCGACTGCGCAGCGGGCGCCGTCGGGCCAGGCTGCGGGCTTCAGCGCGCGTCCGGCGCGGACATGGCCGACCAGCCGGCGCCAATCGCCATCGGGTTGCGGGGGTGCCGTGACCGCCATCCTCAGACAGTGCAATAATGGACGGCCATTATCCGCGGTGGGGGGGCAGGATGACAAACGGGCGCCAGGCCGCGCCGACCGGACGACCGGTACGGCAGTCGATTGCGGGGTGCGCGCACCCCGGCGTCGATCGGGCTACGGCAGATCGCCGCCGCGCGCCGGAACCTTCATTCTTTACGGTGTTCAGGGACTCATGAGCGAAGGGCCGTTAAGCGACAAGGTCATTCTGTTGACTGGGGCCTCCCAGGGCATAGGCGCCGCCACGGCGGCGGTGCTCGGCGCCGCCGGTGCCCATCTGATCGCCCATTACCGTGGGCAGCCGGGCGACCGGGAGGGCGCCGAAGCGGCCGTTCGGAGCATCGCGGCGGACCGCTGCCAGCTGGTGACGGGAGACTTCACCGACAACGATGCGGTGGAGCGCGTCTGGCGGGAAGCGGTAGCCTGGCGCGGCCATGTCGATGTGCTGGTGCTCAATGCGGCGTTCATGGACCCGGCCGGGGGCATCGACGACAGCGAGGACAACTGGAACACGCACCTGCAGGTGAACGTGCAGGCCCAGGCGCGGTTGATGCGCGGGGCGGTTCGCCATTTCCTGACCCGCGGCGGCGGCATCATCGTGCTGATGTCGAGCTGGGTGGCCCAGCGCGGCGTCACCGACCCGAAAATGATTGCCTATGCCGCATCCAAGGGAGCGATCAAGGCCGTTGCCCAGTCCATTGCCCGCGGTTTTGCGAAGGACCGCATCTATACTTACATCCTGGCGCCGGGCATCGTCCGTACCCGGATGTCCATCGACTTCGCCGAAATGCAGGGTGGCGAGGACTCCGTGACACAGACCCTGGCCATGCGCGAATGGGTGCCGCCGACCGAAGTGGGGGAACTGATTGCCTTTCTGGCCGAAGGCAAGGTGCGCCACCTTTCCGGGGCCACCCTCGATGTCAATGGGGCCACTTATGTTCGCTGATGCGCGGTGCGCGTATTGCCGGCGGGCCTGCGGGGGACAGTCGCATCGAGGGCCCAGTGGGCGCCGCGGCCATGCGGGATGCAGAACCGGTGACGGAACATGGTGATGCGGAGGCAGACTGGTGGGCGATGACCCGGTACGGCGCCTGTGCGACAGCGAGGAAATCAACTGGGTGCTCAACGAATACTGCAACGCGCTGGACCACATGGACCTGCCACGGCTTTGCGCGCTTTTCACCGGGGATTGCCGGGTGGAGTACGGGCCCGAGGAATGGCTGCAAAGCCGTGGCGCGGCGGCCCTGGAACAGTCCCTTGCCCGCATGTGGCGCTGGGCGCGCACCTCCCATCATCTGAGCAACGTGCAGATCGATTTCACCGGTGACGGCGAGGCCCTCGTGCGCAGCTACGTACAGGCCTGGCACGAACGACCGGACGGCGCCACAGCGACCGTTCTCGGCCAGTATCTCGACCGGTTCGTGCGGCTGGCGGCGGGCTGGCGCATTGCCGAGCGGCGCATGGTCATGAACGGCAGCGACAGCGGTTTCGCCGTGAACATCGCCCGCTGCCAGCGAAACCCGCCTCCAGCGGGCTGGGAGCCGCCGCCCGAGGCTGCCGGACGGTGAGACTGTGCAGCGAACGCGTACCAATCGCACTAGCGTTCTTGAGGATGCCCCGTCTTGACAGTTGAGCAAAGTTTCGCAACGCCG
>CAZNFI010000252.1:0-2690 GCA_964572185.1 uncultured Pseudomonadales bacterium
GCACCATGGCCAGAATGTTGTCCCGGTTGACCAACTTGTTGGCCGCCTGTATCGCCTTGGGCAACTGGTAGGAGGTGTCTTCAACGATATAGCGGATGCGGCGGCCATGGATGCCGCCCGCCTCATTGGCCTCATCGAAGCGCATGCGCGCACCGTTGACGATGCCCACGCCCCAAATGGCGACCGCCCCGGACACATCCGTGTGCGTACCGAGCACGATCTCCGTGTCCGTCACGCCGCGGGTCGCGCCGGCGTCGTCCGACTCTCCCCCGGAACATCCCGCCAGCACAACCGCAACCGCCAACCACAGGCCCTTCGCGAACACTGATCTCATACTGATACGACCCCGATGCGCAAGTCGCGCGATTCTACTGTGTCCGGCCACCAGAGACGAGGCAGCGCGACCCGTGCCCACCGGCAATCCGGCCGCCGGCATTCCCGGGTGACTGCCAATCACGCGCAGTTCGACCCGGGCAACGGGACGATGCATGCGCAACGGCGTCAATCCTGGGAAAACTCGACCCCGGAGAACATCGACGCGGCCACATACATCGCAGCATCAGTACATTTCCGCAATCAGTTCCGCGTACTTTTCATGCACCACCTTGCGCTTGAGCTTCTGGGTGGGCGTCAGTTCGTCGTCCTCCGGGTCGAGCAACTGGTCGATGAGGCGGAACTTCTTGATGGTTTCCACCCGCGCGAACTTGCGGTTGACGCGCTCGACTTCCTCGCCGATCAGGTCCTGCACCTCGCCGGTGTGGCACAGGCTGGTGTAGTTGGTGAACGGCACGTCGTTGTCCTGGGCGAACTTGGTGACGTTCTCGTGGTCGATCATCACCAGGCAGGTGAGATAGGGGCGGCGGTCGCCCACCACCACCGCGTCGGTGATGAACGGCGAGAACTTGAGCTGGTTCTCGATCTCGCTCGGCGTGATGTTCTTGCCCCCGGCGGTGATGATGATGTCCTTCATGCGATCGACGATATAGACATAGCCGTCTTCGTCGATTCGGCCCACATCGCCGCTGTGCAGCCAGTTGTCGACGATGGTTTCCGCGGTTTTTTCCGGCTTGTTCCAATAGCCTTCAATGACGCCGGCGCTGCGGATGAGAATCTCGTTTTCGTCGGAGATGGTCACGTCCACCTCCCGGTTCGATCGGCCGACGCTGCCGATGCGCGACTCGCCGGGCCGATTGGCGGTGGCGAGCCCGCTGCATTCGGTCTGCCCGTACACCTCGTACATCGGCCTGTTCATGGCCCAGAACCAGTCGATCAGGTCCGGCGCTATGGGCGCTGCGCCGGTGGACAGCCAGCGGCACCGGTCGATTCCCAGGAACACGCGTATGTTCTTGAACACCAGGAAGTCCATCACCGGGTAGCTCAGCGCCAGGTACCAGGGCACGGGTTGCCCGGCTTTCACGTATGCGGCCCGTTTCAGGCCCAGTTTCAGAGCCAGGTCGTAGGCGAGGCGCCCGAGCGCGGTGCCGTCCTTGAGCTTGATGATGATCGTCGAATGCTGTTTCTCCCACACTCGGGGCACCGCAAAGGCGACCGTGGGCGCCACCTCCTGCTGGTCGGAAGCGAAGGTATCCGGCTCTTCGACCAGGTTTACCACGCAACCCGAGGCGATACCGCTGGAAATGTAGAACATGCGCCCGGCGATATGCGCGAGCGGCAGGAAACCGAGTTGCTCGTCGCTGGCGCGAAACCCGTAGATTTCCTGCATGTTGCGCATCATGAACATCATGTTGCGCTGGCTGATCATGGCGCCCTTGGGCGGGCCGGTGGTGCCGGAGGTGTAAGTGAGCACCATCAGGTCCTGCGGCTGCGCGGCCTCGACCTCCTGCTCCCAGACATCCGCGTGCGTCTCGCCGTAGTCGCGGCCCAGCGCCAGCAGATCTTCGTAGCTAAGGCACATTTCATCGCGGAAGTTGCGCAGGCCCTCCATGTCGAAGATGACGATGCGCTCCAGGGTCGGCGTGCGCTCCCTGACTTCCAGGATCTTGTCGAGTTGCTCTTCGTCTTCAGCGAAATAGAAACGGGTGCCGCTGTCGTTGACCAGGTATTCGACCTGATTGGGCGCATCCGTGGGGTAGACGCCGTTGACTACGCCGCCGATGCCGTTGATTCCCAGGTCGGTGAACACCCACTCTTTGCACACTTCGCCGGCGACCGAGCAGATATCGCCACGGTTGAGCCCGAGCGACTTCAGCCCAAGCCCGACCAGGCGGGCCTGCTCGCCCACCTCCGCCCAGCTGTACTCGTTCCAGATACCGAAGTCCTTCTCCCGCAGCGCGACCCTTGCCGACCACTCGCGCACCCGCTTTGCGAACAACCCGGAAACGGTGTTGCATCCATCGATGATCTGTTCAGCCATCGGCTCGTACTCCGGTTCGCGGGGCAAGGCCGCGCCGCACCCCGGGGCAAGGCCGCAACGGGCCCACAGTGTCGCGCCCGTCATCGGCCGCGCTTGCAACCCTGCGGCTGCCCGGCATCATCGCCAGGTCTTCCGCTGTTTCCAGCGTCGCCGGCCACGCACCCCCTGGTCTTTCATGCCCAGGTAGAACTCCTGGATGTCGGTAGCGCTTTTCAGCCGTTCGCAGGTGTCTTCCATGACGATGCGGCCAAGTTCCATCACGTAGCCGTACTCGGCAATGTCCAGCGCCATCTTCGCGTTCTGTTCCACGAGCAGC
>CAZNFI010000253.1:0-2614 GCA_964572185.1 uncultured Pseudomonadales bacterium
GCAGGTAGGGGGCGAGCAGCAGCGCCAGCAGCACGTAGCCGCCGGTCCAGCCCATGAGATAAACGGTGCCGTCGTAGCCCATGAAGGCGATGATGCCGGCCATGGAGATGAAGGAAGCCGCGCTCATCCAGTCGGCGGCGGTGGCCATGCCGTTGGCCACCGGGTGTACGCCGCCGCCGGCCACGTAGAACTCGCCGGTGGATGCCGCCCGGGACCAGATGGCGATGCCAATGTAGAGCGCGAAACTGGCGGCGACGAACAGGTAAGTGAGGGCTTGTGTGTCCATGGCCCGGCGTCAGTGCTCCGGATCCCGGTCGTCGACACCGTACTTGCGGTCGATGCGCTTCATCACTGCGGCGTAGACGAAAATCAGGACAACGAACACATAGATGCTGCCCTGCTGGGCCCACCAGAACCCCAGTTCGAAGCCGAAAAAGCGGAGTTCATTGAGCGGTTCAGCCAGGAGGATGCCAAACCCGAAGGAGACGCTGAACCAGATCGCCAGCAACAGCGCCATCAGCTTGAGGTTGGCGCGCCAGTAGCGGCGCGACTGTCCCGGGTCGGGTGGTTCCTGGCCTGCCATGGTGGACTTCCTTCGAATGCGGATGGAACTCTAGCCGCCGTAACCGGTTTGTTCCAGTGTGGAAGGCTGGGCTAACCTGTACGGCTTGCCCGTGCCGCGGACATTGCGCACGGTGGCCTGGAAAGACGGAAAACGCGCCACAAGGCGCCCACGGAAACTCGAATATGACCAAAGTGCAGCCGATTCGGCCAGCCGCAACCGTGATGCTCGTCAGGGAGGCGCGACCCGACTTCGAGATCTTCATGCTCAAGCGCACCGGCCGGGCGTCGTTTGCCGGCGGCATGTACGTTTTTCCCGGCGGGCGCGTCGACGGCGAGGACCATCTGCACAAGTACGATGCGTTTCGCACCGGCCCATCGGACGCGCAGGCCGGCCAAGTGCAGGCCCTCGGCGCCGAGTGGCGCGGCTACTGGGTCGCCGGCATCCGCGAGAGCTTTGAGGAGGCCGGGCTGCTGCTCGCCTATCGGGACGGCAAGCTGTTGTCATACGCGGAGCAGGGCGAGCGGGAACGGTTCATGGCTTATCGCCAACCCCTGCATGCCGGCGAGATGACCCTGCTGGAGATCTGCCGGCGGGAAAGCCTGAGCCTGGCGCTGGACCACATTCACTTTCACAATCGCTTCGTTACGCCGCTTGGCAGGCCACGGCGTTTCGACACCCGTTTTTTCATTGCCGAGGCGCCTGCGCAACAGACCGGCCGCCACGACGAGAAGGAGACCGTGGACAGCATCTGGATATCGCCCGCTGATGCCCTGGCCCGCAACAAGGCGGGAGAGTTCGACCTGATGGGGGTCACCCTGCTGCAACTCAGGCGGCTGGCGCAATTCGACTCGGCCGGGGCGGCGCTGGCCGCCTCGCAGGCCAATCGTGACTTTCCGGTAGTGCGGCCGGTGCTGCCTCCGCAGCAGTGGGACAGGCGCGTGGTCGGCGCCAATCGGGAGGCCGATTGAAGCTTGAGGATCTGGGCTGGTCGCCGTTTTTCGAACGGCAGCTTGCCGCCGCTGACCGGAATTCGAATTCTCCAGGGCGCGTAATCGCCATGCAGCGCAACGGAGTGAGGGTTGCCCTGGCAAGCGGAGACCGGCAGGCGCCACTGGGCGGTCGCTGGTTCCGCGGCGCCGCCGAAGCGCGGCCGACGGTGGGCGACTGGGTGCTGTTCAATGCGGCCAGTGGGCAGATCGAACGGGTGCTGGAACGCAAGAGCCTGCTCAGGCGGGTGAGCGCGGGCGCCACCGAGCGGGTGCAGCTGATTGGCGCCAATATCGACACCCTGCTGGTAGTCACGTCCTGCGATGAGGAATTCAATCTGTCCCGGCTCGAACGCTATCTGAGCCTGGCGCGCGACGGGAACGTGCACCCCGTATTGGTGCTTACCAAGCGGGACCTGGCCAAAGACGCCCCCGGGTTTCTGCAGCAAGCCCGGGCGCTCGAAGCAGGATTGGATGTGTACCTGGTCAATGCCCGGGACCGAACCACCCTCGATGGCGTGGCCGCCTGGTGCGGCGTCGGCCGAACGGTGGCGCTTGCCGGGTCGAGCGGTGTCGGCAAGTCGACGCTGGTCAACACCCTCTCCGGTACCGGCGTACAGAAGACCGGCGCGGTGCGCGGCGATCGCAAGGGGCGCCACACCACCACCAGCCGCTCACTGCACTTGCTGCCCGAAGGCGGCCTGCTGCTGGACAGCCCGGGCATTCGGGAGTTGCAGGTTGCCGCAACGGACCTGGCGGCGCTGTTCGAGGACGTGGAGTCGCTGGCGCAGCGCTGCCGATTCACCGACTGCAGCCACGGGAACGAACCGGGCTGCACGGTGCGCGAAGCCGTCGACGACGGGGTGCTCGATGCGCGCAGGTTGCGCAACTATCGGAAGCTCAGGCGCGAACAGGCCGAACGCATCGCCAGCCTGAAGCGGCGCACGGTGCGACGGTAGGCATTGGCTTTGGGCTGTCGTAGCATTGGCGCGTCGCAATCACGAGAGTCCGGCAGCATGTTTCGACTCCTGAGCGGTCTGATTGGCTTGACGGCGCTCGCCGC
>CAZNFI010000254.1:0-2470 GCA_964572185.1 uncultured Pseudomonadales bacterium
CACCCGTGTACTCAGTGCTTTTCTCTGCCCGTCGGTGTCCCCGTCGTGGAGGCGGGAACTCTATCCGATGAACTCCCCGCTCCGGAGTGGCGTAAACTTGGGCTGGCTGCATTGACGGGATTCCTCAGGCATGCCGGGTGCTGAAGCCGTGGGCATTCTCGCGTGACTATCGACGCGCCGTTGCGTGACCTGGGCGCCGTACCGTTCGGGCCCCTGCGTGACCGGGTTCTGGCGCTCGATCCCGGCGCCTGGCAAGAGAGTCGAATTCGCCAGCAATCGTTCGACGGGCACAAGCACACGCAATCAGTGGTGCTGTTGTCCATTGAAGTCGACCAAAGGACGCCGAGCACAGCGAAACCGATCTCGACGAGACTCTGTTCGGCGTTATGCACGGCGTCTACGGCATGGCTCCTCCCCTGAACTGACGATGGCCGAACTCCCACAGGCGTCTACCTTTGCGCTCGGCGTGCAATACGACGGCAGCGCCTATTCCGGCTGGCAGCGGCAACGCCATTCGCCGTCAGTGCAGGAGGACCTCGAGTCGGCGCTCAGCCGGGTAGCCGACGCGCCGGTACGCACCGTTGCCGCCGGGCGCACGGACGCCGGCGTACACGCCACCCAGCAGGTGGTCAGTTTCACCTGTGCAGCGCAACGGTCTCTCAAGGCCTGGTGTCAGGGCGTCAACAGCTATACCGGCAAGGGCGTCAAGGTGCGCTGGGCGAGACGCGTCGAGCCCGACTTCCACGCGCGGTACAGCGCCACCGCGCGACGCTACGTCTATCTGTATCACATCGACCCCGAGCCCGCGCCGCTTTGCGATGGCCTTGCCTGGCGGGTGGCCGGCCTGGACGCCCAATCGATGCACGAAGCCGCCCAGCAGCTGGTGGGCGAGCACGACTTCACCAGCTTCCGCGCCGCCGCCTGTCAGTCCAGAAGCCGGCATCGCAATGTACACCGACTGAGCGTGCGTGCCGTCGGCAGCCTGGTGGTGCTGGACATCGAGGCCAATGCCTTCCTGTTGCACATGGTGCGCAATATCGCCGGTGCATTGCTGCAGGTCGGCGATGGCCGGCAGCCGCCGGGCTGGGTGGGCGCAAGCCTGGCAGCGAAAGACCGCGGCCTGATCGGCAAGACCGCACCCGCCAGAGGCCTGTACCTGGTGGATGTCAGGTATCCCGGATACGACTTTCCGCCCGGCGGTCGGCCGCCGCTGCTGAGCGGCAGCGCAGACCCACTCGGTGATCGGATGACTGCCGGCGTAAAACACCGCGCCCGCCGTTCGAACCAGGCGTGACATGGACGGACCGTCGAAACGCTCTATAATCCGCGCTTTTCAGCCGAGGGCCGTCGGCGATCGGGAAGCCCCTCGAGTGACGCTCGCCGCGGCGCTTGCAAGCCTCCGGTCACCGTCTTTCACGATGCGGCGCCTTGTGCAAGAACGGTGGGCTCATCTTGTCCGTCAAGATCAAGATCTGCGGAATTACCCGCGCTAGCGATGCGCAGACGCTGGTGCGGCTGCGGGTGGACGCGGTGGGGCTCAATTTCTACGAGCCGAGCCCGCGCTACGTGGATCTGGATACGGCCCGGGACCTGTCCGCCATCGTCGCCGGCCGGATGCTGCGTGTCGGCGTGTTCGTGGACGCATCGCGCGCCAGGGTACAAACCACTATCGACCGGGTAGGGCTGGATGCCCTGCAGTTTCAGGGAACCGAAAACCCCGACTATTGCGCGTCGTTCGGATTGCCGTATCTGCGTGCATTGCGGGTATCGGGCACGATCGACCATGCGGCCCAGGAAAAGCGCTATGCTCAGGCCCTGGCGATACTGCTCGATGCTTCCGTGCCGGGTCTGGCCGGCGGTACCGGTCACCGGTTCGACTGGAAGCAGTGGCCGCAACGACCAGGTCTGAACTACATGCTGGCCGGCGGCCTGACGCCGGAGAACGTGGGTACGGCAATTGAACGGCTGCGGCCCTGGGGGGTCGATGTCTGCAGTGGCGTCGAGAGCGCAGTGAAAGGAATCAAGGAAGCCGACAGAATGCGGCAATTCGTTGCAGAGGTGCGTCGTGCCGGAACCGGGTAGCAACTACTCACAACCTGCCGAGGACGGCCACTTCGGGGAACACGGCGGGCGCTTCGTTGCCGAAACGCTCATGCACGCGCTTGACGAACTGCAGGAACTGTACGGGCAGGCACGCTCCGACCCGGAATTCGAAGCAGAACTGCGCCACTTTCTCAAGAACTACGTCGGCCGCCCCACGCCGCTGTACTTCGCCGAGCGGTTGAGTGAAACCCTCGGCGGTCCGCGCGTATACCTCAAGCGCGAAGACCTGAACCACACCGGCGCCCACAAGGTAAACAACTGCATCGGCCAGGCGCTGCTGGCCAGGCGCATGGGCAAGACCCGCGTCATCGCCGAAACCGGCGCCGGGCAGCACGGTGTCGCCACCGCTACCGTGGCCGCGCGTTTC
>CAZNFI010000255.1:0-2430 GCA_964572185.1 uncultured Pseudomonadales bacterium
TAATTCGAATCACCTCGCCTATCATAGCAACAGTAATCTTATTTAGACAATTCACTGTGAGCAAATCCGGTGCCGGTGCGAGGGCGGCCCCTGCGGAAGGCAACACCCTCAGTGTGGCCAGCGTGGTGGCGTACGCCTTCCCCACCGTCGGCGTGTCGTTGATCGCGTACCTGTTGAATCTGTATTTCTTCAAGTACGCCACCGATGTGCTGCTGATTGCGCCGGCCGCCATGGGGCTGATTTTCGGCGCCGCGCGCATCTGGGATGCGGTGTCCGATCCCATGGCCGGTTATCTCTCCGACCGCACCGAAAGCCGTTTTGGCCGGCGCCGGCCCTGGCTGTATGCCTCGGTGCTGCCCTTGGCGGTGGTTCCCTACCTGCTGTGGAACCCGCCCGGGTTGCTGGACGGCATGCTGCTGATTGCCTGGACCACCGTCGCCATCCTGCTCTACGAGACCGCCATCACGGTCTGGTTCGTGCCGCACTCGGCCCTGGGCGCGGAATTGAGCATGGCGCACCACGAGCGCACCCGGGTGTTCGCCTATCGGCAGTTCGCCTGGTATGTGGGGTTCCTGATCTGCGTCGGTGCGGTGCATCTGCTGACGGTCAGCGAGGACCGGCGCGGCACGGCGCTGATGATCTCCGTCCTGGCCGGGAGCGGGGCAGGGCTGCTTATCCTGTTCGGCACGGCCCGGGTGCGCGAGCGGCTGGAGCACGTGGGGCGCGGGGCGCGCAACCCGATTAAGGCCGTCAAGGATGTCATTGTCAACCGCCATGCCCGGCTGCTCATCCTAGTGTTCCTCATCGAGAACATCGGCACCGCCAGCTTGGGCATTCTGGCACCCTACTTCATGCAGTACATCATGCACGAGGAGAGCGCCTACTCCCTATTGCTGCTCTCCCACTTCATACCGACGATCCTCATCATCCCCGCCGCCGTTTGGCTGTCCCGCCGGTTCGGCAAGAAGACCGTGTGGTTCGTCGCCATGCTGTTCAGCGCCGGCGCCAACGTAGGCAAGTTCTTCGCCGGGCCGGGCGAACTGGTGTACCTGCTGGCCGTCACCGGCATCGGCACCGGCATCGGCACCGTGGTCGGCCCTTCGGTGCAGGCCGACGTGGTGGATTTCGATGAGCACGAGACCGGCGAGCGCAAGGAGGGCTCCTACTTCGCCATCTGGAACTTCATCCGCAAGGGGGCGGCCGGCGTAGTGGCGGCGCTAACGGGCATCCTGCTGCAATGGGCCGGGTTCGAGCCGAACGTGGCGCAGTCGGAGGGCACGCTGATGACCATCCGCGTGCTTTACACGGTGTTGCCCGCAGTCATGATCTCCGTGGGCGCCTTGGTGTTCCTGTTGCGCTTCGACCTGACCGAGGACGCCCACGCCCGTGTGCGGGCGAAGCTCGACGCCCGCGAAGCAGCGGCGGCGCGCTAGTTGAACGTGGAGCCCTTCATGGTTTGGTCCGTGACCGAAGCGCCCAGGTTGGGCGGCGATAGCGTGGTGCGGCCACCGTCCACCGGGATGGTCGCTCCCGAGACGTAGCCGCCCGCCGCCGAGGCCAGAAAAACCACCGCGCCGGCGATATCGTCCGGCTCGCCGATGCGGCCCAGCGGAATGCCGGCAGTAACGGCGCCGAGCACCGCCTCATCCTCCCACAGGGGTTTCGAGGAGAAGCTGCGGATCAGCCCCGGCGCCACGCAGTTGACGGTGATGCGGTCAGCGGCGAACTCATCGGCTAGGCAGCGCGCCATGTGGGCGAGCCCGGCCTTGGCCACCGCATAGGCGAGCACCGTGGGGGAGGGCATGTGCCCCGATGCCGAGCCGATCAGCACGATGCGCCCACCGCCGCGCCGCGCCATGCTCGGACGCACCGCTTGGCAGAGGCGAAAGTTGTGATGCTGGTTGCTGGTGAGGATGCGGTCGAACAGCTCGGGGGGCGTGTCGGCTGAATTGCCCATGTAGGGCAGAATGGCGGCATTGCCCACTAGGATGTCGATGCCGCCCCAGCGTTCGGCGGACGCGGCCGCCAAGCGATCGATCTGCTCCAAGCTGTCGATGTCGCAGGCGATGCCGGCGGCAATTTCCTGCCCGCTGCCGTATCGCTCGTTCAATTCCGCCGCCACCGCATCGCAGGCGGCCTGATCGCGGCTCGAAGCGATCACCCGGGCGCCATGCTCGGCAAGACGCTCGACCACGCCGCGACCGATGCCCTTGGTGGCCCCGGTAACCACTGCGGTTTCTCCAGAGAGGTCAAATAGTGACATGGCGCTCCTCCTGTCCCGTTGTCTCGCTTAGGATGATCCCGCGAGGCCGATGTGCCTTGCGTAGGCCTCGAGCTGGCTCAATCCCTCGTCCCCCACTTCGCCGACCTTGGTATCCGGCCAGGGCGTCACCACCACCCGGTGCAGGCCGTTTCGAGCCATCTGGTCGA
>CAZNFI010000256.1:0-2392 GCA_964572185.1 uncultured Pseudomonadales bacterium
CAAGTTGCGGAGCAACTTGATTGCCTCGCCGTCAGGCGAGGCGCCTAGAATCCTTGAGCGGCCTTGATGTGTACAGATGAGTTGCATTCTGGATCGACCTCGACAAGTTGCGGAGCAACTTGATTGCCTCGCCGTCAGGCGAGGCGCCTAGTGTGCTGTCCGGATTCCTACTCCCCGACCATGAGCACGGCGCCGCCAAAGGGGCCGACCGCGTTCGCCCACACCGCCACGTTGGCGTCCGGCACCTGCCGCGCGCCGCACTGACCGCGTAACTGGCGTATCGACTCGATACAGAAGTTGGTGCCGTGCCGCCGGCCCACGTTGCAGGCCCCGCCGTCCGTGTTCAATGGCAGGCTGCCCCCGAGCCGTGTGTTTCCGGCTTCGATGAAGGGGCCGGACTCTCCGGGCTCGCAGAAGCCAAGCCCCTCTAGCCATTGAAAGGTGATGATGGAAAAGCCATCGTAGAGCTGCGCGCAGTCCACGTCCGCCGGTGTGAGGTCGGTGCGTTCCCACAGGTGCTTGCCGGTGTGAAACGGAGCGTTTCGGACCATGTCCTCGATTTCGAACGCCATGTAACCGGTACCCGAGAACGCCGCCGACTCGACGAAAACCGGCTTTTGCCGGAGGTCTCTGGCCCGCTCTTCGGTGGTATAGATCACCGCCGACCCCGAGTCGACCGGGTAGTCGCAGTCCAGTATGCGCAACGGCGTGCACAGGTAGGGCAGGGCCAGGAATTCGTCGATGGTAAGCGGATCGCGAAAGATCGCATCGTCGTTCAATGTCGCATGGTAGCGCTGGGTCACCGCGTGCTGCGCAAACTGCTGCTCGGTGGTTCCGTACACCGCCATGTGCCGTTGCATGGGCATCGCGGCAATCGCCTGCAGCGGCAGCAGTTGCCCGAACGGCCGTCGGAACTGTTCGTCCCCTGAGGAAGGCGTCTCGTCCGCCCCGGCCTGCAGCTCCGATCCGCTCAGGCGCTGGTTGATCACCCGCACCGTAACGCAGGTGTGACAGAAGCCCGAGCGAATGGCGGCGATGGCCTGCAGCGCCGGGCCGATGTAGGCCGGCCCAACGCCGTTGACGTGCCAACTGACCGGCACGTAGCCCATCATCTGCGCCAGGTCCAGCGCATTCACCTCGTCGAGCCCCGGCGGCGCCGGACCGGCGGGATTCCAGAGCACGGCGATGCCATCGACGTCCGCCCGGTCGACGCCCGCATCGGCCATGGCGGCGCGACAGGCCTGAATCGCCAGTTGCCGGGATGTCAGGCCGGTCCTGCGCCCGGTTGTCGAATAACCGACCCCGACCGCCGCCACACGGGGAGAATCAGGCATCGGCCTGAGCGCCCGCCGGCTTGAAACACGGCAAGGTGAGATCGTCGCTCACCTCACAAAACGTGACCTCCAGCGGCATGCCGACCGCGATCGAGTCGTGCGGGCATTCGACAAGGTTGGTCAGCATCTTCAGATTCTCCTGCTCCGACAGTTCGACCGTGGCGAGCACATAGGGCACCTTGTCTACCCAGAACGGGTGCCAGGGCTTCATCGTGATGGTGTAGCTGTACAGCGTGGCACGTCCCGAAACCTGTTCCGGAGCCAGGTCCTCGGAGAGGCACTTTTCACAGACGGGCCGCGGATAGTGGATGAAATGGCCGCAATTTCGACAACGCAGGATCATCAGCCTGTGCGCCTGCACACCCTCCCAGAAAAACGCCGTCAACGCGTCCGGAACGGGTATGGGCGGTTTGACAACGGTGTTCATGTGTCGCGGGCTTCCGACAGGTCCTGAATCGACTGATCCCGTGCGATTAAAGAGCAAAGCAGGGCGGCAGTCAAAAGAGATAACCTAGTTATACGATCATCCGGAGACAGGATATACTGGTTCCCACCTTCCGTCGGCGAAGCCCGGACCATTCATTGAGCAGTTCCACCCCTCAGTTGCAGCGCCTGGTGCACAACCCCGCACCAACCACGCCGGCCCGTGCCACCGGGTCCATTCGCCGCACCAGCCATATCGACATGATCCCGCGGGGCGCCAACACGCAATCGGGGCTGTCGCTGGTCGGCGCCGCTCGTGATGTGCTGACGAAGGGCGATGGCGGCGGCGTGGTGCTCGACCGGGCCACGGTGCATGCCGAACTCGGCGAAGGCCGCACTCTGGAGCATCTGGCCGTGACGCCCGGCGCGGCGCTGCGGAGTCTTTCCGGGCGGGTGGTCGGCGCCGGGTTTCGCGCGGCCGTGGACGTTGCCGTGCCGAAGCATCGGGAAACGCAAACACCGCTGTACCTGCTGCTCGACGACCTGCCCGTTGCAGCGCTCATCGCCGGCTACGCGGACCTCTACCTGCGCACACCCGACCAGCCGCCAACACCCTCGGAAACCGCCAGGCGCAA
>CAZNFI010000257.1:0-1282 GCA_964572185.1 uncultured Pseudomonadales bacterium
CAGGTGAATACAGAATTGAAATGCGGGCTGCTGGCAGATGAGCGACCGGATCATTTGTTAACCTTGCCCCGCGCATCAGGAAAACCAGCAAAGGAGGTGCTTCGTGGCTGAAGCGATCGATTATAAATACGTCGGAACCCGCCCTGTACGACCGGACGGTGTGGACAAGGTAACGGGCCGTGCCCAGTTCGGCGCCGACCAGAACATGCCGAACATGCTGCATGGCAAAGTGCTGCGCAGTCCTCATGCGCATGCGCACCTCAAGAGCGTCGATGTATCCGGCGCGCTGGCAATCGATGGGGTATACGCCGCGGTAAGCGGTGCGGATTTCCCGTCCGAGGTCGGCGGTGAAATGCTCGGCGAAGGCGGCGGCAGTCTGGCCGACGTCGCCAGGAACATCATGGCCCGTGACAAGGTGCTCTATCACGGGCACGCGGTGGCCGCGGTCGCCGCGACCTCACCGGAACTGGCCGAGCGGGCCCTCGATGCCATCGAAGTGCAATACGAGGTGCTGCCGCCGGTGCTTGACGTACTCGAGGCCATGGAAGAAAGCGCGCCGTTGCTCGACGAGAACTGTTATACGCAGAACCTGCCGGAAAAGCCGGACAAGCCGAGCAACATCGCCGCGGTTATGGCGCTGGCGCGGGGCGACCTCGATGAGGGCTTCGAACAGGCCGACATCATCGTCGAAGGCGAGTACCGGATTCCGATGGCGCACCAGGGCTATATCGAACCCCACGCCTGCACGGCCACGGTAAACGAGGAAGGCAAGGGTACGGTGTGGTGCTGCACCCAGGGGCACTTCGATTTCCGCGCGGCAACGGCCAAGCTGCTCGACTGGAAGATCGGTGACCTCAAATTCATCGCCAGTGAAATCGGCGGCGGATTCGGCGGCAAGACGGTGGTCTATCTGGAACCGGTAGCGCTCATGCTATCCAAGCTGTCGGGCCGTCCGGTAAAGATGGTCATGAGCCGCGAAGAGGTGTTCCGGGCCACCGGCCCGACTTCCGGCACCGTGTGCCGCGTCAAGGTCGGCGCCCGGCGCGACGGTCGCATCACGGCGGCCAAGGCTTGGATGGCCTACGAAGCCGGTGCCTTTGCCGGTGCCCCGATGGGGCCGGGCGCAATGTCGATTTTCGCCCCCTACGATCTCGACAACTTCCTGGTGGAGGCGTTCGACGTGCTGGTCAACAAGCCCAAGGTCGCGGCCTACCGCGCCCCCGGGGCTCCGCAGGCCATGCACGCCATGGAAGTGGCCCTGGACGATATCGCCCGGCAACTC
>CAZNFI010000257.1:1292-2384 GCA_964572185.1 uncultured Pseudomonadales bacterium
AGCTGCGCATGAGGAACGCGGCCGATGAAGGGACACAGGCGCCTTACGGGCCCAAGTTCCCGGCCATCGGCTTCAAGGCCTGCCTCGAGGCAGCCCGGGAGCACCCGAATTACAAGGCGCCGTTAGCGGAAGGCGCCGGGCGGGGCGTGGCGGCCGGCTTCTGGTTCAATGTCGGTATGCAGTCCAGTGCGGAAGTGCGCCTGAACGAAGACGGCACGGTGATCGTCATGGAAGGCAACCCCGACATCGGCGGTTCACGCGCCTCCATGTGCCTGATGGCGGCAGAGACGCTGGGTGTTGAGTACGAGCGCGTCAAGGCCTATGTCGGCGACACCGACAGTACCGGTTTCTGCAATGTCACCGGCGGCAGCCGCACTACTTTCGCCACCGGGCTGGCGGTGGTGCGCGCCTGCGAAGACATCATCGGCCAGTGCAAGGCGCGGGTTGCCGCGACCTGGGGCGTCGATGAAGACCAGGTTGAATGGCAGGACGGCCAGGCCGTTCCGGCGCCCGGCGTCAATGCCGATGTCACTCCCATGAGCCTGGCCGATGTGGCGGCCAGCATGCCGAAAACCGGAGGGCCGATCCTCGGCCGGGCTTCGTTGAATGCGCAAGGGGCCGGCGCCAGCTTCTCGGTCAACATGACCGATCTCAAGGTCGACCGGGATACCGGCAAGGTGGACGTGCTTTCCTTCACGGCGATACAGGATGCGGGCAAGGCCATACATCCGGCCTACGTCGAAGGACAGATGCAGGGCGGTGCCTCCCAGGGTCTCGGTTGGGCACTGAACGAGGAGTACATCTACGATGCCGACGGCGTGATGGAAAATGCCAGCTTCCTCGATTACCGCATGCCGGTGGCTTCCGACCTGCCGATGATCGACACCGAGATCGTTGAAGTTCCCAATCCCAGCCACCCCTACGGTGTGCGCGGTGTCGGGGAAACGCCCATTGTGGCGCCGCTGGCGGCTGCCGCCAACGCGGTGCGCGATGCGACCGGCGTGCGCATCAACGATCTGCCGTTGTCGCCGCCGCGCATCGTTGCGGCGCTGGAGGAAAACTGAGCGAGCTCTGAAAGGCAGCGTATTTGTG
>CAZNFI010000258.1:0-2348 GCA_964572185.1 uncultured Pseudomonadales bacterium
GTCTACGACTGGGATATCCGTCTGGATTGGAGCGCTACGGCCGGCCGGATATCTTCAAAAGCGATCAGGCCAGCCAGTTCACCAGCCGGGAATGGCCCGAGCGGCTCAAGGCCGAGGGCATCGCGATCTCCATGGATGCCCAGGGCGCCTGGCGCGACCGCCACGGGCGAGGGTTGATGATGAGGCGTCAGCGGCAACAACCAGTGGGTGCTCACGTTCCCCTATCGCCTGCCCGCCCTGGACGCCGCCGAGTTTTCCTACGTGCAGGCATGCGACTTCCTCCAGGCTTCGGCCACCTTGATCGGTGACGCCTACATCGAAGCGGCGGTGGACGGGCGCGGCCCGCACAACCGTTCTGCCCTGGTTGGCATTCAGGTCTCCCGCCCGAATATAGCTCGCCGGCACATTGCGAAAGAAGCAACTTGAACGCCTCGTCGCCAGCATCGGCATCGCAAGAGCCGCCAAGGCCTATACCGGCAACCGACCGTAGGCATGGCTCGCCGTCACCGCGGTCGCCTGGTCGGTAGCCTTGGCGTACGCCGTAACTTGTTGAGCACCTGCGCACTGAATAGGATGCGCAGGCGCGCGTGGCGCATAGTCGCCCGCTCCGGGGAGAGCTTATGGCGAACACATCCGTGCTTATCGTGGGCGGCGGCCCGGCGGGGCTATCGATGTCGCTGCTGCTTTCGCGCCTCGGGGTTTCCCATATTCTGGTCGACCGAAGGTCAGACACCAGCAATCATCCCCGCGGCCGCCTCTACGACATCTGCACCCTCGAACTCTTCCGGCAATTCGGCGTTCAGGAGGAAGTTGAAGCAACGGGCGCCGGCCCGCGCTGGACGGAGTACAACCGCTGGTTCGAAAACCTGTCGCGTCCGGAAATCGCCCATGTGCACACTTCGTCGTTCCACTCGGTGCCGACCGCCAAGAGCCCCACCATGCCGGTGATGTCCTCGCAGGATCATGTGGAGGAAATCCTGTTGCGGCGGGCGCGGTCCTTCGATGTGGCCGATATCCGGTTTCACACCGAAGCCGGCAACATCGCCCAGGGCACAGGGAGCTGCCGCGCCAGCATCCGCGATCTCGCTACCGATCAGACCGTGGATGTGTCGGCCGACTACATCGTCGCGGCAGACGGCGTCAACAGTTCGATTCGCGAGCAGATCGATCTGCCCCTCGGAGGCGAACCCATCGACGTTCACATGCAGGACGTACTTTTCGAAGCCGACCTGTCCGAGTGGTTTACCGGCAACGAAGGAGGCGTAGTGCTGGTGGCCCACGAAATGGGCAGCGGCGGCTTTCAGCCCATCGATGGCAAAAGGCGCTTTCGGGCGCAGATCGCCGATTTCCCGCTGGACCGGAAAATCACGGACGCCTATTGCATTGCCTGGATAAAATGCGCGATGGGCACGGACAAGGAGATCGACATCGATATTCAGTCGGTGCTCCCCTGGCGATACATCGCCGGCATGGCCAATGCGTTTCGCAATCATCGAATCATCCTGGTGGGCGATGCCGCCCACGCCTTCATCCCGACCGGGGGCCTCGGCAGCAACGCCGGCCTGCAGGGGGTGCGCAATCTTGCCTGGAAACTGGCGCTGGTTCTCAAGGGAGTGTCGCCTGAAAGCCTGCTCGACACCTACTACGAAGAGCACGGTGCGCTCGCTGCCACACGCATTGAGCAGTCTCTGAAGATCTCGCAGCTTACCGCCTCGCTGCTCAGTGCCCACTTCGCAGGGGGGGAAACCACCCAACAGAAAGCCGCCCTCAACCTCTGGGGCAACTACGACGGGTTGATTCTCGGTTTCGAACATCGGTCGCCACTGTGCCTGCCGGAAAATTCCCCGGCCCCGCCCGAGGACGACCCGATTCGCAACTTTGCCCCGACCGTCCGCTGCGGTCGCCGCGCCCCGCACCTCTGGCTCGACAGCGCCCACAGGGGTTCAACGCTGGACTGGTTCACCACCGATTACGTGACCGTTCTGGGTAGCGCCGTCGACGAGGCACCCTGGGCGCGCGCTGTGTCGAAGCTGGCGGGCAACGGCTTGCCCATCCGCACCGAACGCTTGCCCGAGGGTGACGTGGCGCCCTGGTCGCAGGATGAAGCCGTGCTGGTGCGGCCGGACGGCATCGTCGCGGCGCACTGGCCGTGTGATGTGGAGGCACCGTTGCGGCTGCTCAACGGCATCCTGCCCTTGCGCGCGGCGGCAGTCTGAACGGAAAGGTGAAGTGGACCCCAATCGTCGAACAACTCGGCAGCAGAAATAAGGTGTGGTTAATCGACCGAATTTTGGTGCTTTGTTGAAAAATCGGTGACCACTTCTCGATGTCGATACCGACAGTGTCGC
>CAZNFI010000259.1:0-2337 GCA_964572185.1 uncultured Pseudomonadales bacterium
CCCCCGCGGCCACCATCGGGCCGCCCATGTGGCCGATTCCGGCATCGCCGGCCGGCTCCTCGGTTTCCCACAACAGCGCGCCGGTGCGCGCATCGAGTGCGATGAGATGGCGGTCGTCGGTGAGGTGAAACAGCCGGTGCCCGTATATCGCCAGGTTACGGCGGTTGCGTGAACGGCTGTCGTCCTCACGCCGGCGCCGGTACTCCCAGATCAGGCGGCCGTCGGTCGCATCGAGCGCCTGGATAACATCGCCCGGCTGCTGCACGTACAGGGTGCCCGCGCGTACCAGCGGCGTGGTGTACTGGCCGCCCGGCTCCCCCGCGCGAGACCAGGCCAGGCGCAGTTCGCCCACGTTGTCCCGGTTTACCTGGTCGAGCGGACTGTGGGCCCAGCCGTCGTAGGTACGGCGAAACATCAGCCAGTCGCCATCGGGGGGATTTTCGAGCGTGGCCCTGGTGACCGGCTTGAAATCCTCGACCTTGCCCTGTGCGAGCAGCTGCAGATCGACGCTTTCGACCTGCGGCCAGCTCAGGCTGCGGGTCCAGGCGACCAGGGCAACCAACTCATCGCCTCGAATCTGCACGAACGCCGGCATGCGGAAGCCACCGTGCTGGATGATGTTCGCGAAATCCATGTCTGAACGTAACGCCATGAACGCCGGATCCCGCAGGTCGGGTGGCGTCATCTCGGGACCTTGCCCGAGCACCGCAAGGCCGGCCCCGTCACGGCCATGGCAGGCCATGCAGAGAGACTCGTAAACCGCCTGCCCGCGTTTCAGCATCGCCTCGGTCACCATGACGGTCGGTGGCGCGGGCCCGTCGCGTTGCGGTCGACCGGCCGGTTCGGCGGCCAGCACCCCCACGGTCGCCCACAGGCTTGCAAGCAACGCCAACCGGCGGCGCGATGAAAGGGTCACCCGGCAAATTCCTGTTCGAGCCTGTGAAACATGGTTGCGCCGAATCTTAAGGCCGTTGCGGTACAGGTCGACATCCCGGGCCTCGCCCCGCCGGTGTTGGCGGTCGATGGCGAACCGACGGCAATCCGGGCCATGTCAGGCGGGCACTGCGTTGCATCCCTGGACGCCACCGACCATGCGCCGCACATGAACGTCGTTTTCGTGAAACAGTTTACGATGTTCCCGCTACCCGTTGAACATTTCCTCACTGAACCGTCCGTTGCCGGGCCCGGCATGCCGTCGATGGGCAGCAACGGGCAGCCGCTCGCGTCGCGGTTACCGCAAGTCGGCCAACGGTTGCGCTTGCGCGATTGCGCGCCCGGTTTTCCAGTCGTTTCCGCGCCTCGCGCTGCTGCCTGACAGGCGCTCGATGCAGGTGTCTTGTTCACCAGCCGACAAACCATGCAGAATGTCGTTTTCAATGCGCAGGTCCACGGCATGGTCTCGGGCCTCGGTCGCCGCGGCCGCAACGCCGCCGGCCGCCGAACCGCCAGTGGACACCCCGCGACCGCCAAGGGACGGTTTCGGCGATGCACGATCTGTCGGACAAGACCATACTGCTTACCGGTTCCTCAAAGGGAATCGGCGCCGCGATCGCCGAGCGCCTCGGCGCCGCCGGGGCCAGGTTGGCGCTGCACTACGGGTCCGACCGGCAAGGTGCGCAGCGGGCGGGCCGGGGCATTGACGATGCGCGCAAGTCATTCCTGCAGGCCGATTTCAGCGACCGCGATGCCGCCGAGGCGCTGTGGGACACCGCTGTCGGGTGGAGCGGCGGCATCGATGTGCTGGTCAACAATGCCGCGGTGATGCTCTGGGGCGGCGACCTCGACGGCTCCGTCGATGCCTTCGACGCCGCCTGGGAACGGTCGTTCGAGATCAACGTAATGGCTCCGGTGCGTCTGCTGCGCCGGGCGGTCGGTCACTTCCTGGAACGGGGTGGCGGCACCATCGTCACCCTGTCGAGCTGGTCCGCCCAACGCGGTTCCACAAACCCCGGCAACATCGCCTACGGGGCTACCAAGGCCGCGCTCCACGCCGCCACCCAGACCATCGCCCGTGCCTATGCGGCCAGCAACATCCGCGCCTACGTGATCGCGCCCGGGGTGGTGGACACCCGGCTCTCGGAGCAGTTCGCCGCCACCCAGGGCGGTGTCGACAAGGTCACCGCCGGGCTGGCGATGGGCGAGTGGGTGCCTCCCGAAGAGGTGGCGGAACTGGTTGCCTGGCTGGCGAGCGGCCGCAGCCGGCACCTGTCCGGCGCGACGCTGGACATCAACGGCGCCTCCTACGTCCGGTAGACGCGTTGTCTCGGCGCGGCGCGCTCAGCTTGCTCCGCAATCCGGAGAGGTCGGGCTGATATGTTTTAACTTGCAAGCAACTGT
>CAZNFI010000260.1:0-2334 GCA_964572185.1 uncultured Pseudomonadales bacterium
GCAGGTTTCGTCCGCCCGCACGGGCCACCAGACCAGGCAGGAAATCAGGGCAACTAATGCAACTAGCGAGGTTTTCACGGTTCCATCCCCGGTTTATCCGACCGTGCCTATGCTAAACGCAATTCATCGGGATTTGCATGGCGTGTTGGGGTGATCTCGCACAGGCTGACAGGCTAACCCGTTAAAATCAGCGCATGGCCGCAACCTGCCAGGTGTACGAAGCGAAACCCCGTTTTTTCCGGCGGGTTGGCCGCCGGCTGCCGGAGATGTTGCTGCTGGCACTGCTCGTTGCCCCAACCGGCGCGATCACTGCCGACTCGGACCTCGAGAGGGTCGGCCGGGGCGATGAGCGCCGTGGCTACGAGAGCACCGACTACGTCACCGATTCACGCCGCGTCGCGGCGCTGGCGGGCCAATCGGGCAACCTGCCGGCACTGCTGGCACAACCTCCCCTCGGGCTGCCGCCGCTGCATCTTGAAGAGCCGATAACGGCGGCCGGTGTCGAGCTGGGACGGCGCCTGTTCTTCGACCGGCGGCTGTCGTTCAACGACACGCTTTCCTGCGCCATGTGCCATGTGCCCGAGCAGGGCTTCACCCAGAATGAACTGGCCACGCCCGTGGGCATCGAGGGCCGCTCTGTCAAGCGCAACGCGCCCGCGCTTTACAACGTCGCCCATCGGCGCGTGCTGTTCTTCGACGGACGCGAGCAAACCCTCGAGCAGCAGATCTGGTCACCGCTGCTGGCTGCGAACGAGATGGGCAACCCCTCCGTGGGCACGGTGCTTCGGCGGCTGCGCGATACCGGCGAGTACGATGCGGCGTTTCAGGCGCTGTACGGGGAAGGCATCGGCATGAGTACCCTCGGGCGGGCGCTTGCCGAATACCAGCGCGCATTGCTGTCCGCTGATTCGCCATTCGATCGCTGGTACTTCGGAGGCGATACCGCTGCCGTTCCCGACGCGGCGCGGCGCGGTTTTGGGCTGTTCGTGGAGAAGGGCTGTTCAGGCTGCCACCAACTGCAGGATGGCTACGCCCACTTTACCGACGATGCTTTTCACAATACCGGCCTCGGCTTTGGCGCCGCCCTGCAGACCACGCGCCGTGTGCAGTTGGCGCCGGGCGTATTCGTCGACGTGGAGGCCGACAACAACCCGGCGCCGACGCAGAGCGATCTCGGCCGCTACGAAGCCACGGGCCTGAGCGGCGACCGATGGAAGTTCCGCACGCCCAGCCTGCGCAACGTGGCGGTAACCGCGCCCTACATGCACGACGGGTCACTGGCGACCCTGGCGCAGGTGATCGACTTTTACGACGCGGGCGGCGTAGCGAACGAAGGGCTCGACCCGCGCATCCGCCCGCTGCACCTTGGCGCCACGCAGAAGCAGGACCTCATCGCCTTCCTGGAATCGCTGAGCGGCAGCAATCTCGATGCCCTGGCCGCCGATGCCCGTCTCGCGCCGATCGGCGACAAGATTCATCGCTCCGATGCAGACAGCGAGACGAATTCCACCGAGCCACTCTGACCACAGGCCTCAGTGCCCCTCAAGAATCCTTGCGCGACCCTGATGTGTACAGACGCACCGCACTGACGATCAACCCGGCCAAGTTGCGGAGGAATCTGATCGCGTTGCCAACCGGCAACGCACCGGCGCCGTCAGCGACGCGCCTGGTCAGTGCGCCTCGTCCCAGTTGGCGCCGGTGCCGCAGTCAACAACCAGGGGCACGGCCAGTTGCGCCGCCGCGCACATGCGTTCACGCACCCCTTCGAGCAGCGGCTCGACCTGGTTCTCATCCACTTCGAACACCAGTTCGTCATGCACCTGCATCACCATCAGCGCATCGAGCTTGCCCCGGGCAAGCCATTCGTCGACGCTGATCATGGCGCGCTTGATGATATCGGCCGCCGTGCCCTGCATGGGCGCGTTGATGGCGGTGCGCTCCGCCCCCTGCCGCTGCATCACCTGGCGCGCATTGATCGCCGGCAGGTACAGGCGGCGGCCGAACAGCGTTTCCACGTACCCCTGGCTTCTGGCCAGTTCCTTGGTGCGCTCCATGTAATCGTGCACGCCCGGGTAGCGGGCAAAGTAGCGCTCGATGTAGTCCCGGGCCACGGGCAGGGAAGTGTTGAGCTGCTTGGACAGCCCGAACGCCGACATGCCGTAGATCAGCCCGAAGTTGATCGCCTTGGCGCTGCGCCGCTGTTCGCCGGTGACGGCCTCCAGCGTCGCCCCGAACACCTCGGCCGCGGTGGCCCGGTGGATGTCCAGATTATCGGCAAACGCGGCCCTCAGGCTTTCGTCCCCGGACAGGTGCGCCATGATGCGCAACTCGATC
>CAZNFI010000261.1:0-2282 GCA_964572185.1 uncultured Pseudomonadales bacterium
CCGCCGGGCCACAGCCCCAGGTACTGGTCGATTGGCGTCACCTGGGGGATCGCCGCCTTGAGGTGCTTCACGCCGTAGGTGAGCGCCATGTGCTGCACCGCACCGTGCCAGGATGCGCCCATCATGCCGATGTTGCCGTCGCACCAGGGCTGGGCCGCAAACCACTCGAACAGGTCGCCGAGGTCCTGGCCGATCTGCAGGGCGGAGTTCCAGTCGGCGGCGCCGAAGGATGCCCCGGTGCCGCGGGTATCGACGACGGCGATGTTGTAGCCGTGCACGAGCAGGTACTCGCAGGCCGAGCCGTTTTCGAGCAGCCAGTCGGCCAGTCGCGGCGGGGCCAGTTGCCGCGCCGCCTCCGGCCAGGTCGCGGTGCGCCGGTCCGGCAACCGGGCGGCACGCACCGCCTGGGAGGCGAATTCTCCGGCCTTGCGCCCCGGCCATTTCAGCCGGACCAGGCGGCTTTCGCGATCCGAGGTAATCCATGCCCGGCGGTAGCCGGTGCTGATGGCCACCAGTGGCAACGGCCCGTCTAGGAATTCGCCGGCAAGCGTCGGCCGGTACAGGTCGTGGGCGAGCAGGGTGCCGTCGCTCGCCGCCACATAGCGGGACGAACGCGTGAATCCATCGGCCACGGCGGGGCTGTATCCCTGGTAGGTGCCGGGCAGGGATATTCGCGTCGTGAGCGGGTCTGTCCCTCCGGAATCTGCGTCTTGAGACCCCGGGCCCGCGACCGGTGGATCGGCCTCGTCGGGCGCGCGGGCGCAGCCGGAGAGCAACGGCGCCACAAGTGGCATTCCCGCAAGCAGCATGGAATTGCGCAGGAACCGCCGCCTTGCGTTAACCCAGCCGTATGACACTGTCGACGATGGTGACATGCTCGAGTGCCAGCCTGCCGCCGTCCGCGGCGCGCCCTTCGGGAGCGCGCAAAACCGCCGAGGGCGGCGTTGCGACCCTTGCCAATGTGCCAGACATTCGCGGCGGGCCGCGCCTTGCCCTCGGCGGTTTTGCGCGCTCTGAAAGGCAGCGCATTTGTGACACAGGACACTAGGCGCCTCGCCTGACGGCGAGGCGATCGAGAATGCTCACGCATTCTCCAAACGGCGTTGCGGAACTTTGCTCAACTGTCAAGACGGGGCATCTTCAAGAACGCTAGGGTCAGCAAGCGATTGTTGTAGCCATGTGAGCTATTTTGCGACGATGCGGCGCCATCCGCCAAGGGGCGACATCCCCTGGTGTCCATGCCGCTCGTCGAAAGCTGCCGACATCGAGCATTGGCGCCGTCGTGCTATATTCCCGCCGATGCGGCAGCGGGTGACGAGCGCCGCCATCCGTCGGTCCGGATTTCCACCAAACGAGGCTTGCCATGACGGCCGAATACATGACGCTGGAAAACTGTGCGGAGCACCTGGGCGAGGCCTTCTATTCCAGTTGGATGGAGATCACCCAGGACCGCATAACGGCCTTCGGCGAGACGATCGAGGATCCCGACCCGCATCACATGGACCCGGAATGGGCGGCCGCCCACAGCCCCTGGGGCCGGACCATCTCCTTCGGCTGGATGACCGGTTCACTCACCACCCCCATGCTCTACGAGGTGTTCCGCTACCGGCTCGACGGCGACCCCAGGACCTACGGATACCCCGCCAATTACGGCATCAACCGGCTGCGCTACATCGAGCCCGTGCCGGAAGGTTCCCGCATCCGCGGCCGGTTCAGCCTGAAGAGCATCGAGGACCGCGGCAACGGGCGCACCCTCTACACCTTCGACATCCTGGTGGAAATCGAAGGCAACGACCGGCCGGCACTGGTTGCCGAAGTTCTGCTGATGTGGCTGCGGGAGGGGGACTGATCGACGGCGCCAAGAGAAGATTCACGTTGGGAGAACGTGACAAAGTTCCTACCGAACATCAATCCGATGCCTCGGGCTGACCTTTGAGGGCTGTCTGAAACGCCTTGATCGTTTCCAGCAGATAGTCGCCGGATGACCGGGCGCTGAACCCGGGCGGCGGTTCCATGCCGGCGAGGTGGCGCACGAAGTAGTCCCACATGCGCACCAAGCCGTAGCCCGGCAGGGCATGACCCACCCGGGGCAACAGCACCAGGTCGAACACCTTGTTGGCGTCCATCAGTGCCTGTGTCAGCTGGAACAGGCCGCCGGGGTGTACGCCGTGGTCGAGGAGGCCGTGTATGAACAGGAGCTTGCCCTCGAGGTTTTCGGCGTGCGTGAGATTGGCCTGCTCCAGGTAGTTGTCGCCGGAGAGCAGCCCCTGGTAGCGCTCGCC
>CAZNFI010000262.1:0-2268 GCA_964572185.1 uncultured Pseudomonadales bacterium
GCCGCCACAAGGAATTGAACCCTGGACCTTCTCATTACAAGTGAGTTGCTCTACCGGCTGAGCTATGGCGGCTGAAAATGGGAGCCGGATTTTATAGAAACCTATGGCCTGGCGCAACGAGCGCGCAGTCCTTGGCGGGCGGCAAATTCTCGGCGCTCTTGCGGCGCAGCCGGGCAAGCACATGGTACACGGTCTGCGCGTGTTGCACCTCCTGCACGTTCGTCTCGTATCCCAGCTCCTTGATCAGCGCCTGCTGCGCGAGGGCCTCTGCCCGATCGGAAAAGACGCCCACCTCAATGGACCGCACGAACGGGCCGCGGGGGATGATGTGGCTGTCGATGGCCAGAGATCCAAGTTCTTCGCGCACACGGCGCGCCGCGTCGAAAGACCCCATCGGGCCTACCAGCACCAGGAAGTACGCCGCTGCGTCCAGTTCCCCGCCAATCAGATCGGCGCTGCCGCCCGCTGCTGCGATCTCCACCATCGACGGAGTGCTTCCGGCGGGCTCTGCGAACGGCCCCCATGCCGCGCAAATCCAACCGTTGGGCTGCTGCCATGGCAGCGATGAGCGTTCCCAGGGCAGATGGGTCGCCAGCCAATGCCGGACTTCGACCTGCATGGCGCCCGCCACAACGCCGTTGACCAGCAACACCGCCACCAACCAGGCCTTCGCGGCGCCCTTGTGCCGGCCCACCTCTCGCGGCGATTGACCGCGCTCGATGGGGCGCTGATGCCTGTGCGTTCGTTCACGCATGCCCGGTGCTGTCGCTCGGCGCCTCGCCGGCGTCAGGCAGACAATCCGGTGGCGACAGTGCGGCGGTTTCCTGCAGGCGCAACGACACTTCTCCGCCATTGACGTAACGTTCGCCGTCCGCGGTTCGCAGCCGCAGTTCACCCCTGTCCGAGACGCCCGCCACGATACCCTCGTGGCTGCTGTTGCCCTGCACCACCCGGCAAAGCCTGCCCTGACAGGCATGAACCTGATCATAGGCTTCGCGCATGGCGCCAAATCCGGTGCGCTGGTACTGCTCGACGAAGGCAACCACATTGGAAACCAACCGGGCGGCCAGCGTGTTGCGATCAGGATTGATTCCATATTGCCGCAAGTCCGCCACCGGTTGGTCAATGCCAGCCCGAATAGAATCGCCCAGATCGAGGTTCAGCCCGATACCGACCACGCACTCCGTGCGCTGACGCTCAGCCACCAGTTCAATGAGGATGCCGCAAACCTTTGCGCCGGAAATCAGCACGTCGTTCGGCCACTTGACCGCCACGCCCGGCGCGCCCAGCCCTTCGACAAGATCCGCGGCAGCCAGCCCTACGGCAAGACTCAGCGCGCCGGAATCGGCCGGCGAACCGTCGATAGCGAAACCCATGCTCACCATGACGTTTCTGGCGTACGCACTGAGCCAGGCCCTGCCGCGCCGACCCCGCCCCAGGGTCTGCAGTTCGGCAAACCAGCAAAGCCCGGCTATCGGCTCCGATCGCGCAGCCTGCGCCATGCGGGTATTGGTCGAATCTGTGACCGTCAGAACTCGCAAGTCCCGCATCCAGTTCGACGCGTGCGGGGACAGCGCCGATTGAATCCGGTCAACGTTGAACAGTGCGGATTTCGGTGGCGCCAGAACACGGTCGTTGTCGACCTTGAGCCCCAGTTGCACCGGCTCCATCGAAAAGCACGCGAACTCGCGTACTGCAACGCTGCCGTCGCGATTCAGTCGGTCGAGCAACTGCGACAGTTTCTGCTGCTCGTTTGCAGTCATCAGGAAGGCATTGCCCGTTCGCGCCGCGAGCGACTCATGAAACACAGGCTCGGTGACAGCCAGGCTCTACATGTATCGCTACCGGTCATCGCCACCGGTCGGGCGCAGCCCGGGCCGAAGCACCGCTTCGGCAGGCGGCGACGCCCCGCAACTGGTTGCGGGGCCGGTGTTGGCGGTTCCGATACACCAATCAAAGAAAAGATTGAGCCTGACGACGACCTACTCTCACATGGGGAAACCCCACACTACCATCGGCGCTGAGTCGTTTCACTGCTGAGTTCGGGATGGATTCAGGTGGTACCGACTCGCTATGGTCGTCAGGCAAACCGTTTAACCGGTTCAAATCCGTAGCCAATGAAGCCGCGACGTCAACGTCGATTCGAAGAAAAATGTTTGTGCGTCAGGATGAACCGGACTTCACACCGAGTCGCGCGGACTCGGTTATATGGTCAAGCCTCACGGGCAATTAGTACGGGTTAGCTTAACGCCTTGCAGCGCTTCCACA
>CAZNFI010000263.1:0-2268 GCA_964572185.1 uncultured Pseudomonadales bacterium
CCAATCCCATTTTGCGAGAGTCGGCGGAGAATGCGTCGTCAATTGAGGCTTTTCTCGCGTTCGCGGGGTATTCGCGAGGTTTCGGGCACGAGGAACAGCAGCACCAGGCCGCCGAGAATGCCCAGGGCGCCGGCGAACAGGCTGGCTGCGGCCATGCTGAATATCTCCACCAGCACCCCCGACAGCAAGGGTCCGCCGACCCAGCCGACGTCGCCGATCAGCCTCCATACCCCGAGGAACTGGCCCCGTTGGCCGGGGGGCGAGAGGTCCATGCCGATGATCATCACCAGGCCGGTGCTCAGGCCGTTGCCGACTCCCAGCATCAGCGCGGCCGCCAGCAGCGTCCAGAAACCCTGTGCGAACGGCAGCATGGCCAGGCCGATTACGAAGCCGGCGACGCTCGGCACGCCGGTCCATTTGCGGCCCCAGCGGTCCATGGCGATGCCCACGGGGTAGGAGAGCGATACATCCACCGCCGCGGCCAGCGAGTAGATCAACCCGATGGTGGCGGGGTCGAGGCCCACCAGCACGCCGAACAACGGGACCAGAAGTTGCCGTGTGGCGCGCATGATCTGGAAAACGATCGCGACCGTTCCCGCGGTGGCGAACATGCTCCGGTTGTCCGCAAGAATTCGGCCGATGGTCCGAAGGTGCCCGGATCTTGCCGGCGAGTCGGGCCGGACGTCGGCCGTATAGACGAAGGAAATCAGAAAGGCGACGATGCAGAGGGCGGCGGCGCCCAGGTAGGCGGGTGCATAACCAAGGGATTCGGCGACAATCCCGCCCGCCAGCGGTCCCACCAGCGCGCCCATGCGCTGGATGCCGGCATTCACGGCGGTGGCCTGCCCGCGCAGTTCCGGCGGGCAGCTATGGGTGATGTAGGTCAGCCAGCCCAGAAACCAGGCCGCATGGCCAGCGCCCAGGGGAACCGCCAGCAGAGCGATTTGCCATGGCTCGGTGGCGGCCGCCATGCCCAACATGGATATGGCCAGCAACACGAATCCGCCCAGCAACACCGACTTGTCGCCGAACCGCCCCACCAGCAGTCCGGCCGGCACGTCGAAGATGAGCACTCCGATGCCCCTGAGCGCCATCACCAGGGCGGCGAAGGCCGCGCTGCCGCTGACCTGCAGCGCGTACAGCGGCAGCAGCAGGAGCATCGCCTGGCTGGCCACCGCCGTGAACGCCGACGGCAGATATACCGGGATCAGCAGCCGGTCATGTGGAGCGGGCAAACCCAAGGCGGTTATTCAGTCAGCAGGTTTCACATCGGTCCCGATGCGCTGACGCACGGGAACAACCGGAAATAAATGGGTTGCGTTGCCGTTCCATGCAAGACCGTTCGACGCGCAGCGTCACGTCCTATTGGAGCACCGCGATGATGGAGTCGGCAACAGAGTCCATGTTGGACCGATTGAGCCCGGCGAAATTGATCCGGCTCGATTCCACCATGTAGACGTGGAATTCCTCGCGCAGGCGGATGACCTGCTCGCGGGAAAGCCCCAGGAAGGAGAACATGCCGCGTTCCCGGGCGATGAAGGAGAAGTCCACCGGGGCGCCGCGTTCAGCGAGCTTCTCCGCAAACGTGCGCCGCAGGCTGTTGAGCCGGCCGCGCATTTCACCCAGCTCTTCCAGCCACTGCGCGGTCAGTTCCCCGTCGTGCAGGATGCAACTGACGATGGCGGCGCCGTGGTCGGGAGGCATCGAATAGATTCCCCGGCCCATCTGCGCAAGGTTGGTCCGTGTGGTCCTGGCTTCGTCCGCGTTCCGTGACACGATGCTGGCCAGGCCCACTCGCTCCCGGTACAGGCCGAGATTCTTCGAGCAGGAGGCGGCCAGCAGGAGTTCGTCGACCCGTTCTGCCATCGCACGGGCACCGTAGGCGTCCGCTTCCAGGTTCTCCGCAAGGCCCTGGTAGGCCAGGTCCACGAACGGCACGATGCCGCGGTCGGCAAAGAGGTCGGCAAGGGCATCCCACTGTTCCGGGGAGAGATCCGCGCCGCACGGGTTGTGGCAGCAGCCGTGCAGCAGGACCACGTCGTCGGGTCCCAGCGACGAGAACGTTTCCACCATGGCGTCGAAGTCGACCCGGTGGCGATCGAAGTCATAGTAGGGGTAGTGCGCAAGCTCGAGCCCGGCAAGCCGCAGCAGCGGCAGGTGGTTGGGCCATGACGGTTGACTCAGCCACACGGTGGCCGAAGGCCTGGCCCGGGCGATGACATGGCCCGCCACGCTCAGGGCGCCGCTGCCGCCCGGGGTCTGGACAGA
>CAZNFI010000264.1:0-2265 GCA_964572185.1 uncultured Pseudomonadales bacterium
CACTTCGATGAAGTAGCCGAGCACCCGGTTGTAGCCGACCTTCAGGTTGGGAATTCCGCTGCGTTCGCGCTCGGCGGCTTCCAGGTCGCGCAGCCACTGCGCGGCGTTTTCGGTGACATTGCGCAACTCGTCCAGTTGCTTGCTGTAGCCGGGGGCGATGACGCCGCCGTCGCGAATGGTGGCGGGCGGCCCGGCAACGACTGCGCGCCCGAGCAGTTCACCGACCGCGGACAGGTCGGGAATGTCGGCGGCGAGCGCCTCCAGGCGTGGCGTATCGCCGCCGCCGATCAGCGCGGCGATGCCCGGCAAGGCATCGACTGCCGCATGCAGGCGGGCCAGGTCCCGGGGTGTGGCCGATTGCAGGGCGATGCGCGTCACCGCCCGTTCCATGTCGCCGCATTCCGCGAGCGGCTCGCGCAGTGGCTGCACCAGGGCGCCGTCGAGCAGTGCCGCCACCGCCGCCTGTCGCTGGCGCACGGTGTCGAGCACCTTGCCGGGCGCGTTCAGCCAGCGGCGCAGCAGCCGTGCGCCCATGGGCGTGCGCGTGGTGTTCATCAGCGCATAGAGGGTGGGCGCCTCGCTGCCGTCGGCGCGCCGGTCGATTTCCAGGTTGCGGCGGCTGTGCGCATCAAGGCGCAGGTAGTCATCGAACCGTACCGGGGTGATGCGGTCGATGTACTCGAGCTTCCGGCACTGGCTGGCCTGGGCGTATTGCAGCACCGCCGCCGCGGCGCCGATGGCCGGGTTGCCGGCATCGAGCCCGAAGCCGCGCAGGTCGCGGGTGCCGAAATGCTCGCACAGGAAGCGCAGGCCCAGGTCGTTGTCGAAGGCGAGCGGGTCGCGAACGTTCTGGGGGGCATCGCCCAGTTCGGCCAGCTCCCTGGGCGTGAGGACCTCGTTCGGCCGCAGCCGTGCGATTTCCGCGCTCAGGTGGTCCTGGTCGGATATGGCCTGCGCGGCCAGTTCGCCGCGGCCCAGGTTCAGCGTGGCCATGCCGTAACCGGCCCGACCGGAGCCGGGGACGGGGGCGATGCCGACCAGCAGGCTGTCGCGTGTCTGTTCGAGCAGGGCTTCTTCGGTGATGGTGCCGGGCGTGACGATGCGCTGTACGCGCCGTTCCACCGGCCCCTTGCTCCGTGCCGGGTCGCCGACCTGTTCGCAGATGGCCACCGAGATGCCGAGTGCGACCAGTTTGGCCAGGTAACTGTCTGCCGAGTGGTGCGGCACGCCGCACATGGGAATGGGCGCGCCGGCGGACTGGCCCCGGGCGGTGAGCGTGATGTCGAGCAGTTGCGCGGCGCGTTTGGCGTCTTCGTAGAACAGTTCGTAGAAGTCGCCCATGCGGTAGAAGAGCAGATGTTCCGGGTGTTGCGCCTTGATGCTCAGGTACTGCTGCATCATGGGCGTGTGCTGGGAGCCGGTCATGGCCGGGGATTGTCCACTAACGGGCACGTATCACCAACCTTCGCAGGCGCCGGGGCGGTGTTCGCGGCTGGAAAACGCCCCCGCCGGCAGCGGCCCTTGCGACATTCGCGCCTGGCGTTGTGCGACCTGGCTGAAAATGCACATTTGCGGTCGGCGGAGTATTGCTATTACTACTGAGTATATATACAGTATCGTCGTCATAACGCAAACACACGGGAAATTTCACCATGGCCGAACGAAGTTCCTCCCTTTCCCGGGCCGACCGCAACGCCGCCAAGGGCGATGCCGCCCGCAACCGGCAGAAAGACCAGGCGCTGAGCGCCGCGCTGGCACAGATCGAACGCCAGTTCGGCAAGGGCTCCATGATGCGTCTCGGCGACCGCGAACAGGTGGCGGTACCGTCGGTTTCCACCGGCTCCCTCGGCCTCGACATCGCGCTTGGCATCGGCGGCCTGCCGCGCGGCCGGGTGGTCGAGGTGTACGGGCCCGAGTCATCGGGCAAGACCACCCTCACCCTGCAGGTAATCGCCGAGGCGCAGAAGGCCGGCGGAACCTGCGCCTTCATCGATGCGGAGCACGCGCTCGACCCCATCTATGCCCAGTCGCTGGGCGTAGACACCGACAACCTGCTGGTCTCACAACCGGATACCGGCGAGCAGGCCCTGGAAATCGCCGACATGATCGTGCGTTCCGGCGCCGTCGATGTGGTGGTCATCGACTCGGTGGCGGCACTCACGCCCAAGGCCGAGATCGAAGGCGAGATGGGCGATTCCCACGTCGGCCTGCAGGCGCGCCTGATGAGCCAGGCGCTGCGCAAGCTCACCGCCAACATCAAGCGCT
>CAZNFI010000265.1:0-981 GCA_964572185.1 uncultured Pseudomonadales bacterium
CGACCCGGGCACAAGCACCCACGCCATGCAACTATGGGCGGATTATCATGACCTTGGCGAAATGGCAACCCCTTTTTTGACCTGTAACCGAACTTTAATTTGCAGTTGGAATCAGCCTTCAACGAATTACAGCGCACCAGCCAGGCCAAACCACAACCGATACTTTGCAATGCAGCCGCCAACCTATCGCTGGCGATGGGGCTGAAGCCCATCTGCAAACCCCCGTTTGCCGACCCTGCACCAAGGTTCGGAACCGTACATCAATGGGTTAAGTCCTTCCATCCACGGGCGATTATCGCCCCTTTGGCTGTGGGCGTCCACACCTTATTGTCACAGAAATCGCAATCCGCTCCGGCGGCTGCGACCGCAATTGGCGAAAAGGCGTCGTTTGCCGGTTCAACCCGGTCTCCGCGCCGCCCGGCGAATGCCAGCTTCCGTTTTGCTAAACTGCCAACATCGCGGCGAGTTCGGAAGCCGCGCCCGCCCTGCACGAATCACTGCGCCCCGCGGCGGCAGGGCCGATTGCACACCAACGCAGGCAAGCGTTGCACACAGAGGTTAAAAGCCATGACGAAGGCCTTCCTTTTCTCATTCTCAACCGCAACGGCGGTTTCGCTGGTGCTGGCGGCGAACCCGGCGCTCGCCGGCCAGCTCGAACGCATCGGCGATACTGCCTTCGGCGCGAACGCGGTGAACACCCATGTGGTGGCCGCGGCCACCGACGGAGACGACGACACGATCGAAACAGCCACGCCCATCAACCTGAACGAGGACGTGGAAGCGGCGCTGGACGAAGCGGGCGATGTCGACTACTGGCAGTTCGAAATGCCGGGGCGGGGCACGGTGACCGCGCAAACCACCGGTACCACGGATACATTCGGCCAATTACTCACCGGCTCCGGTTTCAATCTGGGCGAGGACGACGACAGCGGGTGAGACGTTGCCCCACATGCGGAGCGAGGCATGTCGAGGGTCCGGAGT
>CAZNFI010000265.1:1054-2239 GCA_964572185.1 uncultured Pseudomonadales bacterium
CTCGGTGCCGGCACCTATTATGTGCGGGTCAGCGGCGTCAAGGAGGCAACCGGGGCCTACACGCTGCGCGTGAGCAGCGACGTGGCAGGTGGTACGGGCACAGACCGGAACGACGACACCATGGATCTCGCAACCCCGCTGTTTCTAGGCGAGGCAGCGCAGGGCGCGATCAACGAGGCAGGGGATCTGGACTGGTGGCGATTCAATGTCGGGTCGCAGGGGGTGGTCGAGGTCGAAACCATCGGCGATACCGACACTCACGGCTCGCTGTTCAACGATGCGGGGGAGGAACTCAGGCAAGACAACGACAGCGGCGAAGGCTTGAACTTCCTGATCGAAACCACGGTGCCGGAGGGCACCTACTTCGTGCTGGTTTCCGGAAATCGCGGCGCCACCGGCCCATATTCCGTGAAGGCGAACCACTCTCCGGGACTGGGCGCCGACCGCCCCAACCTGCGCGTTGAAGCGGTGCGGGTTTCCAAGTCGAACCTCACGCCCCGGGAGTCGTTCACGCTGCGGGCGCGGGTGCGCAACCATGGCGAAGCCGCATCGGAATCGACCGTGTTGCGGTACTTTCGCTCCAGCGACAGCACCATCAGCACCGACGACGAACTGGTGGGCTCAGACCCGATCGCCCTGCTGGAACCCTCCGCGGGTGAGGAGCAGTTGGTCGACCTGAACGCACCCGACGCAGCCGGCGTCTACTATTACGGTGGCTGCGTGCGCCGCGTGGCCGGCGAGAACCGCACCGATGACAACTGCTCCGGCGCCGCGCGCACCACCGTCACCGACACCGGCGCCGGCGGCGCCATCATCGGGCAACGCTACGCGCTGCCGCTGGTGCTTTCCACCGCGAATTCGCAGCAGCAGGGATTTGTCCGGCTGATCAACCGTTCAGACCGGTCCAGCAGCGTTCGCGTGTACGCGATAGACGATGCCGGAATGCGTTTCGATCCTTTTGACGTGCAGATACATGCGCGGGAAACCGTGCATTTCAATTCAGACGACCTGGAAGACGGCAACACGGCCAAGGGGTTGGCCAACGGCGTCGGCGGCGGGCAGGGTGAATGGCGCCTCGACCTGGTCTCCGACATCGACCTGCTGCCGCTGGCCTACGTGCGCACATCGGAAGGGTTCCTCACCAGCATGCAGCGCACGGCGTCCGCCCTGGATGACGGCAGGCTC
>CAZNFI010000266.1:0-2231 GCA_964572185.1 uncultured Pseudomonadales bacterium
CTTTGAGGCTGCGGTAGTCGGTGTACCAGCACAATCCGTTGGCGTCGAAGTGCTTCAGCAGCACGATGCGCACCGACGGCATCCCACCCGACCCTGTTGTCGCCAGTGCCATGGCCGTAGCGTCAACGGCGCCCTGGGCGACGGCATCGTCCAGCCAAGCGGCAAACTGCCTGAGCGGGTCGGCCGCCAAGTCGACGCGGTTCAGCGTCGCCGTGCCATACTCCCGCCGCCGGGTTCGTTGATCGCCGCTGCTGCTCATTTGCATCTTCCATTCCAGCGCTCGCTTGATGATAGTGCCATACGGCGGGCTTGACTGCCGCGCCGCCGCGCCACTATGGTTGATCGCGTCTCGACGATCCCTGAATCTGCCATCGTGAACTCGGTCGAAAACGTTCCTGTGCTCATCGTTGGCGGCGGACCCACCGGATTGGTGCTGTCCATTCTGCTGTCCCGGTTCGGGGTCGGTTCGCTGCTGGTCGAAGCGGACCCGAGCACCTGCAATCATCCCCAAGCCCATGTGGTGAACCGCCGCACGGTCGAGATCCTGCGCTCCATCGGCCTTGAGGAAGCCGTGCACGCCCAGTCGGATCCCTTGGCCCAAGGCGCCATTCGCTTCGTCACAAGCATCGCCGGGGAAGCGCTCGCGTCCCTTGAACCCCGCCTCGACGGGACGCGGCTTGCGGCCCGCCGGGCCGCGAGCCCCAGCGAGAACACCTCCTGCCCGCAGGATCTCATCGAACCGCTACTGGCTGCCAAGGCCCAGGAAGGCCCCGGACGCATCCTCTTCTCTACCGAATTGACCGGCTTTGAGCGCAACGAGGAAGGGGTCGTCGCGACAGTCACCGCAAACGGCCGGGAGCGGCGGATCCAAGCCCGGTGGCTGGTGGGCTGCGATGGCGCATCGAGCCGCACTAGGGACTTGGCCGGCATCGAGATGGAAGGTTTGCCGACGTTGGCCTACATTGTCGGCATCTACTGCCACATGGATCTCTCGCGCTGGGTGGCCGAGCGGCCTGTGATGCTGTATTGGACGATCGATCCAGAAAGTCCCGTTACCATCATCCACATGGGCCGCAACCGCTGGTCCGTTCAGACCGCCTTCAGCGGCGACCACGTCCCCCTCGATGAGTTCACCCCCGAACGTTGCGCCGAGATCGTTCGCCGGGCGGTTGGCGCGGACGTGGCGGTTGACGTGCGTTCCGTGAAGCCCTGGGCCATGACCGCGCAAACAGCCCCCAGCTGGCGCCAAGGCCCGGTCTTTCTGGCCGGTGATGCGGCGCACCGCTTCCCACCGACAGGCGGATTCGGCATGAACACCGGCGTGCAGGATGCGCACAACCTGGCGTGGAAAATGGCCGCGGTGCTGAATGGACAGGCCGGCGAAGGCTTGCTCGACACCTACGAGGCGGAGCGCAGCCCGGTGGCTGTGGCAAACAGCGAGTTCAGCGTTAGGAACGTGTTCGGCTTCGCCAAGGTCATGGGCCCAGGCGCCATGGCCCAGGGACAGCGGCTGGCTGCGGGAGAGGTGACGCTGGAAGCCCTTTCGGCCGAGATTCAGGAAATTCTCGACGCCGAAGCCGGCCACTTCGACGCCCCGGGCTTGGAGCTCGGGTTCTGCTATGAGAACGGCGCGCTGATCCCGGACGGTACCGCCTTGCCAACGGTCGATGACCCGGACCGTGACTACCTGCCTAGTGCCCGGCCCGGCGCCCGGGCACCGCACTTGTGGCTGCAGCGGGACGGCGAGCGCCTGTCCAGCCTAGATCTCTACGGCGGCGGCTTCACGCTGCTCACTGGCACCGATCAGGCGCCTGCGTGGCGGCAAGCGGCCAACCAGACGTCGCCGAAGGTCGAGCCGGTCGTCATCGGCGATGCGGCAATCGATCCGAACAACCAATGGCGGGACCTTTACGGGGTTGCGGACGGCGCGGTGTTGATCCGCCCGGATGGCCATGTGGCTTGGCGTTCCAAGCACAGCGTCGATGATCCCGGGCGCGAACTGCAGGACGCACTGGATCAAATTCTCCGCCGAACCAAGGGGTAACCGGACATGATGAAGTCACTTCGCGCAATTCTGCCCTTGCTGGCGCTTGTCCATGGGTGCGGCGGGCCAAGCACCGACCCTTCCGAGGAACGGGCCGGAGAGCTGGCTCGGGACTTGCTGATCGTTGATACGCACATCGACCTCCCCTACCGGCTGCACAGGAACTGGCAGGATGTCTCGAAGGCGA
>CAZNFI010000267.1:0-2193 GCA_964572185.1 uncultured Pseudomonadales bacterium
CAGCGACTGAATGACGATCTGGCGGTTGTCCACGGCGGCACCTCTCGATTGCAAAACGGAACGGCAGCTTAGCCAATTCCCTCCTGGACCACCATCAAAAGAACGGTGCGGGAGCCGACCGCTACACCTCATTGCGCAATCTGGGTTATGGTCGCAACGCTCATCACAACGGCATTCGCATGGCTGAACCCCAAGGGCAATTCCAATTGTTCGCAACGCGCCGCATGGCGCCGCTGTTCACCACCCAGTTTTTTGGCGCGTTCAACGACAATCTGTTCAAGGCGGCCCTGTCGGTGATGTTCGTGTACGGCGGAATCGTCGCCGCCGAGTCGGCGGACTTCGCCGTGAACGCCGCTGCGGGGCTGTTCGTGCTGCCCTTCTTCCTGTTCTCCGCCACCGCCGGGCAGATTGCTGACAAGTACGAAAAGTCCCGCTTGATCCGCCGCATCAAGGTCTTTGAGATTGCCGTCGCCGTGCTGGCGGGCTTGTCGCTGGTCCTGCAAAACGCCGTTGCCATGCTGGCCGTGCTGTTTTTGTTTGGCGTACAGTCCACTTTCTTCGGCCCCTTGAAGTTCTCGATCCTGCCGCAGCACCTGCATGAGACCGAGCTGGTGGGCGGCAACGGCTTGGTGGAGATGGGAACCTTCGTCGCCATCCTGCTCGGCACGCTGGTGGGCAGCTTGATCGGCGGCGGGACGGGTCTCTCCCTAGGGCTATTCGTTTTGGTGGCTGGCGTTGCGGTGGCCGGGTACTTGGCCAGCCGCCACATCCCGGAAGCGCCCGCCAACGACCCGGATCAGCCGATCGGATGGAACCCCATCACGGAGACCTTGCGCCTCATGAGATTGGCCAGGCTGCAGCGCAGCGTGTTCCTTTCCATACTGGGCATCTCCTGGTTTTGGCTGCTCGGCGGCGTGTACCTGGCGCAGATTCCGAACTTGGCGCACGTGCATCTGGCCGGCGGGCCGACCGTGGTGACGCTGATCCTCACCGTGTTCACCGTGGCGGTGGCCCTGGGATCGCTGGCCTGCGAAAAACTGTCCCGGCGACGCATCGAGATCGGCCTGGTGCCGTTCGGTGCGCTCGGGCTTAGCATCGCCGGTATCGACGCCTACTTCGCCATCGAGGCGATCGACGGCGAAGGCCAGCGTACCGCCGCCGCTTTCCTAACCGGCGGCGGCAGCATTCGGCTGCTCCTGGACCTGCTGCTGCTCGGCCTGTTCGGCGGCCTGTTCGTGGTTCCCCTGCAAGCCCTGATCCAGCACCGCACGCCCGAAGAGCGGCGGGCGCGCATCATCGCCGCCGCCAACGTGCTCAACTCGCTGTTCATGGTGGTGGGCGCGGGCCTGGCCATCCTCTGGCTGGCCGTCTTCGGCTTCTCCATTCCGACCCTCCTGCTGGCCGTGGCCATCGCCAACATCGCCGTGGCCGGCTTCATCTTCCACCAAGTGCCGGAATTCGCCATGCGCTTTATGGTGTGGCTGCTCTCGCACACGATGTACCGGGTGGCGCACGAGGGACTGGAGCGGGTGCCGGAGCGGGGTGCTGCAGTACTCGTCTGCAACCACGTGAGCTACGTGGATGCGCTGCTGCTCGCCGGGGCCGTGCGCCGTCCCATTCGCTTTGTGATGTTCAAGCCCATCTACGACCTGCCGGTGCTCAACTTCATCTTTCGCACCGGCCGCGCCATCCCGATCACTGGCCGCAGTGCGGACCAGGACACCTTCGAGGCGGCCTTCCGCGAGATTCGCGAGGCGCTCGCCGCCGGCGACCTGCTGTGCATCTTCCCGGAAGGCCAGCTCACCAGCGACGGCGAAATCAACGCCTTCCGCCCAGGCATCGAACGCATCCTGCGCGAAACCCCGGCACCGGTGATACCCATGGCCCTGCGCGGCCTCTGGGGCAGCTTCTTCAGCCGCAAGGCCGGCGCCTTCCGCAGTCCGAGCCGCTTCTGGAGCCGGGTGCAGGTGGTAGCCGGCGAAGCCCTGCAGCCGGAGGGCGTCACGGCTGGCGTTCTACAGGAAAAGGTGGCGTCGCTCAGGGGAGCGAACGTCTAGCGGGCCTTTGACCGACTCTCGGGTCGGAACTCCTACTCAATGGCGTCGCGGATTTCGCTGGCCAACTGGGCGGCCAGCACCGGCGGCACTGCGTTGCCAACTTGCGTGAATTGGCGGGCTGTGGGGCCGACAAATA
>CAZNFI010000268.1:0-1988 GCA_964572185.1 uncultured Pseudomonadales bacterium
GAACGCAGCGCCACCGGCGGCTCGTCGCCCTACGCCAGCGGCACTGCCGGGCGCCGCATCGAGACCATCGACGACCTCGTGAACCTGGCCCGGGCGGCAGGCCGGCTGGAAGACCCGCACATCCGCGACCTGCTCGCCGAAGTCTACGTGCTGCAGACCGTTCAGGGGCAGACAACCAACCGCATCGTGGCCGGAATCGCGGCTGCAGCCATGCCGGCCACCGCGGGGGCGATGCTGCGGCTGTTCACGGGGCTGAACGGCGTGCGCCGCAGCGACATCGCCTTGGAGGTCGCGAATTCCGATGCCGTGGTGTGGGACGCCCGGGAGTCCGACGGCGCAACGGGCAAGAGCTTTGTCTTCCGTCAGGCCTGGTGCCTCGGCGGGGGCAGTACGGAAATGCAGCGCAACATCATCAGCGAACGGGTGCTGGGCATGCCCCGGGAGCCGGCCGCCGACCGCGGCATTCCGTTCAAGGACGTGCGGCGCAACACACCCGGCAAAGGCGCGTAGCCGTATCCACCGTACAAACCATACCGGAGCAGACCGACCATGACCGATACAAACGCCGACGCCTACGGCAAGCTCACCGACAACTCGTTTGTGCGCGCCCGCAAGCGCATCGGCATACCTCAGGTATTGCGCAATCCTCCCCACAATTTCGAGGTGAGCTGGGATGCATCGCGGCATTTTGCGTTCGGCTACGGCGACGACAACCCGCTGTATTGCGACCCGGAATACGGGTGCAACACGCGCTGGGGGAACCTGATCGCGCCGCCGACCTTCCAGTACACGGTGGGCGAGAACGTCACGCCGCCGCCCGACCCCGAGACCAAGGCACTGCTGCGCGGCGACCCCTGGGCAGGTCTCGGTTCCTACCAGGCGCGCATGGAATTCGAGTGGTGGCGCCCGTTCAACCTGGGCGACCGCGTCTACAAGATGCGCTCGGTGGTGGGCGTGGTCGACAAGCGCAGCGAGTTCGGCGGACGCTCCGCCCACGAGACCATCTGCATCCCCATCGCCAACCAGGACGGCGACCCCATCATGGTGCAGCGCGGCACCTGGGTGAACACCGAGCGCGGCGAGTCGCGCAAGCGCAGGAAGGAGCGCGAGACCGCCGAACCCTATACCGAGGAACAACTCGCCGAGATCGATGCCTGTTACGAAGCGGAGACCCGGCGGGGGGCACAACCGCGCTATTTCGAGGACGTGCAGATCGGTGACGTGCTGCAGGAAAAGGTCAAGGGGCCGCTCACCACCAGCGCCATCCTGGTCTGGCACCTGGGCTGGGGCATGCAGTTGACGCCTCCGGGCAATTTCCGCCTGTCCTATCTCATCCGCAAGAAAGCGCCGGGCCTGTACCCGCCCAATTCGCTGAACGTTCCCGACACCGTGCAAAGGCTGCACTGGGAGCCGGAACGCGCCCGGGAACTGGGATTGCCCACCTCCTACGACTACGGCGGCCTGCGCGAGACCTGGCTGTGTCACCTGGTAACCGACTGGATGGGCGACGATGCCTGGCTGTGGAAGCTGAACTGTGAGCACCGCCGCTTCAATTTCATGGGCGACACCACCTGGCTGCGCGGCGAAGTGGTGCACAAGCGCCAGCAGGACGGGCGCAACGAGGTGTACCTGGAAATACGTTGCGTGAACCAGCGTGGCGTGATCACGTCCCCGGGCGAGGCGGTGGTGCTGTTGCCGACCCGCGAGCAGGGCGTGGTGGTGCCCGCGGCGCCTGCCGACTCCATGGATCAGCTCATCGAGCGTGATGTCGAGCGCTTTATGTCCCTGGAAGGGGGTTCATAGGCTCATCGGCGCTGCTCAGCCCGCGGTGGCCATACATCGGCCATGATTTCCCTCCTTCAGAAACAAAACGGCCCGCCGGAGCAGGGCTCGGCGGGCCGTTCGGGCCGAGTCGGCTCAACCGCCGGCAAACCGCTTGGTGAGCGTGGCGCCCCACATGCGCGGTTCGTTGGTGAGGCCGGTCTGCA
>CAZNFI010000269.1:0-1972 GCA_964572185.1 uncultured Pseudomonadales bacterium
AAACTCCATAGCTGCCCGAATTCAGACTGCCGACGGCAAGCGCGTCGCTCAACTCGACCTTGATGTGCGTGTTTAGCACAATGTTCGCAGTGATTTCGAATACCGCCACGCTCCCGCCAACGCCATCGCGAATGACGCCAGCCTAAGCATTACCAATCGCGGCATAGGCTGCTGAGTCAGGCGCCACATAGGGGGTGGGCGGGTCCGCGGTCGGATCCGCGGGTGTACCCGTAGCTACTTGCAAAGCCGGTGCGGCCCGGAAGATCATCCCGTCCAGTTCGACCCTCAAATGATACTCATCATCCAAGTCAAGGCGTAGCCTCGGACGGAACGTCACGTCCATGTCGTCGGGGCCATCCACGTTGAAATACTTGGCCCCGGAAACGCCGTGCCTTGTAGTGGTTCCCATCGAATCGGCAAGCGTTTCCGCCGCGATCATGGTTGCCGCTGGCGACAAGGCATCGAGGTTAGTAGTAGGCCGTGCCGCCGCCATGCCCGGCCCAAGCAATAGCGCGGACCCCATGGTCACAATGGCAACCCTGAGAGTTTTCATGCTGAGCATTGTTTTCACTCCGTCATCCCAACAAATTGATATTAAAATTGTCGAAAACCGCCCTTTTCGATGGGTGTCCCATAGGAAAATCAATTAGTTAAAGAAATTCCCATGTCCGAAAAACCCCCAGAAGTCAGATCCGTGTCAACAAACAGACAACTGCCCGCATGGGGCTGAACAGCGGTTTCGGTGGCCTGGGGCGGCTTTTTTCGGCCGGGGCGGGCTCGCGGAGCCGGTAGGCAGCGCAGCGGCAGTGCAGGGAGCCGATGGAATGCGGCTCGCGGAACCGGCAAATGATGCACAATCATGGGAGATTTCCTACGCAGGACCGGGACAATGTCGCTGGCGCGTGGTGCCCCGGCCCGGCGCGATGGCAGCGACCGGGACCGGTCGCCTACCTGGTTTTCAGTACCTTGGCCAGCTCGCCGGATATCTGCTCGGTGGCGGTCGCCACGGAAACGTTGGTGCGGCGCACGTAGCGGTCGGCCATCATCGCCGTCTTGTGGCCGAGCAGGTCGCGCAGCGTGTGCGATGAAACGCCGGCCTCGGCGGCCCGCGTCATGAAGGTGCGGCGCAGGTCGTGCAGGCGCACGTCTTTCAGTCCGGCCGCCTCCGCCGCCTTCACGAAGGCCAGCCGCACCATCCAGTAGGTGACCGGCGTCGACGGGCCGATGCAGAATATAGGGCCGGCCGTTGTCGGAAGCTGTTTCAACGTATCGAGTGCGGCGCTGCTCAAGGGGTGGGTTCTGCGCCCGGTCTTGGTGGACGGCAGCAGCACGTTGGCCGATTCGAAGTTCACGCAGTCCCAGCGCATCGACAGCACCTCGCTGATGCGCAGGCCGGTGAGTATGGCAACGTGAATGACGGCGCGCTTGACCGGGTGGATGTTCAACCGCGCCATCGCTCCGCTCAGCGCGGCGATTTCCGCCGTGCTCAGGGTGCGGTCGCGCGCCTCTTCGCGGCTGCGCTCCACCGCCCGGCAGGGGTTGCTGTACTGCTGCCGCAGTTCCTGGTCCTCGAAGTACCGGAAGACGCGGCTGGCCAGGGCCAGTACCCGGTTGCGCAGTACCGGTGGCAACGGGGCCACCATGGTTTCGATGTCGGTGCGCTGAACCGCCGCGATGTCGAGCCTGCCGATGGCCGGCAGCAGGTAGCGGGCCGCCTGTTGGCGGTACTGCTCCACCGTGTTGGGCGCCATCCTGCGGTTCTGCACGCGAGCCGGGCAGAATTCCTCGAAGAACCGGGCGATGCCCTCCGCCACGGTGGCGGCATCGCGCCGCTCCCGCCGGCGGCGCAGCGGGCCGTCTTCGCCCATGCGCACCTTCATCAGCTCCTCGCCGGCCAGTTGGCGGATGACTTTCAGCGGCACCTCGCCCACCCGGGCCAGGGTGGCCAGCCTTTGCTTACCCTTGGCATCGA
>CAZNFI010000270.1:0-1932 GCA_964572185.1 uncultured Pseudomonadales bacterium
TTACCGACATCGTCGGCACGGCGCGGACCTTCTACAACCGCGGCGAGATGCTGTCGGAGCCGCAGCGCAATTTCCTGTGGCTGAACCAGGGCAACGGCAATCACTGGATCAAGGTGCGCCTTGAAGGCCAGCGGCTGAACGCGCGGATAAGGGTGGTTTCCGGAGACCTGGTTCAATGGCGCGAGATCTTCTCGTCCACCGGCTACAACTCCGTGGACGAGCCCGCGCCGGTGTTCGGCCTGGGAAGCCGAGACGGCGTTGATCGCGTTGACGTTTGCTGGGCGGACGGCCGTTCGCAGACGGTCCTGGACCCGCCGGCGGATCAGGAACTGCTTGTGTCAGCGGCTGACCTGGAACCGCCCGGCGCCAGCAGCCAGACCATCGACGCCCAAACGAGCAGTACCGCCTGCGCGCCGGCCATGAGCAGGAACGGCGCCCAGGGTGTGGACGCGCTGAACAGCGCGCCTCCAACGCCTGCCGCCAGTATGATTCCTATGGAGCCGAACACGCTCAGCAGGCCGATCACTGCGCCCCGCTCGCGCGGCGGCGCCTCCTGACCGACCAGTGCCATGCTGCTCATGATGGCTCCGGCCATCGCTGCGCCCAACAAGGCGAACAGAGGCAGCATGCGCAGGTCGAGCGGCGACTCCACGAAGTAAAGCGCACCGTAGGCGACGACCGATAGCGCGAGCGACAGGGCCGCCCCCCCAACCCGGTTGATCCGGTCGAGAATGGATCCGAAGATGAACGACCAGGCTACCGCGAAGACCTGCATGACCGCAAAGGGCAGAAACACCTGGTATTGCGCGACCGCGGCTTCTCCGCCGGCCGCCTGTACGGCCATCGTGGCCCAAAGCGATACGAACAATCCGGCCACGACCATGTCGCCCCGTGACGTCATCGCGGTGGCGTAGGCCAGCAGAATGCGCGGGTTTCTCGCCTGGCGGAACCCGGCCGCCACGAGTTCGGACCACCGCGGACGCTTGTGCGTGTACTCCGGCACACCGCCCTTGAGGCCAAAGCGGAAGACAAGAACGGAAATGAAGCACACCAGGGCTGCCGCGCCATAGGCGTAGCGGCCTGCGGCAACGGGATCCAGGCCGGCGTCCTGAAGCCATTTGGGCAAGGCTGAAACGAGTCGCGTTGCGAAGACAATGCCCAGGGCGTTGAACGCCGAACTGAATCCGACCACGCGTCCGCGCGAGGATTCCACCGGATAGTCGTTCTGGATCGTGGCGGTCATGGATGCAACCGCCGCTACGCCTACACCGAAGATGATCCGGAAGTACATCAGGTGAATGACTTCCGTGGCCCAGGGATACATGGCGTAGCTGAGTCCGATCAGGCCGATACCGAGCATGATGACCGGTCGCCGGCCGATGCGGTCGGCCAGCATCCCGCAGGGCCAGATCAGCAGCAGGGCGATGACCTCGGTCATCCCGGTGAGTTGCCCGGTAATGGCCCCGGCAACGCCCTGGTCCGTTATCCCGAGATGCTCGGTGAGGATGTAGGGCTGGGAAAAGTTCATGTTCGTCATCATCCCGATGCAGATCAGGGATGCGTACATGTAGGTCCAGAAATGCCGGACCGTCACATCCGTTGCGAGCTGGATCTGCCCTATGCGCGCGCCGGCGCTGCGGTCAATGTCGATCATCGAATGGCCCTGTTGGTACGGCCGCCATCATATACGCGGTCTTCGGGGCTGCTGCGGAGTTGCGGAAACTGGTGCAGAATTGCGCGGCGGCGGCGAAGGAAATTCCTGAATGCTGGGTGTGGACGACAGGCTGGTGACGCCGGCCACCATGAAGTGGGTAAGGGTGGGCCTGATTGCCGGCATCGCCACGATGCCGATGACCATTCTGCTCTACTACGTGCTCGGCCTCGCGGTCGATGCGGCCTGGCAGGGCGGCAACCTGCTGCGCCAGTGGTTCT
>CAZNFI010000271.1:0-1911 GCA_964572185.1 uncultured Pseudomonadales bacterium
GCAGATCAAGATCGTGCAGGGCGCCAAGCCCGGAGAGGGCGGCGAACTGCCGGGGCACAAGGTGGACGAGATCATTGCCGGCATTCGCCATTCGACGCCGGGGGTAGGGCTGATCAGCCCGCCGCCGCACCACGACATCTACTCCATCGAGGACATCGCGCAACTCATCCACGACCTGAAGAACGGTAACCCCGAAGCCCGCATCAGCGTCAAGCTCGGCGCCGAGGTCGGCGTGGGCGCGGTGGCCGCGGGCGTCACCAAGGCGCGCTCGGACCACCTGGTGATCGCCGGCGATTCGGGCGGCACCGGCGCATCGCCTCTCACCTCCATCAAGCACGCCGGGCTACCCTGGGAACTGGGCATCGCCGAGGCGCACCAGACCCTGGTAGTCAACAACCTGCGCTCACGGGTGGTGTTGCAGACCGACGGGCAGCTCAAGACCGGCCGCGATGTCGCCGTCGCCTGCCTGCTCGGCGCCGAGGAATTCGGCTTCGCCACGGCGCCGCTGGTGACGCTCGGCTGCATCATGATGCGCAAGTGCCACCTCAATACCTGCCCGGTCGGCATCGCCACCCAGGACCCGGCGTTGCGCGAGAAATTCGAAGGTGAACCGGAACACGTCATCAACTACTTCTTCATGGTGGCGAAGGAATTGCGGCTGATTATGGCGGACCTCGGCTTCCGCACCGTCAATGAGATGGTCGGACGGGTCGATGCGCTCAACGTCGCAGACGCGGTCAAGCACTGGAAAGCACGGGGGGTAGATCTTGCGCAAATGCTGGCGCCGCCCGAGGAACCCCCGGAGTTTCTCGGTGCCCATGCCACACACGAGCAGAACCACGGCCTCGACAAAGCCCTGGACAACACCCTGATCGAGTTGGCCGGGCCGGCCCTGGAACGCGGCGAGAAGGTCTACCACGAGTTGCCCATCGTCAATACCAACCGGGTGGTCGGGGGCATGCTGTCCAACGCCATCATCCGGCGCCGCGGGCCGCAGATGCTCGCCGACGGCACCATTCACTTCAAGTTCCGCGGCAGTGCCGGGCAGAGCTTCGGCTGCTGGCTGGCTCGCGGCGTCACGCTCGAAGTCGAGGGCGATGCCAACGACTACGTCGGCAAGGGCCTCTCCGGCGGGCGTCTCATCGTCTATCCCCCGAAAGAGTCGCCGTTCACCCCGGAGGACAACGTGCTGGTGGGCAATGTGGTGCTCTATGGCGCGACAAGTGGAGAGTGTTTCTTTCGCGGCGTGGCCGCGGAGCGCTTCTGTGTGCGCAATAGCGGTGCGCATGCCGTCATCGAGGGGGTGGGCGACCACGGCTGTGAGTACATGACCGGCGGCCGGGTGGTCATCCTCGGGCCGACGGGGCGAAATTTCGCGGCCGGCATGAGCGGCGGCATCGCCTATGTCTGGAACCCGGCCGGAGATTTCGACAGCCTGTGCAATCCCGAAATGGTGGAACTCGAGCGGCTCGAGAGCGAAGCCGACCTCGCCGAGGTGCGTAACCTGGTCGAGCGGCATCTGGCATTTACCGGGTCTACCGTGGCCCGTGCCCTGCTTGAACACTGGCAGCACAGCACGACGCAGTTCGTCAAGGTCATGCCCGTGGACTACAAGCGGGTGCTGGAACAGCGCAAGACGGCTATGGCAGCCGGGTAGTCAGCATGGGCAAAACTACGGGTTTCATGGACTACGCCCGGGACGCGGCGCCCTATCGCGACGCCACCGAGCGGTCGCTGGACTTCAAGGAAATCTATACCGGTCATGACGTCTCCCGCCTGACCCGGCAGGGCGCCCGCTGCATGGATTGCGGCGTGCCGTTCTGCCAGTCGAACGACGGCTGCCCCATCCACAACCTCATCCCCGAGTGGAACGATCTCACTTACCGCGGGCACTGGCGCGAAGCCCTCGAC
>CAZNFI010000272.1:0-1892 GCA_964572185.1 uncultured Pseudomonadales bacterium
TCCTCAAGCCGCTCCCGCATCGGATCGCAGTAGCCGGTGCTGACAACCGGCAGTTCCATCAGGATGCGCTTTCCGGCGGTGCGGATCTCGAGATTGACCTTATCCCGGCCGGGATACTCCAGGATCACGCCGATGACCTCCCGCAGCAGCATGGCGTCGTGCTGCGGGTCCTCCGACTCGGTGACGGCCAGTTGCACCATCCGGTTGCTGGAGCGGTCCGGCGGCGGGGCGGCGGGCGCATCGCTGCCACCGTGGTGCCCGTTGCCGTGGCCGTTGCCGTTGCCGTTTCCATTGGCGTTGCCGTTGTAGCGGCCGTTGCCGTTCCGGTACTGCCCGTTGCCGTTGGACTTCGGGGAGGAGCCGCCGTTACCGTTGGCCCTCGGGGAAGAGCCGCTGTTTCCGTTGGTGCTGGCTGTCACCGTCGGCGGCTGGTCGGCCACGAACGGTTCCGCGTCGTCACAGGCCAGCTCGAGCTGGTCGCCGCGCAGGCGCACGCGCCCCACGACCCGCACCGTGCGGCCCGGGACCCAGATCTCCTCGGTGCGCTGCAGCGCCTCGGGCCAGACGGTCACCTCCACCACGCCGCCCAGCAGTTCCAGCCCAACGATGATGAACCGCTGCCCGTCCCTGCGGGCACGCTCGGCGACCGTGTTCACGATGCCCAGCACGTTGACCTGCTGCCCCTGCATCTCCTCGCTGAGCTGGTCGAGGGACACGATCGATCCACCCGTGTTCGCCCCGGATAGGGCCTTCAGCGGGTTGTGGGAGAGGGCCACGCCCAGCAGTTCGCGCTCCCATCCTGCCTTCTCTTCCGGGGAAGCGTCGTGATTCTCCAGCACGATCCCCGGCTCCATGGCAGCCGGGCCACCCGTTCCCGCGCTGGCCGCACCGGACCCGCCGCCGAACAGGCTGCTCTGGCCGCTGCTGCGCATCTGCGCCTCGCGCTGGGCCGTGGCGACGATGCGGTCGAGGGCCGACAGGATGGCGCCGCGCTTGCCCAGGGAATCCAATGCCCCGGCCTTAGCCATGTACTCCAGGGTGCGCTTGTTCAGGTTGGCGCCGCCGGCCCGCCGACAGAAATCGTCGATGGTCTCGAACGGGCCGTTTTCCTTCCGGTCGTCCACCAGCGGCCTGACCGCGCCCTCGCCCACGTTCTTGATGGCCGCCAGCCCGATGCGCAGCCCGGCCCGGCCCTCCGCGTCGTGGTCGATGGTAAAGAACTCGCCGGACCGGTTCACGTCGGGCGGCCACACGTCGATGTTCAGCCGGAAGCACTCGTTGATGGAGCTGATGGTCCTGTCCGTGTTGTCCAGCCGGGCGTTCAGCACCGCGGCCATGTACTCCACCGGGTAGTGGGCCTTGAAATAGCCGGTCCAGTACGAGATGAGCGCGTAGCTAACGCTGTGGGCCTTGTTGAAGGCGTAGCCGGCAAAGGGTTCGATCAGATCGAATATCTCGACGGCCAGGGGCCGTTCGAACCCCTTGGCCATGGCGCCTTCCACGAACTTGTCGCGCTCCTGCGCCATGAGCGAGGCGATCTTCTTGCCCATGGCCTTGCGCACGATGTCCGCCGCTCCCAGGGTGTAGCCGGCGAACTGCTGCAGGATCAGCAGCACCTGGTCCTGGTAGACGATGATGCCGTATGTTTCGTCCAGCAGTTCCTTGAAGCTGGGATGCGGATAGGTCACGGCGGCGCGCCCGTGCTTGGCGTCGATGAACCGGTCGATGTTCTCCATCGGGCCGGGGCGGTACAGCGCGATCATGGCGGCGATGTCGCCGATATTCGACGGCTTGAGCTTCTCGATGTAACGCTGCATCCCGGCGCTCTCCAGCTGGAACACGTCGGTCGTGTTGCCGGAGGACAGCAGCTCGTAGGTCGCCGCGTCGTCCAG
>CAZNFI010000273.1:0-1856 GCA_964572185.1 uncultured Pseudomonadales bacterium
GACCAGGGGTACGTCGTGGAAACTCACCTGGATGGGGTCGCCGCGCAGGTTCTGCCCCAGCCGGTTGGCAATGCCTTCGGCAATGGTTTTCTGGATGACGACACCTGGGGTCGGCGCGAGCCGCAGGCCATCGTCTGCTGCTGTCCCGTCGGCATTTCCGGCCACACCGTCTTCGGTCGAAACCGCCGGCTTGGGCTCCCGGATCGGGTCCGGAAACGGGTCAACCCCCAGCGTGGAGCAGGAGCCGGCCAGGATCAGCACCGCGAGCGCCATGCAGATGCGGACAATCATCGTTTTCTACTCCGTACGTACCCGCGGAAACAGTGGCAACACCTCCTGTTGCCCATCGCTTTCTTCGAGCGTCAGGGAGTTGTCGGTGACGGACACCAAAGCACGCCCATCCGGCAGTGTATCACCCCCGGCCAGGCGGGAGATTTTACCATCCGGCAGCACCAGCAATACGGCGTACTCCCGTGGCTCCACCATCAGGCCGACGAAACCGATCTCGGCGAGTTTCTGAGTCATCTCGAACTCCTGTGCCGCCAGGGCCGATGCAGCCGCTGCGGCCGCCGCTTCGTCGATGAGGTCCTGCAGCACCACGCCCCAACGCCGGCTGGCAAGAAAAGCGCTCAAGTCCTCCGGCTGCACCGCCTCCACCCGTGAATCCGCCAACGTCGGCCCCCAATCCCCTGTCGCATTCGCATCCGGCAGACCTACCGGAATGAGCAGTGCCGCAAGCAACACCACCGCCAGAGCGCCGAGCGCCGACAACCATGCAACCCGGTAACGTGCGGCAACCTCGCGCAAACCCGTCAATCCGTCTGGTACTGAGGCCACCTTGTTACTCCGGTTCCGGCCCGGCATCCAGGCCGACGAAATAAGCCGAGAGAATGACCACAAGCCGCGCCCTGCCGCGCACCATGTCGATACGGTCTACGACCAGTTTCTTCGGATAGGTCGCCAGTGCATGCAATACCTGAAGTTGCGTGCCGGAGTTGTGACCCGCACTGAACTGGGCCTGTACACGCCAGATTTCCGGCACATCGGGCACCGGCTGAATCAGCCCCGGTTGAATGCGCACATCCCGCAGGTCAAGCGCTTCTGCGATACCGGCGAGGGCGGCCTGCATCTGCGCTTGGGCAAGACCCTGGGTCTCCGCTTGCCAGAACGCTGACTCTAGGGTCTGGTTGGCCGCACGTTCAGCCTCCAGCAACTGTGGCCAGTCTTCCCTTTCGAGCAGGCCCTGTGCCCGGGCAAGCCGCCCCGCTTCTACAGCGTAGCCGTCATACGCAACCGCCACACGGTCGGACTGGACGAGCGCCAGGTAGAACAGCACCACCGCCGCGATCACCCAAACGCCGCCACGCAGCCGGGCATTGACGCCAAGTTCCGTGCGAAAGTCCTGGAAAAGGCGCTTCAGGGCATTCACTGGCGCACCCTCAGCGTGATTTCGACCCGGTCGTTGCGGCGTGACTGACCCACCTGCACCTGGTCGAATATCGGTACCGCCTCCAGGGCGCGCACATAGGCAATGGGGTCGAGGTCGGGGTCTTCCACGGTCATGCGCAACTCGCGCTGCTGATAACGCCACTGGTAGAAACTGGCGGAATCTCCGGGCACCGCCTGATCCGCCAAGCCAATAATGCGTGCCTGGGACGGTTCGTTCAGGATGCGCGCCAGGGCTTCATTGCGATCGCGAAAGCGTACGAGTTCGTTGCGCGCACTCAGTGCCGGCCCCAGGTCTTCCTCCATCTGCGTCATTTCCGCAGCCGATGCCCCGGCAAGGTAATTCATCTTGCCGATGCGCACTTCCTGCCAGACCAGTACCAGTACCAACAGGCCCAGCACTGACGCGG
>CAZNFI010000274.1:0-1780 GCA_964572185.1 uncultured Pseudomonadales bacterium
TGGACCGGAACGTCCAGTTCCAGGCCGAATCGATGCTGTTCGACGTCGTGGCCTCCGCAGGCGCATCCTCCGGGGTGGCGCTGGTCTCGCTTCCCGCCACCGGGGAGATTGTCGCCATGGCCAACGTCGCCCGCGGATCAGACGGCATCGTCGACTGCACCCGCCAGAACCTGGCCGCCACCTGGACCTACGAGCCCGGCTCCGTCTTCAAGCCGGTGACTGCGGCTGCTGCCCTGTCGAGCGGGGCGGTGCTCGAGCACGTGGAGATAGAGGTGCCGCCGTACCTCACCATCTGGGAGCATCGCTTCGAGGACACCCCGACCCATCCGGACGTCGAATGGACTCCCACCGAGATCGTCACCCGGTCCTCGAACATCGGAACGATCAAGATGGCTCAGATGACCGGCGAGGAGCGTCTGTACCAGACCATCCGCGCCTTCGGCTTCGGTTCCCGCACCGCTCTCGACTTCAAGGGCGAGTCGAAGGGGATCGTGCCCCCGCTGAGCCGCTGGAACGGGCTCAGCCTGCCCAATATGGCGATCGGCCAGGGGCTGGCGGTGACTCCACTGCAGATGCTGCAGGTGTACAACACGATCGCCAACGACGGGGTGCGGGTGCCGTTGCGGCTCATCAGCGACGGCACCCGTCCACCCACCGAGGAGAGTCCGGCGCCGGTGCGCATCCTCAGCTCGGACATGGCGTCGTCGCTGATGCGGATGCTGGAGTCGGTGGTGCTGTCAGGTACCGGCCAGCAGGCCGTCGTGGAGGGATTCTCGGTCGCCGGCAAGACCGGCACGGCGTGGCAGCCCTGCGACATCGGCTACGAGTGCGTGAACGAGAGGAACGAGTTGGTCGGCCGCCATCACACCGCGACCTTCGCGGGGATCGTCAGCAACGACGACGGGCCTGCCCTCGTCGTGCTGGTCGTGATCGACCAGCCGAAGGGAGACGTGATCTCGGGAGGCAGGCTGGCGGCGCCAGCCGTCAGCGACATAGCGGAGTACTCGCTGCGCCCGTTGCGAATCCCGGCTGTCCTCGATGCCGGGCTCGGGGAACGGCGGCGCGCCGAACCCGCGACGGTGCCGACGACGACGACCGAGGCCCCGCCGGACTCGAGCGTCACCGCCGCAGCGGCCGATGCCGGAGGGACCCGAGCATGATCGGCCTGGTCGAGCTGTCCCGGGCGCTGGGTGCCGACGTGGTGTGGCCCAGCCCGAACCGGCAGGATCCCTCACCGGCAGGTTCGATCGCGGTGCACGACATCGAGCACGACAGCCGCCGGGTGGGGCCCGGTTCGCTGTTCGCGTGCGTTCCCGGCGAGGCTCACGACGGCCACCGCTTCGCAGGCGATGCCGTGGATGCCGGCGCGGTCGGGCTGCTCGCGGAGCGCCCGACACCGGCAGGAGTGCCCTGCCTGGTCGTCGAGTCGGTGCGGGCCGCGCTGGGACCCGCCGCCGCCGCGGTGCACGGGCACCCCAGCCGGCGCCTCGACGTTGCTGGAGTCACCGGCACCAACGGCAAGACCACGACGGTTCACCTCCTTGCGGGGCTGCTGCGAACGGCCGGTGCCGGCGCGGCCGAGATCGGCACGCTGACAGGCACGCTCACCACACCGGAGGCAACCGATCTGCAGCGTCTGCTGGCATCAGCACTGCGTCGGGGAGACAGCGCGGCGGCCGTCGAGGTCTCCTCGCACGGGCTGGTGCAGCACCGGGTGGACGGATGCCGTTTCCGGGTGGCCGCGTTCACCAACCTCGGACACGACCATCTCGACTACCAC
>CAZNFI010000275.1:0-1742 GCA_964572185.1 uncultured Pseudomonadales bacterium
TCGGCATCGTCGCCCTGGTGGCGCAGGGGTACGGCACCCTGGCCTGGTTCGGGATCTTTCTGTTCGTGGCGCCGGTGCTGACGATCGGGGCTTGGCGGCTGTACGGAACCCGATGAGGGGATTTGCGCGCAATCGCCGGGGAGGAGATCCGGTTGGCGCCGGTACCGGCAGTGTTGAATGCTCCCTGCACGGCGGAGAGGATTGATGCCCGCCGCCCCGTTCGAAGCGCCCGCAGCGAATTCGATACTCGAGAGTTTCGACACTGCGTTCGCATCGTGTCCCGACAAGGATTTCCTGCGTTTCCGGGAAGGCAGCGCGACCTATCGCGAATTCGACGGAATCTATCGATTGCTTGCCGCCCGGCTTGCAGGTGCCGGCATCGAGCCGGGCGCCATAGTCCCCACGTTCTTTCCAAACTCCGAAGCGGCAGTCGCAACCTGGTTCGCCATCACCCACCTGGGCGCGGTCTGGGCCTCGATGAACGTGGAATTCCGTGGGGAACAACTCGCCGCCGCTCTCAACCTGACGGAAAGCGACACGCTGATTGTGGCTGCGCCCTTCGTCGAGCAGGTGCTCGAAGTGCTGCCGTCGTTGACCCACGTGCGGCGCCTACTGCTGCATGGTGCCGCGGATTCGCCCGTGGCGGAGGCAGAGGGCGTCGAAGTTCTGCACTTCGAGCGGCTGCCCGCGGGTGAACCGCCGGCGCGCGCGGCGGTGGCGCGGGAAGACGTGGCGATGATCGTGTTCACCTCCGGCTCCACCGGGATCAGCAAGGCCGTGCAACTGTCCCATGGCTACCTGGTCGGCCAGGCCGTTGCCATGGCGGCGGCCCTGGAAGGCGGTGCCGGAGACGTCTACTACTGCCCCTATCCGCTCTATCACTGGGACGCCACCGTCGGCACCGTGGTGCTCGCCACGGTCACCCTGGGTACGGCGGCGCTGGCGCCCCGGTTCAGCGTCAGCCGCTTCTGGGATGACATCCGCGCCTTCGGCGCCACGGTCTTCGACTTCATGGGCGCGACGCTCACGTTCATCTACAACCGGCCCGAACGGCCGGACGATGGCGACAACCCGGTGCGGCTTGCCTGGGGCGTGCCCATGCCTTCGTTCAAGGCGGATTTCGAACGGCGTTTCGGCCTGGAACTGCTGGAAGGGTACGGCAGCACGGAAGGCGGCATCTCGGTATTCCAGCGGCGCGGCAAGTCCTATCCGCCCGACAGTTGCGGCGAGGCGGCGCCGGGTTTCCGGCTGCGCATCCTCGACGACGACGGCGACGAACTCGGAACGGGCCGGGCGGGCGAGATCGTCACGCGGCCCGACGACCGCAACCAGATGATGATCGGCTACTTGCGCATGCCCGAGGTCAATGCCGAACTGCTGCGCGGCGGCTGGTACCACACCGGCGACCTCGGGTGGCTCGACGCGGCGGGCAACCTGTATTTCGTCGGCCGCAAGAAGGACGTCATCCGCCGGCGGGGGGAGAACATCTCCGCGCTGGAGATCGAGAACGTCATCGAGCGGCACCCGGCGGTATTGGAGGTGGCGGCTTACGGCGTCGACAGCGAGTACTCGGAAGAGGAGGTGGCCGTGGCCCTCGTGCTGCGACCGGGCGCCGAACTCACGGGCCCGGCTTTACAGGAATACTGCACCGGCAGAATGGCGGGCTACATGGTGCCGGAGCACATCCGCTTCCTCGACAGCCTGCCGAAAACGCCGACCGAGAAGGTGGCGAAAGCGGAACT
>CAZNFI010000276.1:0-1670 GCA_964572185.1 uncultured Pseudomonadales bacterium
CCAATACAAACAAAACTCGGCAATAGAACAAGCGGCTTGGTGCAATATGCGGGTTTAGGGTTCCAAAAAGACAACCGAACAGGAGTATTCGAATGGGGGTTCAACTGACCCGGGAAGAAATCGACCAGTTCCTGACCGACAGTCACACGGTGATTCTCGCCACGACACGCCAATCCGGCCAGCCGTTCATGACACCGTTGTGGTATGTCTACGAGAACGGCGCCGTGTACCTGAGAACCCGGGCAAGGTCGGCCAAGGCGAAACACATCGCCCGCGACCGCCGCGTTTGCCTGCTGGTGGAATCCGGCGAGCGCTGGGCCGACCTGAAGGCGGTGGTGATGAACTGCGATGCAGAGGTGGTGCAGGACGAAACCGAGAACCGGCGCATCCAGAAGATGCTGGGCGAGAAGTATGCGCCGTTTCGCGCCGAAGTCCGGAAGGCGCCCAAGGCAACAAAAAAGCACTACGCGGCCGCGTCGGTGCTGTACCGGTGCACATTGCGCGAGGGGGAGGTGCGTTCCTGGTACAACCGCAAGCTGCGCGGCCTGGAAAAGGCGGGTTGAGCTTGCCTGGCCCCGGCCCGTCACTGACTTGCGGGGCGAGAGCGCGAGTTTTCGTCACGAGGGCGTTCATGTTTTGTCGCGAAGGCTCGAGTTTTGGTCGCGGGGACACGAGGCGCCGTCCCGCGGGGCATGGGTCGCCTGAGTTTGGCGTCAGCAGAGGAGAAAGCAGTTGCGTGTAGACATCGTGGTTCCCAACGAGGGGCCGTATGCGGAGCAGGCCACCGCGGGCTGCGCGGAGCTTGAGCAGATGGGCTTCGATGGGCTGTGGCTCACCGACCATGTGGTGGGATTCGAGATCTTTCAGCCGGTGTATGGCGATTGCTGGCTCGAGGCCATCAGCACGCTCGGCTATGTCGCCGGCATCACCGAGAAGGTTCGTCTCGGCATCGGTGTGCTGGTGGTTCCCTACCGGGATGCGGTGCTCACCGCCAAGATGCTGGCCGGCATCGACGCGCTGTCCGGTGGGCGCGTCGACCTGGGCATCGGCACCGGCTGGGCGCGGGCGGAGTTCTTTGCGCTGGGCAGGCAGCATCTCTACGAGCGGCGGGGCGCGTACACCGACGAGGCGCTCGATGTCATGCAGGCTTGCTGGAGCGCGGAAGGCGATGTTGCCTTCAATGGCGAGTATCACAGGTTTCGCAAGATGCGCTTTCGACCACGCCCTGTCCAGCAACCGCGCATACCGCTGTGGATCGGCTCCCGGGGTACGGCGCCTGCACCGTTGCGCCGCGTCGCCAGGTACGCCGACTACTGGCACCCGACTGGCCTGTCGCCCGAGGAAGTGACGCGCGGCAGCGAGGTCATCGACGAACAGGCCGGCCGCAGTGTGCCCACGAGCATCCGTGGACGGGTTGCCAGCGATGCATCTTTGGGGGAAATGCAGGACTGGCTCGGTGGTTACCAGGCGGCGGGTTGCGCGCAGGCCGCCGTGGACACCAAGTCCGCGACATTTGACGAGTTCATGTCAGCCGCACAACGGCTGGCCCAGGCCGCCGCCGCGGTGCGTTAGCCGGCACACTGCAACCTGGCAATGGTTTGGGCGTGGCGACAGAACACTAGGAGTCGGGAACCCGGCGCGCCGGGACGCTGACATGCAAGGAACATCAG
>CAZNFI010000277.1:0-1593 GCA_964572185.1 uncultured Pseudomonadales bacterium
GCGTTTTTGTGCATCCAGGCCATTTCGCGGCCTGTGACGCTCCACCAAATGTCGTCCTGGATGACGTTGCGATGATGCGCCAGCGACTCATGCCACGAGGTGGCCGGGTTGAATGGCGCCTCAACCACCGCATCTCGTTCGACTTCGACGGCGGCTTGGGACGTCCAGACCAGCAAACACACCGGCAGTGCGAAGAGCGGCAGGCGGAACTTGTCGATCAGGCTCATTTTGTGGCTGTCCCCAATACCGTGCAAGGCTGCTGTCGCTCAATCTTCCTCGCCAACGGCCCGCCAACAATGACAGCGCATTCTATAGCTGACGCCGATCGAAATCTGTCGTCGCGAGCCCACCCGCTCGAAACCGACGCGCATTGACGGAAGTTGCCGTACAATCTTTCCAATCTGCACCGGCAAGTCCCACGCATGTAGTCGTCTTTTCGACTTCACATTCACCTGGACCCGGCAGGCATTTGATGGACAAAGCGCCCGCACCTGCGGCCGTGAGAGCCTTCCCGTAAGGTTCCGGCCGCGATGAAACGCACCATCGGCTGGCGCGAGTGGGTAGTGCTGCCCCTGTTGCACCCGGCCCCCATCAAGGCGAAAATCGATACCGGCGCCCGCACCTCTGCGTTGCATGCCACCAGAATCAGGCCGTTGCAGGTGGATGGCGCCGACTGGGTGGAGTTCGAACTGGACAGGCGCGACCTGCCCAACGCCTCCGCACCCTTTCGCGCACCGGTGAAGGGCCGGCGAACGGTGCGCAATTCCGGCGGACGGGCCGAGGAGCGCTATCTCATAGAGACGGCGTTGCGCCTTGGCGAAGACGAATGGCCGGTGGAGTTGACGCTCACCGCCCGCCATGCAATGAGCTTTCCAATGCTGATCGGCCGCATCGCCGTACGCCGGCGTTTCGTGGTCGACCCGGGACGATCCTACCTGACTGCCCGCAGGGCGGAAAAGCGAAGAAACGCTCGACGATAGCGAGCAAACCGACAAGGAAGAGCATTGAACATAATCATCCTTTCCCGCAACCGGAAGCTGTACTCGACACGCAGGCTTCTGGAAGCGGCCCACGCGCGAGGCCACGAATCCTCGGTGATCGACACCTTGCGCTGCTACATGAACATGGCGACAGCAAAGCCTTCGATCCGGTACCGGGGCGAGCCGCTGCCGCCGGTCGATGCGGTGATCCCCCGAATCGGCGCATCGATTACCTTTTACGGTACTGCCGTCGTGCGCCAGTTTGAAATGATGGGCGTCTACGCGGTCAACGAATCCGTGGCTATCGCGCGCTCCCGCGACAAGCTGCGTTCCATGCAACTGATGGCTCGACGCGACATCGGCATGCCGGTGACCGGCTTTGCGCACACGACAGACGACATACCGGGGTTGATCGACATGGTCGGGGGCGCGCCGCTGGTGGTGAAGCTGCTCGAAGGAACCCAGGGCGTGGGCGTGGTGCTGTGCGAGACCCGCAAAGCCGCGGAGAGCGTCATGGAGGCCTTCTTCGGCATCGATGTCAACATCATGGTGCAGGAGTACATTGCCGAGGCCGGCGGTGCCGATGTCCGCTGCTTCGTGATCGGCGACAAGG
>CAZNFI010000278.1:0-1533 GCA_964572185.1 uncultured Pseudomonadales bacterium
TCGGTGCAACCGGAGGTCGGCCGCGGCGGTGGTTGCGGCTTGCATCAGGCCATCACCTCCCTGCAGAATTACCTATACCTACCGGGCTTCGTTGTCAATCGTCAGCGGGTGTGGCGCGGCTGCGGGCCGGTGCCCAGAAAGGCTTTTGCCGCCGGGTGCATCGGGCCACGCGGTTGTAGTGGCGTAGTTCCTTCTCGTAGTAGATCTCGGCCCACAGGTCGCCGTCGAGGTAACGTGGCTCGATCATTGCCAGCGCGATGTTCGCCTTGACGGCCGGCGACCACATGGCCGAGGTGACGTAACCGATCTTCTTCGTGCAGCGCCTGTCGCGGTAGATGTGGGAGCCCTCCGCCGGGCGGTTGCCTTCCACCTCCAGCCGGGCGAGGCGGTATTTCGGCCCTCTGCGTTGCTCCTGCAGCAGCGCCTCGCGGCCGCTGAAATGAGGCTTGGAGAAATCCACCAGCCAGTCGAGGCTCAACTCGAAGGGCGTCTGGTCGTGTTCGAAGTGAACGGTTTTCAGCGCCTCGTTGAACTCCATCGCCGGCATGATGAAACCCGCCTCGAGCCGCGCCATGTTGGTGGCCGCCTCGCCGTATGGCTGTATGCCATAGGGTTCGCCGGCCGCGTACAGCGCATCCCACATGGGCAGGGCAAGGTCGCGGGTCACCCACAGTTCGTATCCCAGGTCGCCGGTGAACCCGGTGCGGGACACCATGAGCTTCCCGCCCTGAAAGTCGAAGTGCCTGATGTCGAAAGGCCTGGCGGTTTCCACGCCGTCCAGGCCCATCCGTTTCAGCACCGCGCAGGAGCTGGGCCCCTGCACCGCAAGCGCCGCCACGTCATCGCTCCGGTCGGTGACCGTGACGTCATCGAACCCGAACGCGCTCCTGGCCAGCCAGGCGCCGCAGGGGCTGCCGCAGGTGAGCATGAAGCGGTCGGCGGCCAGCCGGAAAATGGTGCCGTCGTCGATCAGCCGCCCTTCGTCGGTACACCACAGGCAGTAGCCGACCCGGTTCAGGCCGATCTTCGCCACGTCGCGGGTCACCATGCGGTTCAGCATGGCCAGGGCATCCGGCCCGCTGATCCCGTACTTCTGCATCGGGCAGATGTCGTAGGTGGCGACGCGGTTGCGCACGCAGAAATACTCGTATTCCGCATCGTAGTAACAGTCGGCGAACTTGTAGCCGTTCCAGGCCGACCAGGCATCGCGGATGTTCAGCTCCGCCAGCCGCGCATGGAAGGGCGACAGCCGCGGCCGCTCCGCGGCGAAACGATCGGTCGGGTTCATGGCCTATTCATCGTAGAAGTCGTCTTCCGGCACCGTGTTGGGGCGGCGCAGGTCCATCAGTATCTCGCGCGCCGCGTTGGCGCCGCAGGTGGCGGAAACGCCGCCGCCCGGATGGGTCGACGAGCCGCACATGTACAGGTTTTTCACCGGCATGCGGTACTGCCCGTAGCCGGGGAACGGGCGGTTGAAAAACAGTTGGTCGAGGGTGAGCTCGCCCTGGAAGATGTTGCCCTCGGTCAGGCCGA